>JANNNB010000384.1:0-1710 GCA_031398325.1 Actinomycetes bacterium
GTCATCCTGGCCGACCATGTGCACGTTGCTGCGCTCGCCGACGAGGCCCGCCGATTCGCTGGGGCCGAGCTGCTCTACACGTCGATGCCCGACCATGCCTACGAGCAGCTGGCGGCGGCCCTCGGGTCGTGAGCGGCGCGAGCGCTGGATTCGTGTCGACCCCCTTGCGAGTGTTCCTCACCCACAATCCCGAGGACCTCGACGCGTACTACGGTCGGGCGCTTCCCCACCTCGCCCAGATGGCCGAGGTCGTGCAGAATCCGACAGCACGCGACCTCTCGACCACCGAGTTGATCGATGCGGCAGCCGGGTGTGACGTGATCGTCGCCCACCGATCCACTCCGGGGGACGCTGCCGTCTTCGAGCAGCTCCCGCAGCTGGTTGCCTTCCTCCGATGTGCCGTCGACACGAGCAGGATCGACGTCGATGCAGCATCAGCCAACGGCGTGCTGATTGCCAGAGCCGACAAGACCTTCGTGGCCTCGACCGCTGAGATGGCCCTGGGCTTGCTTCTCGCCGTGGCGCGCAACATCACCGTCTCGACGGCGGAGTATGCAGTTGGGCGTGTGCCGGCACAACGAACCGGACGGCAGCTGCAAGGGCGGACGGCCGGCATCATCGGGTACGGGGCAATCGGCTCACATCTCGCCGAGCTGCTGGTGGCAGTCGGTATGGAGGTGTTGGTTCACGACCCATTCATCGCCGACCCACGTGTGGACGGCGTCAGGTTTGTCGGCTTCGACGAGCTGCTGCGCAACGCCGACGTGGTGTTTCCGCTGGCACCGGGGTCACCCGAAACCGAGAACCTCATCGGGGCGCCGGAACTCGCGTTGATGCGCCAGGGAAGCCTGCTGATCAACGTGAGTCGTGGCGAGTTGCTCGACGACGCAGCCGTTGCCGACGCATTGATTTCGGGTCGCCTCGGCGGACTCGGACTCGACGTGGGTCGCGGCGCGGATCAACGCCCCTCGCCAGAGTTGGCCGCGCTCGCGGGAGTCGTCGCGACGCCTCACCTCGGCGGGTTGACCTCGGAGAATGCCGATGCCCAGGCCGCCAGCAGCGTCGAGCAGGTCGCAGCGATACTTGCCGGCGACACACCGCCTCGATCGCTGAATGCCGAGCACGCAACACGGCTGCACGCCCTGTGGTATTCCCAACCATGACGAGGAACAACGAGTAGCAACGAGGAGCAACGATGACCGATTCGACCACCACTCCGCCTGCCGGACCAACTGTCAACTATGCGTCGTACCCGTCGCTGGTCGACCGGACCGTCCTCGTCACCGGGGGCGCCGACGGCATTGGCGCCGCGCTCGTCGAACAGTTCACCGCACAGGGCTCCAAGGTTGGCTTCCTCGATGTCAATGCGGGCCGGGCGGCCGAGACGATCGAGCGGTGTCGCAAGCCACGTCACACCCCGCGCTTCTACGAGGTCGACCTGGTCGACATCGAAGCGCTGCAGGCCGCAGTCGCACAGGCCCACGCCGACCTCGGCGGCATCACCGTGCTCGTCAACAACGCCGCGAGCGACGAGCGACACGAGTGGCAGGACATGACAGTCGAGTACTGGAACGATCGCCTCAACACGAACCTCAGGCACTACTTCTTCGCCATCCAGGCCGTGGCGCCAGGCATGATCGCTGCACAGAACGGATCGATCATCAACATCGGCTCGAGCAGCTACCTGATGCAGGAAGACTTCTTCCCGGG
>JANNNB010000006.1:0-32904 GCA_031398325.1 Actinomycetes bacterium
ACCGCTTCGATGAAGAGGACAGGTTGTTCGTCGCGCATCTGGGCGTAGTGCGGGAAGGGGCACTGCAGCGTGTCCGAGTCGAACGGGTTGAACGTCGTGAGATCGGTGGTCATGGTTGCTCCTGGATCGACGGGTGCTGGATCGGATGGTCGGTCAGAGGGTCGGGCAGAGGGTCGGGCATCGGGTTGATCAGTGAGTTCGTCAGAGGTCGGCCAGCATCTGCTTGAGCACGGGCAACTCCATGCCTCGTGCCAGGATCTCGTCCATACCGCCGACGACGCCGGTGATGTTCGCCAACACGACGTGTTCGAGTCCGTTGCGGGCGTATCCCTCGAACTGGCTCGTGAGCTCTTCGGTGTTGCCGACGAAGAGCACCTCCTGCACCATCTCGAAGGGGATCGTCAACGCGATGTCGCGGAGTTCATCGGGATCGAGATCGTGGATGATGACGTCGACGAAGCCCTTCGAATCGTTGCCGAGCGGGTGGACCAGACCGTGGGCCTCCCACATGTGGCCCATCGCGAACAGGCCGAACAGCTTGCCGAGCGGCTCACGTTCGAACATCTCGTGGGCCGCTTCGGCGCTCTCGGAGAAGAGCACGAACGGCAGCAGGGAACTCACCGGTGCGGGCCGTCCGGCGGCCGCTGCATGGTCGGCGATGATCTGGCGTTTCGCGCCGTACTCCTCGGGCTTCATCCACCATGCAGGAAGCCAGCCGTCGCCGTACTCACCGGTCAGACGCAACATCCGCGGTCCGTGGCCGGCCACCCAGACGGGCGGCTTCCCGCGTCCCTCGGCCTCGAGCGGCAGGCCCATTCGCCCGACACCCCCGTCGGCCATCAATCCCGTGTCGAGCAGCGACCGCAGGTCGCGCAGGACATCGGCGAGAATCGACACGGGCGTTTCGAACGGGTAGCCGAACGGAACGAGGCTCTCCGCTTCGCCCGAGCCGATGCCGAGAATGAAGCCTCCCGGGTTCAAGTCGTTCAACGTGAGCGCGGTCCTGGCCAGGTCGGCCGCACCTCGCCGGGTGGCGTCGGTGACGGAGATCCCGAACGGCTTGTCGGTCATCGTGCCGACGACGGCCCCGTAGCAGAAGGGGTCGTAGAACGCGTCGGGGTCGGCGGCCAGGTCGGACAGCGGGATGTCTTTCCACAGCGCCGGGTGGAACACCCCGAGGATGTGGTCGGGCGACCAGTACGAATCGAACCCGACCTGCTCGTACACCTCCATCATCTGCACCGTGCTCCCGAAGGGGAACTGGGATGGCAGGTTGATTCCGACTTTCATGTCCGTCCTTTGTTGGATCTTCTGTTGGAGATTCGCTGTGCTCGCGGGTCAGGTTCCGGTGAGCCGCTCGACGATCGGGGCGACGGCGTCGACCATGCGAGCCGGAAAGGTCACGTAGGAGATTCCGTACGTCTCGCGCCGCTCGACGAGCTGGTCGCAGATCGAGTCGACCGAGCCGATCAGCGCATGCGGGTGCACGGCGAACTCCGCGGGTTCGAGCGCGAACATTGGCGCCATCTTGGCGACGGTGTCGTCGCGGTCGTCGGTGACGACCGTGAAGTACGCCCCGATCTCGATCTCGATGTCGTCGAAGCGATCGCCCGCGCCGGCGCGGATCCACTCGATCTTCCGTGCCGTGAGTTCAGCTGTGCTGCTGCCGACCCCGGCAGCGCCGATCGCCCCCGAGCGGTTGTCGAAGTTGAGGCTCACGATGTCGGCTTCACGCCCGGCGATGCCGAGCACGCGCTCCGCACCGCCACCGATCATGATCGGCGGCAGCCCGGTGGCCGGCTTGGGGACACCTTCGAATCCGACCGCGTGGACGTGCGGGCCGTCCAGATCGATCTCGCCGTCGGCGAAGTGTGCTCGGATGAGCGCGATGTTCTCCTCCAAGCGATCGAGGCGCACGCCGGCACGGTCCCAGGAGACACCCATCGCCTCGTATTCGCCCTGCAACCATCCAGCGCCGATGCCGATCTCGAGACGACCCTCGGCGAAGAACGCGAGCGTCGCCAGTTCCTTCGCGAACATGACCGGCTGGCGGTAGTCGACACAGAACACCCGGGCGCCGATGCTGATCGTGTCGGTTGCTTCGATGGCGACGGCCATGGCGGGGACAGCGGCCACGTCCTGCACCGGGTGGTTCGTCGCAGCGAGCGCCGGCCCGGGGCCGATCACATGGTCGGCCACACTGAAGGTGCTGAAGCCGAGTGCTTCTGCATGGCGGGCCTGGTCGCGCCAGTCCTGCGGACTCGAGGCGCCGTAGCTCTGCAGCCCGAAGCGAAAGGGCCGCGTCATCGGCCCGACCCGAACTCACGACGATGTGGCACCGATGAACCCCCCAGGTAGTGACTGTCCCAATAGCGACGTGCAGGCCCGATTCGGCCCGCTGCACCACGAAACTAGCCGACGGGTTAGTTTATGAACGTACGGAAACGATCGAGGGGGTCGCGAATGCCACCAACAGCATCCATCACATCCACGGGAACTTCGGCGACATCGGCGACTTCGGAGACGACGGCGACCGACGCCACGACACGGCACACGTTCTGTCGCGTGTGCCACGCGAGTTGTCCGATGGAGGTCGACGTCGCCGACAACAAGGTCATCGCGGTGCGCGGCGTCGTCGACGATCCGCTCTTCGAGGGATACACCTGCATCAAGGGCCGCCAGCTCCCCGATCAGATGGCCGACCCGAACCGCCTTCGAGCCCCGCTGCGGCGACGCCCCGATGGCACGTTCGAACAGGTGACCAGCAAGGAGGCACTCGACGAGATCGCCGGCGAGCTCCGGCGGATCATCGACACCTACGGCCCCCGAGCGGTCGCTTCCTACACGGGCACCGGCGGGTACCAGAACTCGGTCGCGGTCCCGGCGGCTCGCGCCTTCCACCAAGGCCTCGACTCGGTGTCGTTCTACACGTCGGTCACCATCGACCAGCCGGCGAAAGGACTCGCCGCCTTCCGCCTCGGAGGTTGGGAGGCCGGCTACCACAACTTCACCGACTCCGACGTCCACATGGCGATCGGTTACAACCCGATGGTGTCGTCGTACGGCCCGATCGGCGGGCTGCAGGGCACCAACCCGTTCGTCGTGATGCGTCGCCGCAAGGCCGAGGGCATGAAGCTGATCGTGATCGACCCGCGCCGTACCGAACTGGCATCGTTCGCCGACGTCCACCTGCAGATCCGCCCCGGCGAGGACCCGACACTGCTCGCCGGCATGATCCGGATCGTCCTCGAGGAGGGGCTCCAGGACCACGAGTTCTGCGAGCGGTGGGTGAGCCAGATGGACGAACTCGCCGCATCGGTCGAGGACTTCACGCTCGACGTGGTGGCCGAACGCTGCCAGCTCGACGCCGACGACATCGTGGCGGCGACCCGGCTGTTCGCCGCCGGGCCACGGGGCACGGCGGGGACCGGCACCGGCCCGAACATGGCATCACGGTCGAGCCTCACGGAACACCTCGTGGTGGTGCTCAACACGATCCTCGGTCGGGTCAATCGCGAGGGTGACCTGATCGAGAACGGTCTGCTCCTGTATCCGGACATGCCGCACCGTGCCCAGGTGACCGCACCGCGACCACCGGCCAACGGTCCCCCCTCGCGCATCCGTGGGCTTCGCGGGTACCGGGGCGAGATGCCCACGGCAGCGCTCGCCGAGGAGATCCTCACGCCGGGCGAAGGCCGGGTCCGGGCGTTGATCGTGAGTGGCGGCAACCCTGCCGTGGCCTTCCCCGACCAGGAACTGACCCTGCGGGCGCTCGCCGACCTCGAGCTGCTCGTCGTGATCGATCACCGGATGACCCCGACGGCCGAGTTCGCGGACTACGTGATCGCACCCACGCTGTCGCTGGAGCGCGCCGACATCCCCCACCTGATGGACCGCTGGTTCCGCCAGCCGTACACGAACTACACCGAACCGGTGGTCGAGCGGGACGGTGACGTGCTGAACGAATGGGAGGTGTTCTGGGAGCTGGCCTCGAGGCTCGGCAGCACGCTGCCGCTGCCCGGTGGAACTCCGGACATGTCGGAGCGGCCCGACACCGACGAGATCATCGACCGCGCGTACGCCGGATCCCGCATGCCCCTCGACCAGGTCCGAGCCAGCCGACGGCAGGTCCATCCGGACATGCGGCCGGTCGTGCAACCGGCCGACGACGGGGCGACCGCTCGATTCACACCGGCCCCGGACGACCTCATGTCCGAGCTCGCTGCGGTGCTGCACCAACCATCGGCGGTGCTCTCCGGTTGCGACCCGGCCGAGTACCCGTTCCGGCTGGTGAGCCGTCGGCTGAAGCACGTGCTCAACTCGACCGGAACCGAACTCCCTGGCCTCGCCAGGAAGGGCACCACCAACGCCGCCTACATGAACCCCGACGATGCACTCGACCTGGGGCTCGCGGCCGGCGACCTCGTCGAGATCCGCTCGCCCCGCGCGTCGCTGGTCGGTGTGGTCGAACCCGCCGACGACGTCAAGCGGGGTGTCATCTCGATGGCACACTCGTGGGGAGGCACCTCACTCACCGACGAGAAGGTGCGCGACATCGGCACCCCGACCAGCCGACTCGTGTCGGCCGAAGCAGGCCACGATCCGGTGACGGGCATGGTCGTGTCCAGCGCCATCCCCGTCGCCGTCAGCAAAGCACAGGAGCCGGCATGACGCTCGAAGAGACCCCGACCAAATCGCCGACCCAGGTACCCGCCTACGGGCGGTTCGCCCAGCCGAGCGAGTGGGACCATCACGGCCGTGACTGGCAGGACGACTGGTTCGAGGTCGCCGGCCGTCTACTCACCCATCTCGACGAGGACACCACCGACTCGCTCGACAGCACGTTCGCCGTGTCGGTCGACGACTACCTCGACCCGCAACGTTGGGAACGCGAGGTCGACGTGCTCTTCCGATCGAAGCCGATCATCGCCGCCCTCAGCGCCCACGTGCCCACGCCTGGTTCCTACCGGTCGATCGAGATCGCCGGCGTGCCGGTGCTCACGGTGCGGCAGGCCGATGGCGGCGTCCGGGCCTTCGTCAACGCGTGTCGCCATCGCGGCGCGCTGGTGGTCCCCGACGGCTGTGGTGTGGCACGCCGCTTCACCTGCCCGTACCACGCCTGGAGCTACAACAACGAGGGAAAGCTGGTCGGCATCTCGGGCCGTCAGAAGTTCGGCGACGTCGACACCGACCAGCACGGCCTGACCGAGCTGTCCTGTGAGGAACGCAGCGGCTTCGTGTTCGTGGTCCTGCGGCCCGGCACCGAGCTCGACCTCGACGAGTGGCTCGGCGGTTACGACCGTGCGCTCGACATGCTCGGCCTCGCCGACATGGAGCTGCTCGACGAGCGCTCACTCATCGGGCCGAACTGGAAGATCGCGTTCGACGGGTACGTCGACGGCTACCACCTCGACATCCTCCATCGCGACACGCTGGGCGTCGACGTGATGGGCAACGTCATGACCTGGGACGCGTGGGGGCCGCACCAACGCGTCGCCTTCGCCCGCCGGTGCACCCATGAACTCCGCGACGTACCGACCGCGGAATGGACACCGGCCAAGCACGTCGGGTTCGTGCACACGCTGTTCCCCCACGTCTCCGTCGCCGGCAACGGCGGTCGTGGCGCGATGGTCAGCCAGCTGATGCCCGGCCCCACATCCGATCGATCGCGCACCGTGCAGACCCACCTGATCGCGAAGGATGCCACCGACGAGGAGCGCGAGGCGACGTTGAAGCGAGCCGACTTCCTCGAGTGGGTGGTGAACGAGGAGGACTACAAGACCGGCCTCGGCATCCAGTCGGCGCTCGCCTCCGGCGCCAACACCGAGTTCCTGTTCGGTCGGAACGAACCGGGCAACCAGACGTTCCACCGGTGGGTCGACGAGCTGATCGACGCCACGCCGGTCGCGGCGCCGAGTCGGCGGGCGCGCTGATGGCCCGAGTCGACATCCCGGAGGGCGACGGTCGCGAGGCCAGCCGCATCTGGCAGTTGGCGCCGTACCTCGGCGTCGGCTTGCACGCCATGAGCGAGGCCGTGTACGAGCGGTCGAGCCTGCCGATCCGCGAGCGCGAGGTGGCGCGCATGCGCATCGCCCAGCTCAACGAGTGCCACGTTTGACTGAACACTCGGGCTGCATCGGCGATGCAGCAGGGGATGTCCGACGAGCTCTACGAGCACGTCCACCGCTATCACGACCATCCCGACTTCACGCCACGCGAGCGTCTGGCCGCCGAGTTCGCCGAACAGTTCGCCATCGACCACCGAGGTATCGACGACGCCATGTGGGAACGGATGAGCGAGCACTTCAGCGACGTCGAACTCCTCGAACTGACCGTCACCTGCGGGTTCTGCGTCGGGATGGGTCGCGCGTTCCAGGTACTCGACATCGCGCGCGACTTCGACGTGCTGTGGAGCCGGGAGCCGTCGTGAGTCAGATCGCGTAGGTCGATGCCAGCGGACATCAAGCACGTCAACCACCAACTGAGTCCGATGGCGTGTCCCGTGCACGTCGGCGACGTCGACCTGTTCGGCGAGGGTGCGCAGGAGCACTGGTACGAGGCCTACGAACTGCTTCATCGCGACCAGCCCGTCCTGCGCGTCGAAGGCGGCGGTCTGTCCCCCGGATCCGACGCCTTCGTATTGACGAAGTACGAAGACGTCCTGACGGTCGTCAAGGACCCGGCCCGGTTTCGTGTCCTGTCGACGATGCGCGTGCGTCATCTCGCCGATCAGGGCGTCACACCGGAGGAGGCGTACGCCACCACGCGCAACTTGATGACGGCGTCGATGGTGTCGCTGCGCCCGACCCAGGAGCTGTACTTCCAACATCGGCGCGAGTTGACCGATCCGTGGGTCGGAGTGGGAGCGCTGCGTCATCGCGAGATGATCACGCGTCACGCCAACCAACTCGTCGACGAGTGGATCGACGACGGCCAGGAGATGAGCGGCGAGGTGGAGTTCATCAGTCGATTCGCGCGACCCCTGCCACAGCGCGTCGTCGCCGAGATCATGGGCTTTCCGCAGAGCGACGTTCCCCGGCTGGCGGAGTGGGGCGACGCGGTGGTCATGCCGTTCGTGCACGGCACCGGCCTCAAGCACGAGTTGACGGCCGACCAGACCGCCGAGATGCATCGACGCCTCGAGGGCTTCCAGGACTACATCTACGAACAAGTCGCGGCCAAGCGTGCCAGCCCGCACGACGACATGATCAGCTTCCTGTGCGATGTCCACTACGAGGCTCTCGACCGGAAGCTGACGGACATCGAGATCGCCGGCATCGTCCACGCGATGATCCTCGGCGGGCTCGAAACCACGCAGTACGCCATCGAAGAGCAAGCCCAACTGTTGTGCGAGCACCCTGCGGTCTACGAGCAGCTGCGGACCGACCGGAGCAACCTGCGCAACTTCGTCGAGGAGTCACTCCGCCTGCGCGCCCCGACACACGGCCTCTCCACGCGCATGACCACTCGCAACGAGGAGTTCCAGGGCACGTCCGTGCCGGCCGGATCGCTGCTGCACCTGCGCTTCGCCGCCGCCAATGTCGACGGCGACGAGTTCGAGTGCCCCTTCGATCTCGACCTCGAACGTGCACGCGTCGGCCGTCACGTGACGTTCTCGACCGGGCCACGCGTATGCCCCGGCGCAACGCTGTCGCGGCTCGAGCAGCAGGTCGCGTGGGCCGTGTTGCTCGACCGCCTCGACTCGATCGAGTACGGCGACGGCAACGACTGGATGCACAAGCCGGGAATCATGCTCGCCACGGTCAAGCTCCATCTGCGATTCCAGAAGTCTGCGGATCCGCTCGCGCTCGGGACCGGCCGCCCGGGATCATTCCCCGGTCAGCAGAGCTAACGGTCGACGGTCCGCCACCACGCCGCAATGACCGCGGCGAACCGGTCGGTGTAGGCGAGTGTCAGTTCGTCGGCACCCGGCGGGGCATCCTGCGCCTCCGTGGGCGGGAGCGCGCTCGCACCGGGGACGGGGTCGACCCATTCGAGGCGCAGCGTCTCGATCAGTCCCCCGAGCACGGGCGATGCTGCCTCATGGTGGTCACTCGTCTGATGGGCGATGAAGCTGCGGTGGTCGTCGAAGGACAAGAGTGTGTAGTAGGTCCGCTGCTCGGCGCCACGCCAGTACACGTAGTGACCAACCCCCGTCTCGGTCGAGTGGGTGCCCTCGTACAGAGCTCGCGCGACGGCCTCGAAATCCGCTTCTGCGCCAGGCCGCACCGTGATGTGAGCCAGCAACGTCGCCATCGATCGAACCTACCTTTGCCGTTCGGGGTAGCTGCCCTCGGGCAGGGCACTGACGAGACCGTGCAGCACGTGGCCACCGTCGACGTAGAGGCATTGGCCGGTCACGAACGCCGCCGCCGGAGATGCGAGGAACACGGTGGCGTTGGCGATGTCGCTCGGGCGGCCGGGGTACGGAAGTGGGACGCCGGACATGTCGCCGACGTCCTTGTCGTAGGTCGCCTCCCAACCGTCGGTGCGGAACGCACCCGGCGCCACACAGTTGACCCGAACGGTCGGCCCCCACTCGAACGCCAGCGTGCGACTCAACTCGACGACGCCGGCCCGAGCCGCCGCAGTGTGCGCGATGCCGGGCAGACCGCGTCCGACGATGGCGACGATCTGGACGATGGTGCCGCCTCCACCATCGAGCATCTGGTTGCCGAACACCTGCGTCATCGCCCACGTGCCGTTCAGGTTGAGGTCGATCACACTGCGCCAGCCATTCGGGCTGAAATCGCGCGCCTTCTGCGGGAACTGACCGCCGGCGTTGTTGACCAGGATGTCGACCCGGTGCCTGTCAGCCAGCGCTTCGACGGACTCGCGATCGCGGATGTCGACCACGTCCGCCTCGACCGTGTTCCCGGTCGACGATGCGATCTCCGCCGCGGCAGCCTCGACCCGTTGGCGGTCGCGGGCCGCGATCACCACGTGCGCTCCGGCTGCCGACAGGCCCTCGGCGATCGCCCGACCCAGGCCGGTGCCACCGCCGGTCACCAATGCGGTCCTGCCGGTGAGGAGATCGGCGACGAAGGGTCCCGTCACGCGTTGTCCAGCGCGGCCTCGCCCAGATAGCTGGCCTCGAGCACATGGCGATTCGCCGTCAGCTCGGCGGCCGTACCCTGCAGCACCATCTCTCCGTGGTTCAGGACGTAGCCGCGATCGGCGACCTGGAGTGCCATGTGGACGTGCTGTTCGACGACGAGCACGCCGCAACCGGTCTGGTCGGCGATGTCGCGAACGATCGGAAGGAGGCGCTCGACGATGATCGGCGCGAGACCGAGGCTCATCTCGTCGACGAGCAGGCAACGCGGTTCGGACACGAGCGCCCTCGCCATCGCGAGCATCTGCTGCTCCCCACCCGAGAGGAGCCCAGCCTGCCGCTTGCCGAGTGGCTTGAGTGCGGGCAGGAGGTCCATCGCTCGATCATGCGCTTGACGTCGGGACTGCCGATCGCCGGTCAGGCCGAGGCGGATGTTCTCGTCGACGGTCAGGTCGAAGAACAGCGAACGATCCTCCGGCACGTGTGCGAGACCGCGACGCGCCACCGCGTACGCCTTGTGACCGGTGACCGGCTCGCCGAGCACCTCGACGGTGCCCTCGAGCGGGGCCAACAGGCCTGAGATGGTGAGCAGCGTGGTGGTCTTGCCCGCGCCGTTCGGCCCCAGCAACGCGACGACCTCGCCGGGTCCGACCGACAGGGTGATGTCGCGCAGCACCGGGATGCCGCCGTAGCCCGCGTGGAGCCCGCGGACATCGATGAGAAGATCACTCATTTCCAGCCTCCGTTCCGTCGGTGCCTCCGGCGTGGCCCGCCGTGACTCCCGCCTGCGCCTGTGATTCGCCTGCCGACTCGCCGAGGTACGCGGCGATCACCGCCGGGTCGGCGCGCACCTCGGCCGGCGTGCCGTGTGCGATGACTCGACCGAAGTCGAGCACGTAGATGTAGTCGCAGACATTGAGCACCAGGCCCATGTCGTGGTCGATCAGGAACAGGCTGACGTCGAGGTCGAGGAAGCTGCGCAGGTGGGCACCGAGCAGCTGGCTCTCCTTCGTGTCGAGACCGGCCGCCGGTTCGTCGAGGAGCAGCAGCTTGGGCTTTGCCGCGAGCGCCCTGGCGACGCCGATCAGCTTGCGCTGACCGTGGCTGAGTTCGCTCGGGTGTATGTCGGCGAGGTGGCCGAGCTCCATCGCGTCGAGGGCCATGTCGACCTGCTGGGCAGACGAGTTCCGTCCGCCCCCCGGTCGCACGATGTCGGCGAGGAACGAGTACCACCGGGGCTGGTCCGCCGCGACGAGCAGGTTGTCGCGGACGGTCAGGTCCTCGAACAACTCGAGCGATTGAAACGTGCGCACCAGGCCGAGCTTGGCGCGGGCGTCCGGTCGCAGTCCGGCGAGGTCGGTGCCGTCGAAGGTGACGTAGCCGCTCGTGATCGGCGTGAAGCCGGTGATCGCGTCGATGAAGGTCGTCTTGCCGGCGCCGTTCGGCCCGATCAGACCGACCAATCTTCCGGCCTCGCAGACGAGGTCGATGTCGTCGTTCGCATTCAGTCCGCCGTACGTGACCGTGAGACCTTTGGCGTCGAGCAGTGCCATGTCAATTCACCTTTGCAGGGGTTGGGATGGAGGCCGGAACGGGCGAGGGTTCGCTCGGTCGGGCCGCATCGGTGTCGGCTTGGTCGTGCCCCGCGTCGAGACCTCTGATCTGTCGATAGATCGATCGGGCCATGAGTGCGAGGAATGCGCCGAGGATGGGCATCCAGAACGGAGAGTACGTGTCGACCCGCAGCGGCCAGACCAACCAGCCGAGCACGTAGCCGACCAACGCGGTGGGCCCGAACCGTCGTCCGGCGCTCGCCCACTGGCGGCCCGCCTCGCCGAACGTCGGTGCGATCGGACCGACGATCCTGGCGAACGCCAAGGTGACGAGGAACAGCAGCACGAGGCTGATGAACACCCACCACTCGACCGATTCGACGAACTTTGCGTTGTAGAGCCACAGGGCGGTTCCGACGACGAGCACGGCAAGTCCCGACTTGACCAGCACCTGCTTCGGGCCCCTGTACTCGGATCGCAGCGTCTCGGCCCCGGGTATCGCACTGACCAGCCAGTTACCGGCGTGTCGGACTCCTTCACTGAAGAAGGGGGCCACACCCTCCGGGTGGACGATCGCCGTGACGATGATGCCGAGCCCGCTGATGAGGCCGACGTAGCTGTCGATGTTCGTGCCGGCGAAGAAGTAGTTCGACGTCGTCGGCACCAGTGCGGACAGCAGCATGCCGGCGACGATGGCGCCGTTGATCGACGAGATGCCTGCGAGGTACGCGAACGCCAAGACCGAGAGACTCGCCCCGTAGCTGAAGTTCGCGGAGGACACCTCGACCTGCTTGAACCCGAGCATCACTCCACCAACGCCGGCGAGCGCGGCGCTGATGCCGAACGCCAGCAGCTTGGTCCGGGTCACGTTGACCCCGGCAGCCGCCGCGGCGCGCTCGTTCGCCCGGACGGCGAGGAACCGCCGGCCGACCCCGGAGCGACGCATGTTCGCGACAGCGATCGCGCAGAGTGCCAGCACGATGGCACCGAAGATGACGAAGGCCGGGTTCTCGTTCTGTTCCCGTGCGCTGCGGGCCCCGATGTCGATCCCGAAGATCGTCGGATCCTTGACGAATGCGGGAACACCGGCGCGCAGCTGCGTGATGTATGCGTTCTCGAAGTACAGACCCTGCAGTGCGACGGCGGCGGCGATCGTGACCACGGCCAGCTGAACGCCGCGGATCCGCACCGCGGGTAGCCCGACCACCAGCCCGACGACCACGGCCGCGCCGATCCCGATCACTCCAGCGATGGGCCAGGCGAGGCCGGGGCCGGTGACCGGGACGAGGTTCGAACCTCGTCCGATGCCGTCGGCCATCATCCGGGCCATGATGAATGCGGCGATGCCGGCGAACGACATCTGGGCCAGGGAGATCTGCCCGGTGTAGCAGGTGAGCAGCACGATCGAGAGCATGACGATCGAGATCACCAGGCCGGTCTGGATCGAGTTGGCGAACCGGGTGCGGCCGCCCGAGTCTTCGAAGATGAACGCCATCAGGGTCAGGACGGTGACCCAGACGAAGGCGTGCTCGAACACCCGCTTCGGCTCCGGCGCGACGGGGAGACGCTTCTCCTCCACCGCACCGCGGATCGGGAGACTCTTGCCCCGGACGTAGAGCACGACGATGATCACCACGAGCGGCAGGAAGTTGCGCACCCCGGTTTGCATCCACTCGAGGCTGCCGTCGAACCACTCGACCTTTCGAACGTCGAGCAGCGTCTGCACGGCGCCGAGGGCGAGGCCGCCTGCCACCGCGATCGGGATCGATCGGAGACCACCGATGAGCGCCGCGGCGAGCGCAGGAACGATGAGTGCGGTCAGGCCGACCGGCGTGATCGTTCCGGCGATCGGACCGACCACGATGACGGCGAGGGTGCCGAGCACTGAGGCGATGACCCAGTTGATGGCGGCCAGGGTCTGGGGCGAGTAGCCCAAGAGGACGGCGCCCTTCTCGTTACCGGCGGCCGCACGGGTGGCCAGGCCGAAGCGGGTGTACCGGTATCCCGCCCAGACGATCAGGCCCACCAGCAGCGCGAACGCGATGACGTAGAGGTTGCTGCCCGGATAGGGCTTGCCGAGACCGAGGAAGTTCTCGATCGTCTCTTCGGGGACGATGTTCTGGGGCTGCGGGAACGAATTGCCGAAGTTGATGAGCGCAACCCCCTGCAGGTACAGCGCGAGCCCGAGTGACGCGACCACCTTGCCGAGCGGCGCGGCATGGCGCAGCGGTCGGAACACGAGGAAGTGGGCGCCGAGCCCCAGCGCCACCGCCATCAGGAGGGCGAGCGCCAACGAGGCGGCCATCGGCCACGTACCGCTGTCGGAGAGCGTGATCTTGACGGGCAGATTGAGACCCTTCGTCGGAAGGAAGTCAACCCACGGGAAGTAGAACTGACCACGGTTCCACGCCGTGTCGAAGGTGAACAGCCCGTACATGGCCATCGCGCCGTACCCGAAGTTGATGACGCCCGAGCCCTTGTAGGACACGACGAGGCCAGCCCCGAGCATCGCGTAGAGCGAACCGAGCCCGAGCCCGATCAGCAGGATGAAGAAGATGTCGTTCAACGCGAAGCCCCCGGTCACGTCTCAGGATGATCAGAACAAGCGGGTCGGGGACGATCGTGGATCGACCCCGACCCGCAATGGATGTTCGGTGCTCAGTTCTGGATGTTCAGCCTCCGGGTCGCAGCTCGGTGCCGGCCACGAGGTCGAGACCACTGAACGACGGGATCAGCTGCTCGAGCGTCTTGCTCGCAGCGTCCCACCGGGACATGGCGATGTCGGAACTGCAGACCGCGATGTACGGAACGGGTGCTCCGGCGCAGTTGAGCGGCGGACCACCGAAGCTCGGAACAGTGCCATCGGTGGCTGCGATCACATCTGCGATCGCCGCTCCGGTGACGTCACCCTCGACGGCTTGTGAGGCTTCCCAGATGTTCATCACTGCGGAGAAACCTTGGGTGGCGAATCCCTTGAAGAGGTCGTCTTCGGACAGGCCGTACTCGGCACTCTTGGTCTGATACGTGGTCGCCTCGTCGAGCTGTTGCCCCTCGAGGGTTTCGAGATCGCCGAGCAGGTTCGAGCCGGAGCCACTGGTGATGTAGATCCCGTCGGCGAGGTCGCCTGCGGCTTCCATGGCCGTGAAGTCGGTGCATGAGCCCGAGAGCACCAGCGGGATGTCCTGCGGGGTCCATCCGAGGCGACCCAGCGCATCGACCAGGTTCCAGCAGTCAGAACCTTGCGCCGAGAAGACGATGACGCTCGGGTCGAACTCGAGGACCTCAGTCGCCTGCGGCGTCGCATCCGGGGTGGCCGGAGCGATCGGCACGCCGATGTGGGTCATGTCGGGCAGTGAACCCGCACGCTCGGCGTCGCCGGGTGTCGTGCCGTTCAGCACGTCGAGCGGCTTGGCTTCGAGGTCGTTGTAGCAGACCACACCTGGAGGCGTATCGGCCCACGGAACGGCGACCCGGTCGATCGTGATGTCCTCGAACTCGGTGATCTGATCGGTGGCGAACTGGATGAGCCCGGTATGGACACCGAGACACCCGCCACCGGCACCGATCGCGTACACGCCCTCGGACGTGAAGTCGGCGATCGTGATCGGCGTGACCACGAGCACCGGGATGTCGGAGCCCTGGTAGATCGAGAAATGGTTGCCGAAGAAGTTGATCGTCGAGATGGCCAGTTCGACCTCGTCGGCGGCCAGTTCGTTGGCGCACCGTTGGGAGTCGTCGGGTGAGACGACCGACTTGCAGAGCACGAGCTCGATCGGACGACCGCCGAGGCCACCGAGTTCGGTGTTCACGTAGTCGGCGGCAGCCTGCATCGCGAGGGAGAACTCGGGGAACGATCCGTTCGGGTCGCCCTCGAGGTTCTGCACCCCGATCTTCATCGGTTCTCCGGTCGCTTCGCCCATCGGCTCCTCGGTGGCGGCGGTTCCATCCGGTGCCTCGGTCCCTGCCGGGGCCTCGGTCGCGGTCGGCGCCTCGGTGGTGTCGGTCTCTTCGGCTGGTGCGTCCGTTGCTGCGACAGGAGCGTCGGTCGTGCTGCTGTCGGCGTCGTCGTCGCTGCCACATGCCGCTGCGACGAGCGCAAGGCTGACGACGACACCGGCGAGAAGTCGCGCCCGCTTCGTGGATCGTAAGGTCATCGATAATCCCCCATTTTGAGTCTCCGCCGTTCCCCCAGGACCGGCGTGCGGGCCGACCTTTCGGCCCGTGGCGACGAATCTAATCAGTTGGCCGAATAGTTGTTTGCATCGTGGACGATGCGGCACCGTTGTCGCAGGTCAGCGTGCTCGGGTCGGGTCGACGAGGACCTTCATCTCGGCACTCTGGCCGCTGGCGAGGTCGACGAGGGTGGCCTCGAGCTCACCGAGTCCGATGGTCGACGTGTGGAGCGGTTCGACGATGACGCGGCCGTCGGCGATCATGCCCATCGACATCTCGAACTCCTCGTGCAGATACGCGAGCGACGACGTCACCGAGATCTCCTTGACGAGCCACGCACCCGGCGAGATCGGCGCGTCGCCCTCGGCGAGCCCGATCAGACACATCGATCCTCCCCGCCGAGCGAGGTCGACGGCCGACTGCACCGCGAACGGTCGGCCGACACACTCGTACACGATGTCCGCGCCCAACCCGTGGGTGAGTTCCTGGAGCAGGCCGTTCGCCTCGTCACCGGGGGCGGCCGCTGCGTGAGCACCCAGGCTGATCGCCAAGGCCCGCCGTTCGGCGTTCGGCTCGATCACGACGACGTGGCCCGCACCGGCGGCGCGCACCCACTGCATCACCCCGAGGCCGATCGGGCCGGCGCCCTGGATCACGGCGATGTCGCCGAGCCGCAGCCCGCTGTTGCGCACCGCGTGGAACGCGACGGTGCACGGCTCGACCTGGGCCGCCTGTTCGTCGGTCAGCGCAGGGTTGGTCTTGACGACACGGCTCGAAGCAACCGCGATCCGCGGCGCGAATCCGCCGTGGGGTGGAGCCATCGCATCACGACCGACCGCCGACAAGAAGGCAACCTCGCAGCGGTCGGCGTGGCCGCGGCGGCAGGCGGTGCATTGCCCGCACGACGGCGCGACAGCGACCACGACCCGATCGCCCTCGGTCAGCGATCGAACCTCGCCGCCGATGGCCGACACGGTGCCGCTCCACTCGTGGCCGCAGATCGCGGGGTTGTAGGGGCGGCCGGATTGGAAGGCGTGGATGTCGGTGCCGCAGATCCCGCAGAACGCGATGTCGACGACCACGCCGCCCGGTGCGGGGGTCGGACTGGGGAACTCGACGAGTTCCACGGTCTCTCGACCGGTGATCAGCGCGGCGTGCATGCGGCGCTTCCGATCTGCGTGCTCGACTCGGGCGGGTGCTGCGTCACGCGGCCATACTCGCGACGAATCTCGGCTGTGGCAAACTTTCTTACTTCGAGTAACAAATTCCGAGGAGCACTGTCATGAGCCTGATCGCCGTCGAAGCCGCCATCACCATCGCTGATCCCGCGACACGTCAGGCCCTCATCGATCGATCGGTGCCGATCCAGCAGGCGACGCGAGACGACGAACCCGGGTGTGTCGTGTACTGCTTCGCGGCGGATCCGTGCCAGGACGACCTCATCCAGGTGTACGAGCTGTGGGAGTCGGAGGAGGCGCTGCGTGCGCACTTCGATCACCCGAACTACCACGCGATGCGCACGATGTTGAACGATGGTGGGCTCACCGGCGCGGTGAGCCGGAAGCACCGCATCGATGCGAGCGCCCCGGTGTACGGGCCGGACCGGACGCCGTCCGCGGCGTTCGAATGACGGCTGGAGTGTCGCGCTGACGGGTTGGCGATGGGCGCTCGACCGTCCGGTACCAACGGAACTGTCCAAGTGGTTAATAATGTGAGCATGACCGCGACTGAATCGTCCCGAACCGCTGCGGAAGCTCGCTCGCCCGGCCTCAGCTACCAGGACCTCCTCGACGCCGACACCCATCCGGTTCCGGATGTGTTGCGCCTCGAGTCTCCTCGGTACTTCGGCAGCGAGGACATTCCGATCGAGCGTTACACGACTCGCGAGTGGCACCGCCGCGAGGTCGACCACCTCTGGTCGAAGGTGTGGCAGTTCGCCTGTCGCGAGGAACACATCCCGGTCGCCGGCGACTACATCGTCTACGACATCGCCGAGCTCTCGTTCCTCGTCGTCCGTCAGGACGACGGGTCGATCAAGGCCTATCCGAATGCCTGCCTCCACCGTGGCCGCCAGCTCAAGGAGTACGACGGTCGCTGTTCGGAGATCCGCTGCGCCTTCCACGGCTTCGCCTGGAAGCTCGACGGGCAACTCCATGACGTGCCCGCAGCGTGGGACTTCCCGCACGTCGATCAGCGCCCCGACGACTTCACGCTGCCCGAGTGCAGCGTCGACACCTGGGCCGGGTTCGTGTTCATCAACCCCGACCCGGATGCCAGCCCGCTCTCCGAGCACCTCGGTGACCTCGTCGAGCAGTTCGAGGTGTGGGACCTCGGCAACCGGTACGTCGAGGCCCACGTATCGCGCGTGATCCATGCGAACTGGAAGATCGCGCAAGAAGCGTTCTGTGAGGCGTACCACGTCAACGCGACGCACCCTCAGATCCTGACCTACCTCGGCGACGTCAACACCCAGGTCGACGTGTGGGATCGCTGCGCGAGGGCGATCACGCCCGGTGGCACGCCCAGCCCATTGCTCGGCGAGGGCGTCAGCGAGCAGGAGATGCTGCGCGGCATGCTCGACGTGCGCGTCGACCAGGACGCCCCGGTCACCTTGGCCGAAGGCCAGACCGCACGGGCCGTGCTCGCCGACATGTCTCGCGAGCGCTGGCGCGCCGTCGCCGGCGACATCGTCGACGAGATGAGCGACTCCGAGATGATGGACTCGATCGACTACACGCTGTTCCCGAACATGCACCCGTGGGGCGCGTTCAACCGCATCACCTACCGGTTCCGCCCGAACGGCGATGACCACCGCTCGTCGATCATGGAGGTGTTCTTCCTGTCGCCGTTCCAGGGTGAGCGACCGCCGCCGGCGAAGGAACGCAAGCTCGCCGCCGACGAACCGTGGACCGACGCACCCGAACTCGGGATGCTCGCCAAGGTCTTCGAGCAGGACGTGTTCAACATGGCAAAGGTGCAGAAGGGCCTCGAGACCACTCGCAAGCCGGGCGTCACGTTCTCGAACTACCAGGAGTCGAAGATCCGCTGGCTGCACGCGCTGCTCGGCGAATACGTCGGCGAGGCCACGACCGACACCCCGGTGAGCGTGGGGATCAAGCCGTGAACGGGATCATCCACCCCTTCACCGGGGCGCTCCACGAGCAGGACGGTGAGGGCAACATCCGTGTCACCCTCGGAGACAAGACCGGCATCTTCGGCACCGACGGCCACTGGATCTCCGGTGAGCTGCGCGAGTGCGATCCGCAGCTGTGCGGATGGGTCGGCGGCCCGATCATCGCCAACCACCGGGTCACCGCGCAGACCGCCAACGGCTGACAGATCCTGTCGTCGGGCCGGATCTGATCCGCCGGATCAGTGGCGACGACAGCACCGATGAACGGTCGAGTGGTGAGTCGGTGCGGGAACCTGTGGGCATGGCGGACCTCTGGGTGGGTGGCCCGGCTCTCGGGGGGAGAGAGCCGGGCCACCCGGAGGGAGATCAGACTTCGGTGAGCTGGCTGGCGTCGTCCGGCACCGACACGGCGCCGGGCCCTGGGTCGCCGGCCATGACGTAGCCGTCCTCGCGGGACTTGGCGAGGGCGATCGCCAGCACCAGGAGCCCGAACAGCGGCTTGGCGAGCACGTCCCCGATGGCGTACCCGACCTGGCGGGTGACCTCCGCGGTCGCTGGGTCGGAGATCACCGACGGCGCAATGTACGCGAGCGGGTAGATCGCCCACGTTGCAAGAATGATGTAGCGCAGGCCGTCGACCAGCTTGCGAACGCCATCGCTCTGGCGGCCGAGGGACTTGCCGAGCTCGACGAACAGGACGTACAGGATGTAGAGGAACGGAATCGTGGAGGCAACGCCCCAGATCGTGCGGGCGGTCGACTCGGGGTCGGCCAGCTCGCCCGGCCAGCCGAGCAGGATCATCGCTGTGGCGGCGATCGTGAGTCGAACGAGCAGGCTCCGGGTCTTGCCCGTCGACAGCTTGAGGACGAGGACCAGCTCGGCGAGCAACAACGGGACCGTCAGCAGCCAGTCGACGTAGCGGTAGCCCTCATTGAAGGGTTCGCCGTCTTGCACGTACTCGCCGCCGACGAAGCTGAACGCATCCGACCACGAATTGAAGATCCGCACGTAGTGGTACATGGCGATGGCGACCACGAGCGTGGACAGGGTGACCGCCACTTGGTGACGGGGGGCAATGCGGTTCCTGACGAGCAGGAAGAAGATGAACGCCGCGCCCATCGCGGCGATCACGAACGAGAACGAGTTGTAGACGAGGTTGTACTGGCCCTCACTCAACGTCAGATCCATGAGAGTGCTCCTTCGGTGATAGTGGGTCGCTCATTGCGACAGAGAAGACTTTAACATCCTTTAGCATGATTTAGTCTCCATTAGCGCTGAATCTTGCGCAATCGTCTAGCCTGACGTCCGATGTCCGAAGCCGACGGCGAACAACTGGAACTCACGGAGGCCGCTGACGCGCTCGGCGTGCATTATCAGACGGTGTACCGATGGGTGCGCAGCGGCCGACTCCCGGCCCAACTCGTCGACAACAAGTACCTCGTGTCCCGCCACGACGTCGACAAGATCGATGCGAGTCGGCGAACGCCGACGGCTCCGACGGCGCCGAGCCGTCAGCGGGTCGATCGGCAAGCGAAGCGGGTGCACCAAGCACTGCTCGACGGTGACGAAGCAACGGTGCGCAAGCTCGCTCGGCGCCTGGTCGACGACGGCACCAGCATCGTCGAGCTGATCCAATCCGTGCTTGCGCCACCACTGCGGCACATCGGCCAGGCGTGGCACGACGGTGACCTGCCGATCTGGATCGAACACCGAGCGTCGGCGATCGTCGAACGAACACTGGGCGAACTCGTTCCGAACCCGCGCGGTCGCCGCTGGGGCACGGCGATGGTCGCCGCCGTCGCCGGTGACCAGCACTCCCTCCCGACGACGATGGCAGCGGTTGCCCTTCGCGAAGGGAACTGGCACGTCCACCACCTCGGCGCCAACATGCCGGGCGACGAGCTCGTCCGCTTCTGCGTCGAACACGACATCGACCTCGCCGTCATCTCCCTCACCAACCCCGACCTGTCGGTGCCGGCCAACGACATCGCGGAGCGCATCCGAGCCGCCGGCACATCGACGATCGTGGGAGGCCCCGGTCGATCGCTGGAACAGCTGCTCGACGAAGCGCGCCTCACCGTCACATCGGGACGCACGGCGAGGTGACAGGTCATTCGGTCGAGGTTCGTCGACGCCACATTCCCTCGACAACGACCATGTGCGGCAGCGTCAGCATGCTGACGAAGATGAGGACCCCGGGGACCAGCTGGTGCGGGTGGCCGGCGAGAGTCGCGCCGATGGCAACGGCTGCGAGGACGGTGAGCGACACGGCGGTCAGTGGTACGGCGAGCCGGGCGAGCGAGCGCACCCGACGCGGTTCGGTGCCGAGCAGGTCGGCGAGGACGAGAAGGTGGGCGATGGAGTGCCACAGTCCGAAATAGACGGCGAACCCGAGGAGCGGGTCGGCGGTCAGGAACAACAGGGTCAACGCTCCCACGCTGACGGCCTCACGCCCGATGACGGACCGGTCGTGCATCCGAGCTGCGATCGCACCGCCGACGATCGCATGCTGGGAGACGAGTACAGCGGACCACAACCACCAGAGGTCCACGAGCCCCGGCCAGCTCGCCGGGTCCCCACCGCCGAGGCGCTCGACGACGGGTGCGACCGACGGCACGTGAGCGACGAGCGGCAGTCCGACGAGGAACAGGCCCCGCGACCACTGGATGGCGAGTTGGCTCGGTTCGGGCAACCGGAGGTAGGCGAGGTCGGACTGGCCGAAGTGGTGCACCGACAGTGCGATGAAGATCACGAGCGCCAGTGGTGGCACAGCGAGCCAGACGAGACCGACCATCGCCATCGCCACCACGTAGTCGATCACGAATCCTCGCCGCGACCGTCGATCGTGATGACCTCCGAACGTTTCCACGACCAGATGATCGACTGCACCGTGCGGGATCCCGACCACGGCGATCACGGTGACGACGGCGGCGACCGACATCCACCCGGGGGGCGACCACGCGATCGCGACGGCGGTGACGCCAACGGTCCCGGCGACCACCGGCCAGAACACGCCCGAGGCCTGCAAGCCGTCGACGTGTGACCGGCGGTGGAGTGTCGTGGTCATGCGGCGAAGCGGCTGCGCAACGAGGCGGTCGTGGCGACCGCCAGTTCCGTGGCGCCGGCGCGTACGAACGGGGCCCAGGGCAACTTCGCCATCATCCGAGTGTCCTCGAGCAACGTGGTGTCTTCGTCCAGGAACGCAACCACATCGTCGATCGGTGTCGTGCGGAACAGGCGCTCGAAGATCGGCCGGCCTTGTTCGGGATGATGGTGGAGGATGTTGAGCAGGGTGCGGTCGGCGAACCCGTACCGCTGCGGCGAGCTCGGCAGCGGCGACGGAACCCCGTTGGTCGCCCATGCCGAGATGAGGTGGCGGGTCTGGTCGTGGATCCGCTGGAACGTGTAGCCGGTGGTCGGCTTCGTCATGCCGCCGACGGTCCCGATGTTCCACACGTGATCGCCCCACCGCTGTCGAAGCGAGCGATCCTCCATCGGGATCACGCCGTACTCGGTCCTGGTCACGGCGACATCACCGGCCCCGAGACGTTCGAGGCGAGCGCGGATGTGGTCGTCGTAGAAGTCGTGGTGTCGCGGGTGGAGTGAGAACAGCGTGTGCTCGACCAAGGCACGATCGGGTGCGTCGGGCAGCACGTAGAAGAAGGCAGCACCGTCGTGCTGATCGGTATCGAAGTCCATCAATGTGACGACGCGTGGGTCGAATACGGGACGCTCGGTCTGAACCTCCCATCCACCGAAGTGCTGCCGCAAGGGATGACGGACGATCGCATCCCGATCGGACGGCGAGAGCCGGACGCTCTGGAAGACGACCGGGGCCCGCAGCTCACCCTCGGCAAGACTGACCACGCCCCCATCGTGATCGTCGGCGATGTCGATGATGTCCGAAGCGACGAAACGCACGTTGGTCCGAGCCGACGCTTCGTCGAGCACCTCCCGGTCATAATCGCGTCTCCGCACCCGCATGTACGTGCGGGGACCGGTCGGTGAGGTGGCGTTCCGACGACGCAACCGGCTGGTCGTCTCCCACCCGGGGAATCGGACGTGCAAGCGATCCCAGCGGCGGTCGGCAAGGTGCGCGAACGGCGCGTCGGCGGTGCCCCAGAACGCCCACGTGCGGTCGTCACCGGGTTCGAAGTCCCGGTCGACGACGACGATGCGTTGGTCACGAGCCGGGCTCCGGAGCACCTGCGACAGCGCGCTCAGGCCGGCACAGCCGGCACCGGCGATGATGAGGTCGGCATCGAATCGGGACATCGTGCAGCGGTGTTCAGGCGAGCATCGAGCGCAGCATCCACGCAGTCTTCTCGTGGATCTGGAGGCGCTGGGTGAGCACGTCGGCGGTGGACTGGTCGCCGGCGGTCTCGGCGGCGGCGAACCCGGTGCGGGCCGTGCGGGCGACCGCCTCGTGGCCGGAGACGAGATCGACGAGCATCTGCTCAGCGGTCGGGACACCGTCGGCCTCGGCGATCGAGGTCAACGCAGCGAATTGGGCGTAGCTGCCGGGCGCGAACTCCCCGAGCGAGCGGATGCGTTCGGCGATGAGGTCGACCGCCATCCAGAGCTCGTTGTACTGCTGCTCGAACATGAGGTGCAGCGTGTTGAACATCGGCCCGGTGACGTTCCAGTGGTAGTTGTGCGTTTTCAGGTACAGCGTGTAGGTATCGGCGAGGACACGTTCCAGCTCGGCTGCGATCGAGAGACGATCGGACTCTTCGATACCGATGTCGATCTTCTGTGCGGCTTGAATTTGCATGGTCACTCCTGGACGGTGTTCATGGCGTTGACGGTGCGAAGGCCGGCCACGCCGGCCAGCTGGCGCACGAGAGGCGCGGAATCAGTGCCCGAACCGGTGCAGGCGCGAACCGGAGAGCACCGAGTCCACCGATCTCGATCAGCTCCTTGATGTCGAGGGCGTGGTGCAGCAGTGGCGGCACCAGATCGGCAACGGGACGAGCGAGGACGAGCGGGCCGACCTGAGCGAGGCCACGTTGGCCGCCAAGATCGAGCACCCATCCGAGCTGCTGGAGGACGGCCGGCTCGGTCGGCTCATCTCGGACCACGTGGGCAGCGTTCCGGCCGGCGACGGTGCCGGCCCGAACGGCGATCTGTGCCGACATGGGCAGAGCCTGCCCGTGCCGGTCGGCGTGGGCGGCCACGTCGCCGGCAGCGAATGTCCGCTGCATGCCGGAGATTCGAAGGTCGGCCTCGATGGCGATCCGCCCGTCATCGGTCGTGGGCACACCGAGCCGAGCGGTGTCGGCGGAGAAGCCGCCGGCCCACACGACGAGTCCTTGGATGAAGTCTCCATCGATGTGCACGCCATCGGGATCGATGCGATCGACAGGGAGGCCGAGATGCAGCTCGACCCCACGTCCGGAGAGGATCCGCTCCGCACCTCTCCCGAGGCCGGTGGCGAGTCCGGCGAGCAGGTGCGGCTCGCCATCGACGAGGTGGACGCGGATCTCGCGATTGGCATGGGTGACGGCGCCAGCCAGCTGGACGCCCGTCGCACCCCCGCCGATGATGACGACCGCCGGGGCGGCGGCGATGGCCGTACGCAGCGCAAGGGCGTCGTCGGCAGTGCGCAGGCTGGCGGCGTGCTGGAGGCCGTCGATGGGCGGCCGGGAGGGTTCCGCGCCGGCGGTGATCACGACGGCGGCGGCCTCGATGCGCCGACCGTCGGCCAATTCGACGGCACCATCGTCGACCGACGCGACCGACCCGACCTCGACGCTGAGCGCGAACCGGGCGAGCGGGTGGCGCGCGTCGCTCTTCGGTGCGGACCCGCCGGCGACCGACGCGAGGCGGGTCACGAAGTCGTGATCACCATTTCGATCGATGACGGTGGCCTCGATACCCAGTCGCTCGACGGCCCGCACGGCGTGCAGGCCTGCATACCCGCCCCCCACGACGACTACGCCATCGAGACGTTCAGTCCGACTCATTCCGATCAGAACTTCGACCGGAACAACGCCCGCGCACGGTCAAAGCCGGCGGTGGCGTCCTGGGAACGAGTACTCCCGGCCACCAGCTCGGGTTGCGCTTCCAGCTGGCGGCTGGTCAGGAACAGTCCACCGACCACGACGGTGCCGTACACGGTGATCAGGAAGACGAGCACGCCGAAGGCGAAGATCACGATGCTCATGACATGACCTCTTCGCGCTGACGGACCGCTGTGGCCTCGACAGGCGACAGTAGCAACGTTCCCAGCGAGTGGATCGAGGGAACCCAGAGACCGACGAAGATGCCGGCGGTGGTCTCGCCTTGGACGAAGTACAGCCAGACGGAGAACAGAAAGGACAGGAAGCCGGCGATGAGGAACGGCAGCTTCAGTCGAGCGGATGCGGGCAGACGGTTCATAAGGGTCCTTTCGTGACGTGGCTAGCACTTTAACACTCTTTAGTCTGATTTATTCCGCACATCTGTACACGGCTCGGAGCCATGGTGAAGAATGGGCAAACGACCCTCCGTTTCAACCCGCCCTTGGTGGAAAGGCTCACGTCCATGAGCAACACGATCGACACCGCCGGACAAAGGTCCGCAGGCGATACGCCCGTGGCAACCGGGGTGACTACCGAACGACTTGCAACGCTTCGCCGCTGGAATCTCGGGCTGACGGCGCTGCATGCGGTCCAGGCCGTGCTCATCCTGGTGCTGTCGGGCGACTTCGTGATCGAGGTGGTGTCGACGTTCCCCGAGGGCCCTCCGGGAACGCGGGTCCCGATGGCCGAGCCGTTGTTCGACGTCCGTATCGGCGCAGCGATCGCCTTGTTCCTCGCTCTGGCGGCGATCGACCATCTCGTGACGGCGACGGTTGCCCGACGCACGTACGAGGCCGACCTGCGCCGCGGGATCAACCGGTTTCGGTGGGTCGAATACTCCGCCAGCGCCACGATCATGGTGTTGCTGATCGGGTTCTACAGCGGCATCACCAACATCACTTCGGTCATCGCCGTCGCAGGTGCGAACGTGGCGATGATCCTGTTCGGGTGGCTGCAAGAGCGGATGAACCCGCCTGGTCGATCGACGACGACGATGATGCCGTTCTGGTTCGGCACGATCGCAGGAATTGCTCCGTGGATCGCCATCGCCGTGCAGATCCTCGGGTCCGAGACCGTGCCCGGCTTCGTCTACGGCATCGTGATCGTGCAGTTCGTGCTGTTCTTCAGCTTCGGACTCAACCAGTGGCTGCAGTATCGCGGCATCGGACGATGGAGTGACTACGTCTACGGCGAGCGGGCCTACCTCGTACTCAGCCTCGCCGCGAAGTCTCTCCTCGCCTGGCAGATCTACTTCCCGAGCCTCGATTGAACGAATTGCGGTGTGACGGCGTCGACGGAGGGAGCGTCGAATCGGCTACCTGCCGACGTCGACAGAGCTGGTGATCACGCCCACGCACGTGTCGGCGTGAACGACCGTTCATTAATGTGGACGGCGTGACATCACCCGACACGACTCTCGCCGACCTGATCGATCTCCGTGGCCGACGAGCGTTCGTCACGGGCGGCGCCAACGGCATCGGCGCGGCGATCGCACGTCGGCTCGTCGAGGCCGGTGCCACCGTCACCGTCGGCGACATCGCAGCCGACGTCGCCGAGGTGGCAGCGGGGTTCGGCGCCACCGGCGTTCGCTGTGACATCACCGAAACCAGCGAGGTCGAGGCGGCGCTCGACGCCGCCGCAGGTGACGGGGTGGTCGACATCGTCGTGAACAACGCCGGCATCTTCCCGACGACCGGGCCGATGTTGAACGCCACCGACGAGTTCGTCCATCGCATGCTCGATGTCAACGTGCGGGCGCAGTTCAGCGTGGCCCGCGAGGCTGCGAAGCGGATGAGCGGCGGCGGGTCGATCGTCAACATGGCCTCGGTCGCAGCGCTCGGTGGCGGTTCGAACATCTCCGCCTACAGCGCGTCGAAGGCTGGAGTCGTGGCGCTGACGCGAGCGTTCGCGCGCGAACTCGGCCCGCTGGGGATCCGGGTCAACGCGATCGCACCCGGCATCATCGACACCCCGGGGGGTGCAGGCGCAGATGGCGCCGCTCAAGGCGAGCGGACTCGACATCGACGCCCGCATCGCGGCCAACCCGGTGGGCCTCGCCGGCCAACCCGATCACATCGCCCGGGCGGCGCTGTTCCTCGTGAGCGACCTCGCCGAGTTCATCAGTGGCCACGTCCTCGTCGTCGACGGTGGCGCGCACGCCTGACCCGGCAGTGACGTCCAGGTCACACGTCGAGCCAGCCCCGTACCAGCCTGTCGAGCTCCTGGCGAACGGCCGCGTCCGACGCGCCGAGGTCGATCTGATCCTTGTGCGCGAGACCCATCAGCAGGAGGTAGAGCACCGTCACCTGCGCCATGCCCATCCCGTCGCGTTCGGATTGGACCACTGCGTTGTCGAGATGCCACGTGTGCAGCAGCGCTGCCACGTCAGGGTGGCGTGCGGCCGCCATGTGCAGCTCGAGGATCAACCTCAGCATCGTCGCATTCGCAGGATTCATCCACTGATCGACGGTTGCGTGCACCAGCCGATCGCTGGAGGTGTTGTCGAATCGAATCCGATCGAGCTCGCGACGGCTCGCTGCGACCATCAGGTCGGGCTTGTCGGCGAAGTGGTTGTAGATCGCCGGTGTCGACACGTCGGCGCGCCGGGCGATCTCGGTCAGCGTCGCAGCTTCGTAGCCGAACTCGACACAGACCTCGACGGCGGCATCGAGCAGACGTTCTCTCGTCGGCGTGCCGTTCGAGTCGAGCTTCGGTGGTCGACCGAACTTCGCCGATGATGACGCCGATGTCGACGACGCCCGGTCGGCAGCCGCCGTCACCGAGCTCCACCCAGGCCGAGGCCGTCGGCGACATCGCCGAAGTAGTCGATGTGGGCCTCGATCGAGTCGCGGCCTGCGCCCATCGACACCGCAGAGAAATGCGTGCCGCCCGCCTCGCGCCAGCGGTGCGCCTCCGCCACCGCATCGGCGGCGGCACCGGCCCGCAACGCGACGTAGTCGAGGCCGAACGTGTCGAGATCACGACCTGATTCGGCGGCGAGCGCGCGGACGGCGTCGAGCGCACCGTGCACTCGTTCCTCGTCGCCGGCGAACATGAAGCCGTCGCCGAGTTCCGCCCCTCTCCGGAAGGCGGCGGGGCTGAATCCTCCGACCCAGATCGGGATCGGACGATCCGGACCGGGGATCACGACGCCACGGTCGAGCGTGTCGAACTCACCGTCGAACGAGCTGACCTCGTTGTTCCACAGCTGGCGGAGGTAGCGGATCTGTTCGTCGGCTCGACGTCCGCGTGTCCGGAAGTCCTGCCCCAACGCGTCGTACTCGACGTAGTTCCACCCGACGCCGACACCGAGGCGGAGGCGGCCACCCGACATCAGGTCGAGATCGGCCGCCTGCTTCGCCACGAGGACGGTCTGGCGCTGGGGAAGGATCAACACGCCGGTCGCGAACTCGATCCGGTCGGTCATGCCGGCGAGATAGGCGAACATGACGAACGGATCGTGGAACGGATCGTGCTCGGTGTACGGACCCCACAGCTTCGGCTCACGGTCGGCGTGTACGGCTCCGACGACGTGGTCGTAGGCGAGAAGGTGATCGAAGCCCATCGACTCGACGGCCAAGCCGATACGGCGGACCGCTTCGGGGTCACCGCGGAGTTCTGTCTGCGGATACACCGCCCCGATCTTCATGTCGATGTCTCCTGTCCTTCACGGCGCGCAAGTCCCATGATCGCCTCGTTGCCCCGCCGCCACCGGACGGTCAGCCTGACGGCGTCGATTCGCCAGACGTCGTCGTCGCCGAGCAGGAGGTGGTCGTCGTAATAGCCGCCGATCGTGAACTCCGGGTCGGTGCTGCCCGTCCGTTCCTCGAGGTCGTCGCGCCACAGGAAGTGGGCCGCCTGCATGTAGACCCGGCATCGAGCGGAACGGTCGTCAGGACCCAGTTCGACGATCGGATTGCTCATCGAGTGCTGCGTCGCGTCCAGACCGGTGAACAACGGGGTCACGGCGCCGATCCACTCGTCGACGCTCATCCGGCTCGCAGGGCGACCGTGGTACGACTCGTAATCGAACTCGATATCGGCGGGCGGTGCCACGAAGACGTTGCGGTAGCCCGACCAGTCGCGCCGATCGATGCCATACGCGAATCCGTACACGGTCTGGGCGATGTCGATGCGGATGTCGGTCATGTCATCTCCAGCACCATCAGAGCACGAACGGCGCGAGCTGCTCGAGCGAGTGCGGTGTCATCGGGCTGAGCGAGACCGAGCCGATGCCGATCGACTCGAGCCAGGCCAGGCCCTCGGCGACGTGCTCGGGCGCACCGAAGAACCGGCGGAACAACCCACCGTCGGCCATCGTGGCGGCCAGTCGCTCGGTCACGGGATCGTCGCCGACGCTGAACAGGCAGAACATCGACAGTTCGATGTCGGGGCGAATCGAACGCACCTGATCGACCATCGTCAGGAGGTGAGCGTCCGGCACCGACGACATCACCGTCAGGTCGAGCGACCCACCGCGCGTTGCCGCGCTCTGCGCCTTCAACTCGACACGGTCGAGATGCGGGGTGACCTCTCGGATGGTGCGCGGTCCACCGACCGACCCGACGAGCGGCGGTGGCGTATCGACGGCGGGACCGAGTTTGGGCACCTCGATGTCGTAGTGCTCACCGTGGAACGAGCATGCCCCCTCGTGGAGCAGGGCGCGGACGATCTGGGCGGACTCCGCGAACATCGCTGCGCGTTCGCCCGGTGGCGGGTAGCGCAGCCCCGACCCGGTGATCTCCTCATCGGCCCAGCCCGCTCCGAGGCCGAGTTCGAACCGGCCGTCGCTGACGACCTGGAGCTGCCGCGCGGCCTGGGCGACCTCGACCGGGGTGCGCAACAGGTTGTTGACGAAGGCCGTCGAGATCGTGACGCGCTCGGTGGCCATCGCCATCGCCGTGGCGGTCACCCACACGTGGGGATACGGCCGCGTCGAGGTGAACAGGTGATCGGCCACCGAGAGCGCGTCCCAGCCCTCCGCCTCGCGCCGCCGCGCCCATTCGCGGGGGTCGACGTCGGCCTCGAGCAGGTTGACCGTGTACTTCACCGACCCGACACTAGTGCCCGTCGCCGACTTCATGAAGCACTATTAATAAAGTGCTACCGTCGGCCGGACATGAGTCTCGATGGCACGCCCCACACATCAGAGCGCGAGCAGTTCGACTTCTTCTCCGACGACTTCCAGCAGCGACCGCACGAGCATTACGCGCAGGTGCGCACCACCTGTCCGGTTGCCCACAACGGGCAGCCGTTCGACTGGTACGCAGTCACCCGCGAAGCCGACGTCAAGGAGTTGCTGAGGAACTACAAGCTGTGGAGCAGCGACCAGGGGCCGGGTCTGGCCTACTCCCGAGGCGGTGTCCTGGTCAACGTCGATCCGCCGCAGCACACGTCGGACCGTCGACTCGTCAGCAAGGCGTTCGCCCCCGCCGACCTCGTGGCGCTGGAACCCGACATCCGCCAACTCGTCACCGACGAGATGGACACGTTCGTCGGCCGCGGCGAAGGCGACCTGATGGAACTACTCGCGACGCCGGTGCCGTTGATCATCATCGCCTGGCTCCTCGGTCTCGATCCCGACTACTGCCGCGAGATCCGACCACGCGCCGACGCCGTCGTCGCGCCCGACGCCGGACGGGCGGCGCCGTCGAGCAACACGCGCCCCGCCGAGGTCGCCTACTTCATGCAGAACATCGGCATCCGGCGCCAGATGATCGCCGATGACCGCGAACTGCCGGAGGACACGCTGACCGCACTCATCACGGCCGACCTCGACGGGCGGGTCTTGACCGACGAGGAGATCCTCGGATTCATGATGTTCCTGTTCATCGCCGGTAGCCAGACGACCACGTTGCTCATCGGCAACCTCGTGTTCCGGCTGCTCCAGCATCCCGACCAGTTGGAGCTCATCCGCAACGATCGCAGCCTGATCCCGGCGGCGGTCGAGGAGAGCCTGCGCTACGACGCGCCGGTCCACGGGCTGTTTCGCACCAACACCGCCGAAGCCGAACTGCACGGTGTCACCATCCCAGCGAACACCAAGGTGATGTGCAGCTTCTTCTCGGCGAACATGGACCGCGACGCATGGGAGCACCCGGACCGCTTCGACGTCACCCGGGATCTCGACACCCTGAAGAAGCACTACTCGTTCGGCAAGGGCATCCACTACTGCATGGGAGCACCGCTCAGCAGGATCGAGGCAGCCGTCGCGCTCGAGCTGATCCTCGACCGACTCCCCAACCTGCGGCTCACGGGTGAGCCGACGGAGATCTCGGCGCACGTGCTGCACGGCGTCGACACGCTTCCCGTCGCCTGGGACACACCGGGAATCGAGCACGGATCGTGACCGCGACCGTGACGAATGCACCGACCGACGACATCTGGGTGGTGATGGAGACGTGCCGTGCGATCCGTTACCTGAAGCCCGACCCCATTCCCGGAGCCGTGTTGGACAAGGTGCTGTGGGCGGCGACGCGGGCGCCGAGCCCCGGCAACAGCCAGGGGTGGGACTTCGTCGTCGTGGACGACGCCGAGGCCAAGCGCGTCATCGCCGAGGCGATGGGTGCTGCCATGCTCCCGGCCATCTCGAGGATGCAGCCCCGCGACCGGACCGAACGGTTGATGTTCGACGGCGCCGCAGCGATCATCGCATCGCTGGCGACGGCCCCCGTCGTGATCTTCGTGACCGGGCCGGTGATCTACCCCGCGGGCCGACCCGACGAATCGTTCACGTGGTCGGCGCTGTATCCCGCGGCGCAGAACATCCTGCTCGCAGCGCGAGCGCTGGGTCTGGGAACGGTCTTCACGACGCTGCACCGTGCCGCCGACGGCGTGATCCGCGAGACGCTCGGCATTCCGGATCACATTCGCATCGCCGCCACGATTCCGATCGGGTACCCAGATGCGAACTTCGGGCCCGTGAAGCGGCGACCGGTCGCCGACTTCGTCCATCGCAACCGCTGGCAGGGCGACCTCCGAGATCTCCGCCTCCCAGACGAGACTGCAGACGACACCCCGAACAATCGCGGAGCCTGACGTGGCGAACTATCCCCACGTCTTCCAACCGCTCGACATCGGGGGCTGCACCATCCCGAACCGCATCGTGCGCACCGCGCACTCGACGGGAACGCACGGCAACGAACTGATCGCCTACCACGAGGCGCGGGCACGCGGTGGCGTCGGGCTGGCGATCATCGAGATCGCGGGTGTCACGACGCAGTCGGCGACCGCCATCCCGGTGTACTCCGACCAGGTGCTGCCGTTCTACGAAACGCTCGCCGAGCGGTTGCACGCGCACGGCACGCGGGTGTTCCAGCAGCTCTGGCACGGCGGCACGACCTACGCCCGGAACGCGGCGGTGCGGCCGATCGGGCCGAGTGCGATTCCCAACGTCCAGGTCGGGGTGACGCCGCGCGCCATGACCAAGGGAATGATCGACGACACCGTCGCCGCCTTCGCCGCCGCGGCCAAACGGGTCGAGGCGGGCGGACTGGACGGGGTGGAACTGCACGCTGCGCACGGCTATCTGATCGGTTCGTTCCTGTCGCCGGCGACGAACCAACGCGACGACGAGTACGGCGGGTCGACGGAGAACCGGACGCGGTTCGTCCGCGAGATCCTCGCCGCGATCCGCTCCGAGGTGTCGACCGGATTTCCGGTCGGCATCCGGATCTCGGGTGACGAGTTCATCGAGGGCGGCATCGATCACCACGACGCCCAGGCGATCGCCCGAGCCTGCGAGAACGACATCGACTTCCTCGACGTGTCGATGGGGACCTACTGGCGATTCCACAAGTTCCTGTCCACCCTGGACGACCCGCTCGGCTACGAGCTCGACAACAACCAAAAGGTCACCGAGGTGGTCGAGGTCCCGACGATCGTGACGGGCCGGATCATGACCCTCGACCATGCCGAGCACATCCTGCAGTCCGGGATGGCCGACATGGTGTCGATCGTGCGGGCCATGATCGCCGACCCCGAACTCGTCGTGAAGGCTCGCGACGGTCGCGAGAGCGAGATCCGACCCTGCATCGGTACATCGATGGGATGTGTCGCCCAGTTGATGACGACGGGCAAGATCCAGTGCGTCGTCAACGTCGCCGCCGGCGTCGAGACCACGACGCCGTTCGAGACGCCGGGTCCGGCCGACGTGACGAAGAACGTGATGATCGTCGGCGGGGGTCCAGCGGGCTTGGAGGCAGCTCGGACCGCCGCGCTGCGCGGCCACCACGTCGATCTGTACGAGATGACGCGGGAACTCGGCGGGCAGGTACGGATGGCGGCGTCGGTGCCCCCTCGGTCGGACCTCGAAGCGATCACCCGATGGCTCGCCGACGAGATCGCCCGATTGGGTGTGCGCGTGCATCTCGGCACGCCGGTCGACCCCGACATGATCATCGAGGCACGTCCCGATGAGGTGATCATTGCGACCGGATCGACCCCCCGCCGGCCGGGGTTCCAGTTGTCAGCGCCGTCGGTGCCGATCCCCGGTGCGGACCTCCCGCACGTGTCGACGAGCTGGGAAGTGCTCGGCTTCGGCGGGAGGGCGACGATCGGCAGGCGGGCGATCGTGGTCGACGACACGGGCACCTTCGAGACGATCTCGGTCGTCGACAAGCTGCTCGCCGCCGGAGCGACCGTGACCGTGGTGAGCCGGCACGAGCAACTCGGCGCGATGATCCCGTATCCGCCGGCCACGGTCGAGGCGAGCCGGGAGCGGTTGTTCGGAGCCGGCGTCGAGTTCGTCCCGTCGATGGCGATCCGGTCGATCGACGCAACCTCGATCACGGCGTTCGGGCTCGGCAACGCGCTCGAGCGCACCTTCGAGGCCGACACGGTGTGCATCGTCACCTACCACGACCCGAACGACGGGCTCGTCGATCACCTCACGGCGACATTCGACGAGCTGCCGTTCACCGTGACGAC
>JANNNB010000015.1:0-23581 GCA_031398325.1 Actinomycetes bacterium
CTTTCCGTCGGTCCGGTCGAACACCCCGATCGGGAAGTTGGAGAGCATGCCCCCGTCGAGCAGCCACGAGGTGTCGCCCGAGGTCTGCTTCAGCTTGATCGGACGGAAGAAGAACGGGATCGAGGCCGACGCCCGCACCGCCGCTGCGACCGACTCCGCCGACGGATCGGTGCCGAACTGCTTCTGGTACGCCCACGGGAGCCGCAACAACACGCTCGCCGTCACGTCGGACACGTGCACGACAAGCTTGGACCGCTGATCGACCGGGAGCGAACTCCCCTCATCGACACGTTCCAGGTCGGCCCACGTGCGTACGCCCTTCGATGCCAGCTGTTCGGCGACGAACGACTCGACGTAGTCGCCTCGGTACACCCCTTCGTGGACGAGCAGCGACAGGAACGCTCCGATCAGTGGGATGCGCGACAGCGCCGTCGGATCGCGGAACCGGCTGTAGTCGAGCTTCGTCATCACGTCGTACATCTCGTCCGACGTCATGCCGGCGGCGACGAGCGCTCCGACGATCGAACCCGCTGACGTTCCGGCGATGCGCTCGAACCGGTACCCCGCCGCTTCGAGCACGCTGATCGCACCGACGAGTCCGATGCCCTTGACGCCCCCGCCCTCGAGTACGAGATCGGCGCGCGGGACGTCGTGCTCCTCGTGCTGACCGGACGGTGCGTCCTGCTCGGCTGGATGTGCATTCATCGCCTCACCCCTCGGTGTTCACTGGCCCGCAGCCCGGCTCAGACGTCGGTCGCAACACCGTCCATCTGGTGGTCGGTGTCGAACAACAGGAGTTCCTCGTCGTGCTCCGGATACATCCGTGCGATCAACAGTAGGCCTCCGGCGATGGCCACGATCCGGCGAGCAGTGTCCCGATCCGGTGTGAGCGTCAGAAGCGGCGGTCGTCGGTGCGCTTCTTCGGCGGCGCCTTGAAGGGCGCCTCGATCAGCATCTCGAAGTGTGCGTCGTCCGGCTGCTTGGGCTCGTTCAGACGTTGCAGGTACTGCTTGAGCGCGGCGCGCGCCGGCGCGACCTGCGCACCCTTCAAGCCGACGGACCGGCTGAGCGCATCCTTCGCCTTGGCCACGCGCTCTTTACGGGCTGCCTTCTCCTCGTCCGAATAGGCCTTGGGAGCCTTGTTCGCACGCGCCTCTTGTTCGGCGATCCGGCGGGCTTCTGATTCCTGAAGAGGTGTGAGTTTGGCGGTGCTGGCCATGTTCCTGATTCCTTTTGCGAAGTGGAGCCTTGAGGGTATCGGCTCGACGGTCTCGCCAGGATTGATAGCTTGCCGACGAATGGGCGGAGTTGGCGTGCAGGCGGTCGGCAGCCTCGACCGACGACGGGGCTGGGCACGGATTCGCGCCCTCGTCGCGTGCCTCGTCGGCGTGTTGATCTTTGCGTTGAGCGCTGCTGCGTTCGTCATGATCGGGTTCGCCGCGGCAGCTCGACTGTGGAGCTGGGTGACCAGCAGCTCGTTCCTCGATGCACCGGTGTGGTCATGGGCGCCCGGTGGCGCAGGCGCGCTGGGCGCTCTCGCCGTGGCCGTGAGCTTTCTCGGAGCGTTCTGGTACTTCTGGTGGGGGGCGTCGCCCGCGGTGTTGAACGAGGTCGACGCGAAGCGCCTCGACCTCGCGACCGCGCCCGAGGTCGCGAACGTGGTCGAAGCACTCTCGATCGGGATCGGCCAGACAGCGCCGACGCTGTACGTCACCGACGATCCGACGCCGAACGCGCTCTCGCTGCGCTCGCGCAGGTCGCGCATCTTGGTGATCACGAGCGGTTGCTCGACGCTGACCCGAGACGAACTCGAGGCGTTGTGTGCGCACGAACTCGGCCACCTGTGGGCAACCGATGCACATTGGGTGACGTCAGGAATGGTCGCACTCGCTCGGGCGCGCCGGTTCGGCACACGAATCCTGGTGATCGGAACTCTGCTGTTCGGACTCGTCGCCGGCCTGGCGTACTACGCCGAGGTCTACCTGTGGAGCGCAGGTCTGACCGGCATCGCACTCGTCGTGCTCGGATGGGTCTCGAGGCATTCACTGCGGCGCCTCGAGTTCAGCGTGCGGCGCCACGCGGACGAGATCGCCGACGTGGCGGCGATCCGGCACGCGAGAAACCCTGCGTCCCTCGGCTCGGTGTGCGCGAAGTTGGCAGCCAACCCTGACCGCGTGTCGCCCGTCGGGTGGCGGTCGGAGCTGATGTGGTTCGAAGCGGTCGAGAGTCCCGATGCCGCAACCGATGACACCGGTTCCGATGTCGTCGCGGCAAATCGTCGGAGCCGTCAGGAGCTGCTCGGTCGGGCGGTGGCCGCGTATGCCACAGCCCGCGTGCCGTTGCCCACTGATGTCCAGGCGAGGCTCGATGGTGCCGCGCCGTGAGCGACGGCGCCACGTGCGATCGAGCTGGTCGGAGCGATGCCGACCATCCGCGAAGATGATCCGATGCGCATCGCCCATCGACCCGTCCGCCGCCTCGGCGCGCTGACGCTCGCATCCGTGACCGCACTCGCCACGTTCACGGGATGTGGCGGCGGATCGTCGGGTCCCAGCGGGCCGACGCTGGCACCCGACGGGCAGACCATCGTCGATGCATCGGCGAGCGCCATGGGTGAGGTCGAGAGCGTCGAGTTCGAAGTGTCGCGTACGGGTGCACCGATCTCGATCGATTCCTTCGGCTCGATCGTGGTCGATCGCATCGTCGGGCAGTTCTCGGTGCCCAACTCGGCCCAGGCGGTCATCGACGTGAGGATCGACGACTCCGTCAACACGCAGCTCGCGGCGATCGCCATCGACGACGAGGTGTGGCTCTCGAACCCGATCACGGGCACCTACGAGACGCTGCCCGAGGGTTACGACATCGACCCCTCTCGATTCTTCGATCCGAAGAACGGCTGGCGGCCGCTGCTCGCCAACCTCACCGACATCGAGCTCGTCGGCGTCGAGGACCGCGACGGCGACGCCTACCACATCCGGGGGACAGCGCCGGCCGAGCAGATCGAGGTGATCACCGCCGGGCTGGTCGACGACCAGGACGTCGTCATCGACTTCTGGCTCGATCCGGCCACTGGCCTGGTTCGTGCCGCCGAGTTCGACACCACCGTCGCAGACGGCACGGTGTCGTGGGTGCTCGAGCTCCGCGACTATGGGGAGTCGTTCGACATCGAGCCTCCCGAGATGTCGTGAGGACGTCGTCGTGAGCAGGGCCGACACAACGCCGACGAGTGTCCCGGCGGCGCCGGCGGCACCTGGACCGCGCGCTGTCCTGTGGGCCGTCGGGTTCAGCGTGTTCGTCGCGGCCGACGACCTCACCGTCGTGTCGACCATGCTCCGCCCGATCATCGGCGACCTCGGCCTGGTATTGCCCGACGGGCTCGACGACGCCGCGTGGGTGGTGAACGCATACCTGATCGCGTTCGTGGCCGTCATGCCGATCGCCGGGCGCGTCAGCGACGTCATCGGGCGACGACTGACCTTCGTCCTGGCGTATGCGTGCTTCCTGGCGGGAACGATCTGGATCCCGCTGACGGATTCGCTCGGACCGTTCCTCGTCGGCCGCGTGCTCACCGCGCTCGGCGGCGGCGCGATGGTGCCGGTCGCGCTGGCGGTCGTCGCCGACGTCTACCCGGAGCGCCAACGCGCACGAGCGCTCGGTGTACTGGGCTCGATCGAGACGATGGGATGGGTCTGGGGCCCGCTGTACGGGGCGATGCTCGTCCGCTTCCTCGACTGGCGTTGGCAGTTCTGGCTCAACGTCCCACTCGGTCTCATCGGACTTGCGGCCGTGTGGTGGGCGCTGCGTGGTCACGACCGCCCTCGCGAGCCCACGAAGGTCGGCTGGACCGGCGCTGGGCTCCTCACCCTCGTGCTCGTCTCACTCAACCTGGCGTTGCTCGGCGGCGCCGAGGTGCAGAGCGTGACGGGACTCGATCAACTCACGGGTGGTGGGGGCTCCGACCTCCGCTGGCTGTACCTCGTGGCGGCCGCCGGGACGATCGCGTTCGTGGTTCACGAGCGGCGCAGCGACGACCCACTCATCGACCGCCAGCTGCTGCGTGGGCGCAACGTGCGCGCCGCTCTGGTCGTCAACTTCGTGATTGGTGCCGCCCTCGTCATCGCGATGGTCGATGTCCCCCTGTTCGTCAACGCTGTCGAGATCGACATCGACGATGCGGCCGTCACGGCCGGGTGGATCCTGTCGGCCCTGACCGCGACGATGGCGGTCGCGTCGTACGTCGGCGGGCGCCTGACCGAGCGCTGGTGGACGGGGCCACCGATCGTCGTCGGGCTCCTGCTGTGCTCCTCCGCCTACGCGGTGATGGGCGTCACGTGGGATGCGACGTCGCCGTACTGGGTGCTGGCGTTGCAGTTGGCGGTCCTGGGTACAGGAATCGGGTTGACGTTCGCTCCGACCAACGCCGCCGTCGTCGACCACGCGCATCCGGACAAGCGTGGCACCGCCGCAGCGCTCGTGATGGTGGTTCGCCTCGTCGGGCTCAGTGTCGGGCTCTCCGCGCTGACCGCGTGGGGCCTCGCCCGCTTCAACGACCTTCGTGGCGACATCGAGCTCCCACCCCTGACGGACCCTGGGTTCGACGAAGCGCTCCGTGCTGCGTCGACCGAACTGACCGCGAGCGCGATCTCCGACACCTTCGTCGCCACCGCGGTGGTCGTCGGGATCGGCCTCATCATCGTCGTGCTCCTGCAACGACGTCCGAGCACCCCCGAGAACACCGCCGAACCGACCGAGACCAGCGAATCCGAGGAGCTTGACATGACCGACGACACCCCTGAACCTGTACCCGAGCCGGCCTCGATGGTGGCGCTGCCGGCTCCCTCGCCTCCTGGAGGCGGGGCCGTCGACGCAGGTTCCTGGTCGGCGAGACACCTCGGGCTGCTCGTCGGTATCGGCGCGGCGTTGTTGCTCGTCCTGCTCGGGCTCGTGGTCGCACTGTTCGTACAGCTCGACCAGACACGCTCCGACCTCGCCACGACGAAGTCCGACATCGCAAGGGTCGAGGCAGGCGCGGCGTTGTTCGCCTCCCAGGTAACCGGCTTCCAGGAACAGCTGACCACGCTGTCGCCGACGATCTCCGCCGGACTCGACGAGGCGGTGACCGGGCTGGAGGACTTCGCCACCTCGACGCTCGAGTTCGACGTCTCCATCGACGAAACCGTCGTCATCGACACCGAGGTCGTCATCGATCGGACGATCAGTGTTCCGATCGACGCAACACTGCCGATCAACGAGTCCTTCGACACGACGATCGAGATCCAGGGCCCCTTCGGTACGGCGATCCCGATCGATGTGACCGTGCCGGTCGACATCGACGTACCGATCGACCTCACCGTCGACATCCCGATCAACGAGACCGTGCCGATCAATGCGGAGGTTCCCGTGCAGGTCGATGTGCCGATCCGGGTCGACGTCGCCGAGACCGAACTCGCCAACCTGACCACATCGCTCGCCGCGGGCCTCGACTCCTTCAGGGAGGTCCTCGCCGGGCTCGGCGGCGACTGATGTTCGCCGACGTCAGCTCAGCTGAGACTGCAACCAGCTGACGACATCACTGGTGACCTCGTCGCGATTGGTCTCGTTCAACAGTTCGTGCCGTGCGTCCGCGTACAACGTGACCTCGGTCGCGACGCCTGCGGCGACCAGTGCTTCGGCGAGCGTGGTGGCATTCGCGCCCATCGCGGCTGCAGGGTCCTGGTCGCCTGCGATGACGAGCACCGGGCACGAGATTGCACGGAGATGCTCCGCCGCCGGAGCGACGACGCCGAACAGATCGATCACGTAGCCGTACGTCAGCGGATTGCCATCGCCACAGAACGGGTCGGCGATGTAGCGATCGACTTCCGCCGGGTCCCGACTCAGCCAGTCGAACGGGGTCCGCGCCGGTTCGAACGGAGCGTTGTTGCTGGCGAGCAGATCGGCAGCTGGTTCGTCACGCATCCCCGCATCGGCAAAGCCCTGAAGGAGATCGGCGAGCGCGCCGACGTTGTTCAGGTCGGCTGCGAAGCCGCACAGCACGCCGCCAGCCAGTCCGTCGGCGTGTTGGGTGAGGTAGGCCAGTCCGATCAGCGAACCCATCGAATGCCCGAACAGGAACACGGGGGTGTCCGCCTCGACGGTCGATTCGACGAGGGTGCGCAACTCGTGCAGGTCGTCGACGACGGCCTGACCCCCACCGGGGCCCATGATCGCCGGACCAGGCGTCTTGTTGGTTCGTCCGTGGCCACGGTGATCGATCGCGACGGCGGCGAAACCGGCCTCGTTGAGCGCAGTGGCGAACCGGTCGTACCGGCCCGAGTGTTCCGAAGCACCATGAGCGATGAGCACCACGCCGGCCGGCGAATCGATCGGCCACGACCGGCTGAACACCTCGACACCGTGAGAGTCGATCATCATCCGCTCATCCATCAGCACAGCCTTTCATCTACCCACTGCCACCCGCAAAGATAGGGCCGTGCACGTCATGCTCTCCACAGGGACCGCGCTCGCGAGGAAGACCCGTGTCCCTGCGATCGCGCTGGCGGCGGCGCTGTTCCTCGTCGGTGTCGCCATGCCCGTGCCGGCGACGGGGAGCGTCGTCTCGGCCGCAACCGACGGGTCGGTGTTCCGGGCGGTCACGCCGACTCGGCTCGCCGACACACGGCGCGACCCGTGCGGTTGCTCGTTCGTCGATGCCAACACGATCAGGGTGCCGGTACTCGGCCGGCCCGGAATCCCCGCAGGCACGACAGCGGTAGCGCTCTCCATCACGGTGAGTGGCGCGACCGCCGTCGGGTACGCCACCGCCTGGCCATCGGGCCAGTCGATGCCAGGCACTTCGAGCATCAACTGGACCGCTGGTCAAACGCGCGCCAACGGGACGATCCTGGCGCTCGGCACCGGGGGTTCGATCGACGTGTTCGTGTCGTCGGCGACCGAGGTCATCGTCGACATCACTGGCGTCTTCAGCACGGCGACCGGTGCCGTAGCTGCAGGCCGATACAACGCCGTCACGCCCACGCGGCTGCTCGACACGCGCAGCGGTGGCGGGCGAGTGCCGTCGGGATCGACCGTGAACGTCGCCCTGCCCCCTGGTGTACCGCCCGACGCCACGGCGATCGCCGCCACCATCACCGTGGCCGACTCGGCCGGATGGGGGTATGTCGTTGCATACCCGGCCGGTACCGAACGACCCGGTTCATCGGTCGTCAACACCGACCAGGGCGGCCAGACGCGAGCGGCCACAGCGATCGTGCCGGTCACCTCCAGTGGGATCTCCCTGTACGTCGAGGGCGATGCGCACGTCCTGGTCGACGTGTACGGCTGGTTCACCGGGGCCAGTAGCGGACCCTCGACCGTCGGCCTGTTCGTCCCGAACCCCCCGCTCCGGGTCTGGGACACCCGGGGGCCCTTCCAGGTGCCCGTCTGGGCGGGCGGGACGATGGAGATCGGGCCGTCCAACCCGGCGGCGGCACAACTCTGGGGGCAGCTGTACCAAGCCTCCTCGATCGTGTTCAACCTGACGGTGTCGGAGCCCGCCTCTGCGGGGTGGATGACCGCCTATCCGGCGAGAACGTCTCGCCCCGGCACGTCGACGATCAACTGGGCGATGGACGAAACGGTGGCCAACCTCGCGATCTCCCCGTGGTCGACGGCCGGGGTGGCGTTCTACGGCTTCGGTGAGACGGACATCCTCGTCGACATCACGGGCTACTTCACCGGAACCCCGACACCGACGTCGCTCCCTCGAGCACCGAACAGCTCCCCGGGCTACACCGGTGAGGCCGCCCGTGACCTCGTCCGCGATTCGATCCCGGCGTCGGTCTACGCCGTGCTCGGCGGCGTCGACATGCTGACGCTGCCGGACCTCGGTGGGCCCGCAGGGTACGCGAGCACCCCGCCGGAAGTGATCCGCTTCGCCCACCAGATCTACAACAATCGCCGCCGCATCGTCGCTCGCAGCGCCGCTGCTCACGAGGTCTGCCACATCCTGACGTACCGGTACATCGAGGACACCGGAATCGGATTGTTCTGGAACGGCGACGACTACGAGTGTCTTGCCGAGGCGCTCGGCCGATCGGTGACCGCGTGGACAGGACGCGGCTATTCGTCCGGCTACGGCGGACGCTACGACATCTGCTCCACGGGCCCGTGGGCGGTCGCGACAGCGAACGACATCCTGGCAACCCAGACCTGATCGACGCGCTCCGGCGCAGTACCACTCGTCGAAGGGACCGAGGGCAACGATCGGATGAGGTGCTCGACGCCGCGACGGCATCGTTCCGGCATTTCGACCGAGGCCGGCGGCTCATCCGATCTGGTCCACGCACAGGGCCTACCCGTCGACGTACATTTGCGGCATCCAGGAATCGCCGAACAGTGAGGAACTCCGATCGCGCGGGTTGTCGACTCGTGCATTCGCCGTTCCGGTGAAGCCGCAGCGGTACCGTCGACCGACCGATGCCGTTCTGTTCGGGCTCGCATTGGTGTTGCTGGCCGTCACGGCGACGGCTGCGGCCGATGCGCCGGGCGACCTCGAAGCAGCATTCACCGGGTGGCTGGACGCGCTACCGGGCTCGCTCGACGTGCTGTGGAGCATCACCTACGACGTCGCCCAACTGTGGGTCGTCGCCCTCCTGGCCGTCGCTGTGCTCCGGCATCGGTGGGGACTCAGCCGCGATCTGCTCATCAGTCTCGCGGCGACTTCAGGAGGGGCAGCCCTCGTCGGCGGGCTGGTGACGGATTCGGTCCCGAGCCTCGCCGACAGCATCGGGCCGACCGACGGGACGCCCGTGTTCCCTGCGCTCGTGCTCGCCCTCGCTGCGACCGCCGTCACCGTGTCCAGTCCGTACCTGGTCAGCCCGATTCGGACCATGTCACGGTGGCTGATCGGTGCACTGTGGTTGTCCGCCATCGTGCTCGGTGTGGCTGCGCCGGGCGAGGCGCTCTGCGCCTTCGCCATCGGATGGGCCGTCGGTGCCCTCGTCCACCTGCTGTTCGGGTCCCCCGGCGGATCACCGTCATTGGATGATCTCGAGGCATCGCTGCGTTCGATCGGCGTCGATGCGATCCCGACGAGCGTCGACATTCGAAATGGGGTCATCGTCGCTCGAGCCGTCACCCCGGATCATCGTGACCTGGACGTCGACGTCCACGGTCGCGACTCGTGGGACAGCCGCTTCTTCGTGAAACTCTGGCGGCAGGCGTTCTACAGATCCGGTGGGCGCGACGTCTTGGTCAACCGGCAGCACCAGGTCGAGCACCAGGCATACCTCACCCTCTTCGCCGAACGCGAAGGAGCGTTGGTCGTGCCATTCGTCGCGGCGACCGTCGATCCCCGTGGCGACGCGATCTTCGTGACCGAACGGGTCGGTCCGACACTCGGCGAGTCGAGTGGCGCGACAGATTCCGAGGTGGGCGACGAGCTGCTGACGAGCTGTTGGCGATCACTCGATCGGCTTCACGAGGCCGGCATCCGCCACGGGGCGATCGCCCCGACCCACTTGCAGGTGGCGAACGACGAGGTCTACTTCGGGGAGTTCGATCGGGCGGCGATCGGGTGGGACCAGGATTCGCGCTGTCTCGACCAAGCACAGCTGCTCGCTACGACCGCCACCGTCGTCGGGTCCGACCGGGCCATCGCGGCCGCGCTGGAAGCGCTCGGTGTCGAGCGGCTGACTGCGGCGACCACATTCGTCCAGCCGGCGGCCATGCTGGTCGAGGTACGCCGACGAGCCGACGAAGCTGACATCGACATCGACGACCTCCGCAAGGCAGCGGCCGCATCGGTACGCGCCGAGGACCAGGAGCTGCAATCGATTCGGCGATTCTCCCTCGGCAACGTCGTGATGTGGATCCTGCTCCTGATCGTCGCTTCGGCGATCGTCGGCGCGATCCAGGAGGTCGGCGTTGCCTCCATCGTCGATGCGATCACGGCGGCGAGCCTGCCGATCCTGATCCTGGCGCTCGTGGTGGCTCAGACCCCACGGTTCGCCGGCGCGTTCGCAGTGTCGAAAGCAGCACCGATCCCCGTGCCCTACGGACGGCTGAGCCTGCTCGAGTTCGCGATCACGTTCGTGAACCTGGCGGTGCCGTCGACCGCCGCCCGGGTTGCCGTGAACATCCGCTTCTTCCAGCGCAACGGGCTCGATCGGACGACCGCCATCGGTGTCGGAGGGCTCGACAGCGTTGCCGGGTTCGTCGCTCAGATCGGTCTCATCATCACCATCGTCGGGTTCGGTCTCGGGAGCCTGGACATGAACGTCAGCGCATCGGCGCCCGACTTCAACGGGACGTTGATCCTGGTGCTCCTGGTGGTGCTCGCCGTCGCGATCGCCGTCGTGGTGTTCACCCCGAAGTTCCGGGACCCGATCGTCTCGGTGATCAAGGTGACCTGGACCAAGATCGGGCCGCTGCTCAACTCGCCACGCCGGTTGATCTCGGTCATCGCGGCGAACGTCCTCGTACAGCTGCTGTTCTCGCTCACGAGCTACACCGTGCTCAGAGCATTCGACCAGGACGTCGGGTTTGCCGACGTCATTCTCGTGAATGAATGCGTCGCCCTGTTCGCCGGGCTCATGCCCGTACCCGGCGGTGTCGGAGTCACCGAAGCAGCGCTCACCGCTGGATACACCGCCATCGGTGTCGACAGTTCGACCGCCATGGCCGCGGCGCTGTGCTACCGACTCGTGACCTTCTACATCCCGCCGTGCTTCGGTTACTTCGCCTTGCGATCCCTTCGACGGCAACATCTCCTGTAGCACCGCACGAGACGATGACGAGGGCCATGCCGGCGGCGTCGTTCCCGCAGACGGCGCTCGGCAGACCGGTTCGGATCATTCGGTTTGGGCGATGCGCAATCGCACCAGTGAGAGAATGCTGCAGTCGCACACACCGATCGGAGACAACGAGATGACCATGACGGGCGGAAGATGACGACCGAGAGACATCTGCCGATCATGCAGGGGCTCCTGCCGATCGACAGGAAGAGAATCCCGACGGATCTGATCGCCGGAATCACCCTTGCGGCCCTCGCGATCCCCGAGGTGATGGGGTACACGTCGATCGCCGGCATGCCGGTCATCACCGGGCTGTACACGATCCTGATCCCGATCTTCGCATTCGCGATCCTCGGGTCGTCACGCCATCTCGTCGTCGGCGCCGACTCGGCGACGGCAGCGGTGATGGCCGCAGGCCTGGCCGGCCTCGCCACCGCACAGAGCGACCAGTACGTCGCGTTGGCTGGCCTGCTCGCGTTGATGGCCGGAGCGTTCCTGATCGTTGCCCGACTGATCAAGCTGGGCTTCCTCGCCAACTTCCTGTCGCGCACGGTACTCATCGGGTTTCTCACCGGTGTCGGAATCCAAGTCGCCTGTGGCCAGGTGGGCGGGATGCTCGGCATTCCGGAAGGCACCGGTGTGACGATCGGCAGCCACGAGTTCACCAACACCATCGCCAAGTTGATCTCGACGTTGGGGAACCTCGATGAGATCAGCTGGACCACCGTCGCCGTGTCCGCCGGCGTGCTCGGCACGATCCTCGGGCTGAAGATGATCACCGGAAAGATCCCTGGCGCCCTCATCGCTGTCATCGGCGCGATCTTCATCAGCTGGAACTGGGATCTGGCGTCGCACGGCGTGGCGACCCTCGGCCCGCTGCCGAGTGGTCTGCCGAGTTTCGGACTTCCAGACGTTGAGTGGTCGGACATCCCCGCGTTGCTCGGCACGGCAGTGTCGATCTTCGTGCTCGTCCTGGCGCAGAGCGCCGCAACCTCACGCGCCTACGCCGCGAAGTACAACGATCATTTCGACGAGAACGTCGACCTCGTCGGTCTGAGTGCGGCGAGTGTGGCGGCCGGCATGTCGGGAACGTTCGTCGTCAACGGCAGCCCGACCAAGACACAGATGGTCGACGGAGCGGGTGGGATGAGTCAGTTCGCGCAGGTCACGACGGGCGTCATCGTGGCGATCGTGCTCCTGTTCCTGACCGCACCCATCCAGTACATGCCGACGGCGGTACTCGCTTCGGTGGTGTTCCTGATCGGCATCGAACTCGTCGATCTTGGCGGCATGCGGCGGGTCTTGAGCCTGCGTCGCGACGAGTTCGTGGTTGCCACACTGGTCGCGGCGACCGTCGTGGTCTTCGGTGTCGAGCAAGGCATCGTGCTCGCGATCGTCGCCTCGATCATCGACCATCTCCGTCGGTCGTATCACGCAAACACCGCAGTGCTCCAGCCTGCAGCCGATCACGCCTGGCACGGTGTGGCGGTCGAGCCCGAGGTCCGGTCCACCCCCGGCCTCGTGGTCTACCGGTTCGCCGGCAGCCTCTACTACGCGAACGCGAACTTGTTCTTCGAACAGGCAAGCGCGTTCGCCACCGCAGACGATCCCCCGAGGTGGATCTGCATCGCCGCGGAGGCCATCCCCGACATCGACTACAGCGGTGGCGAAACGATCCGCCAGCTCTACGGCGACCTGCAGGAACACGACGTCAGGCTCGTCATCGCCGAGCCGCTCGGTTCCGTACGTCTGCTTCTCGATCGGTACGGCCTCACGGAACTTCTCGGGCCGGACGCGATCTTCGACACGGTCGATGAGGCCGTCAGCGCGTTCGAAACCACGGCTCCGACCGACAGTGAGCCCGGACCCGGATCGGCGTCGTGATCGTCGGCGCCGCTACCCGAGGGCAACGGGGAGGCAGGCGAGCACCGGTTGGCCGGCGTTCCTGTTCGCGACGTCCTGCACGACACGGTGCACGAAGTCGAGCTTGGTGCGTACCATCTCGTTCAACCTGAACGGGTACATGTCGCCCCGGCCCATCGCGTGGTTGACACGATTCAGCAGCAGCGACAACCACTGCCAGTCGGTGAGCATCTCGCTCGTCGGAACACCCTGATACGAGGCGCGTGGCACGACGTCGGCATCGACGAGGCCATCGAGACGGCTCGCCTGCATCACCAATCCGCCGGCGGAGGCCGTGCTCAGCGAGTCGGTGATGTGGAGGTAGTGGGCCCACGACTCGGCGAAGTCCTCCCAGGGATGCATCGTCGCGTATTCGGAGATGTAGCTGGCCTCCCAACCATCCGGGGCGCCTTCGCGGTAGTGCCGGTCGATCGCATCGGAGTACGAGGCGCGCTCATCTCCGAAGAGTTCTCGACACTCGTCGATCCAGTCGGTCTGCTCGACGAGGATCGACTGGTAGTAGTGACCGACCTCGTGGCGGAAGTGTCCGAGCATCGTGCGGTACGGCTCACCGAGCCGGATCCTCAGCGCCTCGCGGTAGTCGTCGAGCGTCTCGATCAGGTCGATCGTGATCACACCGTTGGCGTGGCCGATGGTGACTCGCCCCTGGCCCGAGTACGACGACAGCAGGTCGAACGCGAGGCCGCCCTCGCGTTCGTAGTACGGCACGACGGGCAGCCCGAGGTCGGCGAGCTGGACCAGGAGTCGACGCATCACCTGTGACGCGTCCGCCAGCTTCTCGAGCGCGATCGTGTCCGACGCATCGGGTCGCCGACGGTTCAACCGGCATGCCATGCATCGTGCTGCTCCGGCATCCTCGGCGACGAGCCAGTTGCAGCGCCAATCTCGATTCGAGCAGGGAACCCAGGTTCGGCCGTCGATCACGACGCCGTCGTGTGTCGCCTCCCGCATGGTGAGCGTCGGCGGGTGAAGGCTGACGGCCAACCCGCAACCAGGACAATCGAGCGCCTCGAGAACGGTGAATCCTCGGCATCGGGGACAGCGGGGCATGTGCACGGCGGTCAAGCTAACGCGGTGGCCCACCGCCACGGTGCTGGGACCTGCACCGCGACGACTCAGGCGAAGAGCCCGTCGCCCATGCCCTCGGCGATGGCTTCGAATTCGAGACCGGCCAGCTCTCCGTATGCATCGAAGTTGTGCTCGCCGATGTAGGCCCCCGAGGGCAGGTACGGCTCGAGGTCGGTGCCGCTCCACAGCGCAGGAAACCGGTCGTACGGCCTCGTGCCGTACACGGCATGGTCCGCCGAACGCCAGAAATCGCGCGCCACGAGCTGCGGGTCGTCCATCAGATCAGCGGCGTCCTGCACGCGTCCTGCCGGCACACCGTTCGCCTGGAGCTGATCGGCGCCGGCTTCCGCCGAGCGGGTGGCGCACCAGGCTCGAAGACGATCATCGATCTCGTCGGCGCGCTCGACTCGACCCTCGACAGTGCGGAGCTCGTCGTCGCCCGCGAGATCGCTCAGCTCCGCGGCGACCGTCTCACACAGACGGCGCCAGTCATCGTCGTCACGGCAGGTGATCGCGAGCTCCTCCTGATCGCCGCAGCGGTAGACCTCGTTCGGGCAGTACTGGCCGAACGGGTCGGCGTTCCCGATCGGGTCGGCGTCGCGACCGTTGGCGAAGTGGTCGAGCACTGCGGGGCCGATCAGGTAGGTGCCCGTCTCCATCTGCGCGATGTCGATGTGTTGGCCCGCGCCGGTGCGGCGCCGTTCCTCCAACGCCGCCAGCACCGCGACGACGGAGGCAAACCCGGCAGCGTGATCGTTGAGGGAGAATCCAGGGCCGACGTCGCTGCGCCCTGGCGGGTTGGACAGGTAGGTGAGGCCGCAGAGGGCATGGATCGTCGGCGCGTAGGTGATCACGTTCGACCACGGCCCGTCGTGACCCGGTCCGCTCATGGTCACGTAGACGAGTTCGGGGTTCCACTCCCTGACGGTTTCGTAGTCGAGCCCCCAGCGAGCGAGCACTCCGGCCGAGAAGTTCTCCATCAGCACGTCGGACTGCTCGACCACCTTGCGGATGACTGCCAGCGCTTCGGGACGCTTCATGTCGAGTGACAGGAGCCGCTTCGACCGGTTCCACACGTAGAAGAACGGAAACCCGGGCGAGTTGACCAGCGTCGCCCGGTCGGCCGTCTGGAACTTCAGGATGTCGGCGCCGAGGTCGCCCATGATGCGGTTGGCGAACGGCCCGGCGAGCACCCAGGTGAAGTCCACGACCCGAAGACCTTCGAGCGGCTTGCCCGCCGAGGCGGAGCCACTGCGTCGTCGGCCTTCGGCCGGCGGGGTGTCACGACTGCTCCCCCACCGAGCGAGCACGTCGTCGATCGAGGCGGAACCTTCCGGAGGCGGTTGTTGCTCCGCGAGCCCACTGCTGCCGAACCGGGCGAAGGGCCCTGGCATCCGCACGCCCGGATACCCGTCGACGGGTCGAAACGATCGGCGGTGTGCGTACTGGGGATTCGCCGCCACCTGCGCGACGGCCTGCACCTCCCCGAACGCGATGTGTCGGCGTTGGGCTTCGGCGAACAGTTCCCCCGAGTCCATCGTGAGTGCGAACCGCTTCACGGCCGCCATCACCCGAGGCATCTGGCCGAGCACTTCCTCAGGTGGCAGTGCGGCGAGCGCGATGCCTTCCGGATCGCCCTCCTCGGCCATCCACTCGAAGAGCCGTGCCGGATCGGGGGCGGTGGTGATGTTGCACGCTCCTGACCTTGCGTTGGCGACCACGTAGGCACCGAGCCAGTGCAGCGAACCCTGACGCAGCGCACGCTTCGGCAACGGCATCAGATCGGAGAACCACCACTGGAAGAAGACATGCTCGAGCGACGAGACGACGGTCTCGTGGAGCGACAGGTCGACGTGTTGACCGGCCCCGGACTCTCGCGCGTCCCACACTCCTGCCAGCCCGCAGATCGCTGCCATGAACGAACCGAAGTTCACGTTCTGGCGTCCCCACGGGTTGACGGGGTGGTCAGGTGTGCCCGACACGCTCAACACGCCGCCGAGCGCGCCGGCGACGAGATCGCTCGTCTGCCAATTGGCGCGAGGTCCAGTGCGCCCGAACGGCGTGAGCGACACCTGCACGAGCCGCGGGTTGACCTCGATCAGTGCGTCATGGTCCACGCCCAGTTCGGCCAGCCGTCCCGGCGCGGACGATTCGATGACCAGATCAGCGCGTTCGGCCAGTCGACGGTACGCGCGCCGGCCTGCGTCGCTCTCCAGATCGTCGACCACGACGTCCTTGCCGCCGTCGAACCACCAGTCCAGCAGCCCTCCTCGCGCGGCGACCGTCGGGTCGTTCATCGCCGGACCACCGAACGCCGCGCCGAGTCGGACGACCGACGCACCGGCTTCAGTCAGGAGCTTGCCGGCGAGCCGCGCTCGGTCACCGGTCATCTCAACGACGCGCAGCCCACTCAACGGTCCCGTAGCCATGATCCCCCTCGTCGTTGCTCGCCGGCCCGCTCCACCCGACGACGGACCACGGTAGCCCGCCGGGCCTCCGGCCCCGGTGTGGCTGCTGGTCGCGCAGCGATCTCGCAGCGGCTCAGCCCGAACTGATCGTGGTGTTCGAGCCGCTGTCGGCCCAGCCGAAGGCCGATCCGGGCGGACCGAGGCGGCCTTGCAGGGCGAGCGTGCCAAGGTAGGCCGCGACGACGCCGAGAATGATCAAGGGGCCGACCGCGAGGCCGGCGGAAGCGGTCAGCGTGGTCGCAATGATGATCGCCGACAGCGGCAGCTTGAGCACCGCCACCACGCCGACGCCGATGCCGACCGCGATGCCAGCCGTCATCGACAAGCCGGGGAGGTGCGACGCAGCGATTCCGCCTGCGGCGCCGAGGTAGATCGCCGGGAAGGTCGGCCCACCCCGGAAGCTGCCCAGCGACACGCCCCATGCGAGCCCCTTGCACAGGATCAACATGAGCAGGGCACCGACCGTCCAGGTGCCCGCACCCGACACCAACCCGGGGAGCGCATCCTGGCCCGAGAACAGCACTTGCTCCGCGCCCTGATCGGTCGTCTGCTCGAACACGATCGCTGCGGCAGCCACCACGAGCCCGGCGACGGGAATCACGATGAACGGTTTCGACACAGCGAGCCGCGACACGCGGACACCGACACCGACGATGACGAACGCGATGCACGCCCCGGCGAGTCCGAGCGCGATGCTCCAGCCGATCTCTTCCCACGTGACGTCATCGAAGGGTGGCAGCACGAGCGGCGCCAGCGAGTAGGCGGAGGTGTCGAGTCCGCTCCAGTGAGACATCCCCACGAAGATCAGGGAACCGGTGCCGGCTGCGATGAGCCCCGGAATCAGGATCAGCGGGAGGGTGGCGCCACCGAGCCCGGCCGCCTCGATCACGAGGACCGCTGAGATGATCGGTGAGCCGAAGATCACCGAGATCGCAGCAAGGCTGCCCGCAGCGGCGAGAACGGTGGCGAGCTGCGGCTGGGCGTCTCGCTTGACGAGACGAACCGTGAACGCCGCGAGTCCACCGCCGATTGCGATGAGCGGCGCCTCGGGGCCGAGGACGAGGCCGAAGCTCAGCGTCGTCCATGCGGCGAGCGCGATGCCCGGCAGCATGTTCGGCTCGGTGCTGCCCATCTGCAGCCCGTTGGCCGGGACGTGGCCACCGGCGCCGGGCAGGCGGGCGATCGCGAACGCCACCGGGAATCCGGCGACGCCGAGCACCAGGAGGTACCACCACGACGGGATCGACTCCCACCCGAAACCATCCGGCACGTCGACGAACAGCCACCGCTGCGAGTAGTAGACGACTTCGAGGAATCCCCAGGCCACGAACGAAACCACGATCCCGACCACGGCCGCGAACACGAGTACAGCGACGAAGTTCCTGCTCCGCAGGATCGCCAACGGGTCCGGAGCCGCACTGGGTGGTGGGGCGGGTGAGTCGGTATCCGTCATCGTGTCTCCGGGTTCCTCGTCAACCTGGGGGAAGCAGGCCCGCCCGGCGGGCAGCTTCGACGGCCTCGCGCCGCGACGCCGCCTCGAGCTTGAGGTAGATGGCTGACGCGTGGGTCTTGGCGGTGTTGCGTGACACGAACAGTCGCTCCCCGATCTCGGCCATCGACAGGTTGGTGGGCAGGTAGTGCAGAACCCGGAGCTGAGCGGTGGTCAGTGCCGATGGCCCGTGCTGGGTGAGGTGAGCGGTGGTCAACCGACTCGCCGCGTTTGCGACCAGGTCGCGAATGCGTCCGGTTCGCGGCAACGTGTCGAGGGCAGCGGTGACGTCGTCGAGAAACATCTTCGTTCCGACCTGGTCGCCGAGCAGCAACGACGCCTCGGCCAGTGCGACGCGCGCCGTGATGCTCAGCCAACTCGTGACCTTGTCGAGGTAGGCCAGGTTGCGCCGGGTGAGCAGGATGTCCGCTCGTGCGGCCTCCGGATTGCCCGCATGGGCTTCGACCCAGGCACTCGTCGCTGTGCACACGACCAAGGTCGGCACCTGCTCCAGCGCATGTTCGGTGACGACCTGCCGCGCCCGCCGGGCCGTTGCGGTGGCGAGCGTCCAGTCACCCGAAACGGCATGGAGCAGGCCGAGCGCCCCGTTGCACTGCGCTTCGAGCGTCGACGCGTTGACCAAGCGGGCTTCGATCACGCCCTCTTCGAACGAAGTCCGAGCGAGCGCGTCGTCACCGCGCACGAAGCTCAGCAACCCCCGCGACAGGCAGGCCAACGCGTGCGACCTCCCCGCGGGGAGGTTCTCGTAGGCTGCCTCGGCATCGTCCGATGTCCCGTCGATGTCCGACGTGACCAGCATCGAGCGCAGCGCCCGGATCTCGAGCCCGGCGGGCCCGGGCTGAGCCGCATCGGCGACGGCCTGATCGGCGAACTTGAGCCAGACGAGGGCTTCGTCCCCCTCACCCATCGCGACCGAAATGGTCGCCGACAACAGGCACAACGCCCCGCTCGACAGCACCACGTCTCGGGGCAACATCGCCAGCCACCGATCGACGCTGTGGTGCCGCCCGACGGTCTGCATCGCCAGGCCATGCTCGGCGATCAGGCGCACGATCCGTCCGGTGTCACCGACACGGCTGGCATGGTCGATGGCGCGGTCGATGTCGCCGGACCGCTCGAACCACTCGCTCGCTCTGATCGCCACCGAGCGGTGTGCGTCACGATCAGCCCGCTCGAACTCGGCGTCGAGAACCTCCGCCATCAGATGGTGCAGTCGGTGCGTGCTGCCCCGGCGATCGAGTGGCACGATCACGAGCGGGCTCGAGGCCAGACGAGCGAGCGTGGCGCCCGAGTCGTTCCGCTCCAGCGCGTGGTCGACGAGTGGCCCCGACAGCCAACCCAGGCCGCTCGATCGCGTGAGGAAGTCGACGTCGTCCGCGTCCAGTCGACGGAGCCATTCGAAGCGCATGTACTCGCCGATCTCCCGGTCGGCGAGCGCACCGATCACGTCGGGTTGGCCGCCGGCGGCTGCCGCGCGTTCGGTGGCGAACCCTGCAAAGCGGACCCCGAGCGGCCAACCTTCCGTTTCGTCCAGGACTCGCCCGAGATCGTCGTCGCCGATCGACACCCCGATCTCCTCGAGCACCGCACGGGCCTCGGCCGCTTCCAGCGCGAGGTCGGTCACATCGAGGGTCGCCACCTCGGGCCGCAGGCGAAGTGCGGCGATCGACGCACCGGGCGCGTCCCGGCCGATGATGACGACGGTGGACTCCGGCGGCACGTCGTTCAAGATCGCAGCGACCACGGACAGCGCGACCTCGGATTCGAGCCGGTGGATCTCGTCGATCACGAGCACGAACGGCTCGGCACATCGACGAACGGCACTGCCGATGGCGGGTGCGATGATCGTTTCGAACTGGGCCGTCGACAGCGGCGAGCGAGGGATGCTGTCGGCGTCGAAATCGGTCACCGAGCCGAGCAGGTCCGCCAGGCGCTCCACCAGCAAGTGAGGGTCGTTGTCCAACGCCTCCACCTCGAGCCATGCCGTGGGGCGGCCGTCGATCTCGGCCCACGCCGCGACGTGGGAGGTCTTCCCGAATCCGGCCGGCGCACCCACGACGACGACGGAACCGAGCGCGCTCGACAGGGAGTCGAGCACGCCGGTGCGGAGCACGACGTGGTCGGCCACCGACGGTCGACCGACACGATTGATCGCCACAGCCACGGACGCCAGCGGGTCGGGCGCACGCGACGCGACGCCGTGATCGACAACTTCCCTCGTCGTACGACGCAGCCCGCGTGTTGACATCGGGCCGCAGCGTAATTCGTTCGACGCCCTGAGCGTCGGTGAATGCGCTCGTCGGTCAGCCGGGAGCGTCCCGACAGCCATATCGACGGTCAGTCGATGGAGAACCACGCTCGAACTTGGGCCTCGTGATCCACGTAATGCTCACCCGACATGTCGACGACGACCTTGTCGATGGTCCCACCGGTGAATTCGAACGGCGAGGTGTACTCCGGCGTGACCGCCGAGGCGCTGTCGCGCCCGACGCAGATCCCGTCACCCGTGAGGCAGAAGTAGCCGGGCTGGGTGATGATCTGCCCGGAACCGACCGCTGTGTCATCGACGTACAGCGTCAGCGTGCCCTGCGTCCCTGACATCGTCGGGTTTGTGCTCGGTCCCTCGGCGACGAACTCGGCGGTGCACACGTGCGATCCGACGTCGAGGTCCCGGTCGGCGATGACGTCCTGCAGCGTCGTGCCGACCCAGTTGAAGGTGTAGCGAAGTTTCCGGTCCTTGACGTACAGGCTGTGCCCACCCGGCACACCGCCCGCTGCCCAGATGACCCCTTCGACGTCGGGTGACTCGACTTTGATCCCCGCGTTGATCGTGTACGACCGTCCAGGGAGCTGTGGACCAGCCGACTCGGGCACGTCCGACGTGCCCGGATAGAACTCGTACCGATCTCGTGGCTTCGCCGCCCGGGGTCGCTCGGCGAGCACCTGTTCGAGCGCGTTGCGGTCGTCGAGGGGAAGGCCGTTGTAGCGGCCCGCGTAGTAGAACCAGAGGCCCTTCAGGAGCTCGAGCTGGTCGGGGTACTGGTCGGCGATGTTCGTGGACTGCGACCGGTCGGTCGTCAGGTGGTAGAGCTCCCACTCGTCGGCCATGAAGTTGCCCCAGCTGCTGAGCGGGGGGTGGACCGTGCTCGCCAGCCACCCCTCGTGGTAGATCGAGCGCTGGCCGAGCATCGTGTAGAACTGGGTCGACTTCCCCGGTGCCTCCGGGTTGGTCAGGGCGTCGGCGAAGCTCTCCCCCTCGATCGGGGCCTGCGTGTACCCCTTGAGCACCGCAGGCGGCTCGATGCCGAGCAAGGCGTAGATCGTCGGCACGATGTCGACGGCATGGATGTACTGGTGGCGCACCTCGCCACTCGCCGGAATCTTGGCCGGCCACGAGACCATGCACATGTCGGAAACGCCGCCTTCGGCGCCTGCCCACCGCTTCCAGTACGGGAACGGGGTGTCGAAGGCCCACGCCCAGCCGGTGTTGTAGTGGTTGTTCGATGCTGGTGTCCCCAACTCGTCGAGATGCGGGAACGTGGTCTCGACGGTGTCGGGCACGCCGTTGAAGAACCGCCACTCGTTGAAGCTGCCGTTCGGCCCGCCCTCTCCGCTCGCCCCGTTGTCGGACACGACCACGATGATGGTGTTGTCGAGTTCTCCGCTTCGTTCCAACTCGTCGAGCACCTTGCCCAGCTGGAAGTCGTTGTACTCGATGTAGCCGGCGAACACTTCGGCCATCCGGACGAACATTCGTCGCTCGTCGTCGTTCAACGAGTCCCACGGCCGCACCGTGTCGAGCAATGGCCAGGGCTTGCCGTCCGGACTCGTGCGTGCGGGCCCGCCGTGTGGGTTGATCGTCGACAGCACCGTGTGCTCGGGAAGCAGGCCCATTTCGATCTGGCGTTCCAGGATCCCCTCGCGAATCGCCTCGTAGCCCTCGTCGAACGTCCCCTTGTACTTGTCGGCCCATTCGAGCGGCACGAGGTGCGGTGCATGTCCCGCCTGTGGGGCGAGGTACATGAAGAACGGCTTGTCGGGGTCGACCACCTTTGCGTCACGGATCATCTTGACTGCCTGGTCGGCCATGTCGTCGGCGAGGTGGTAGCCGTCCTCGGGCCGCCCGGGTGGCTCGATCGGGTGGTTGTCGTGCACGAGGTCGGGGAAGTACGAGTTCGTCTCGCCGCCGAGCCAACCGTAGAAGCGCTCGAAGCCACGGCCGAGCGGCCACCGCCCCTTGTACGCCGCCTGGTTGCATTCCTCGCCCGGGGTGAGGTGCCATTTGCCGACGCAGTAGGTGTTGTAGCCGTGCTCGAGCAGGACCTCGGAGATGAACCCACACTCGAACGGGATCCGGGTCGAGATTCCGGGGAAGCCGGACGCGAACTCCGCGATGGTGGCCATCCCGTTCGTCGTGGCGTTGCGGCCCGTGAGCAGCGACGCGCGCGTCGGCGAGCACAGCGCCGTGGTGTGGAAGTTCGAGAACTTGACGCCGCGGTCGGCGATGCGGCGCATGTTCGGGCAGTTGACCGGTCCCCCATACATGTCCATGGTTGCGAACCCGAGGTCGTCCCACGCCAGGTACAACACGTTCGGTGCACCCTCGGGCGCCTGCGGCGCGAGGTACGGCGCCCAATCGGGCTCCGAGTCACGGATGTCGACAGCGATCTTTCCATTGAACTGCTTGGGCACGGGAGTCTCCAGCTGGTAGGTCTCGAGGCGTGCAGTCGGCGGAACGCCGCGGCAAACCCGAGCGGGCGGCGCGTGGCTCGATCATCGACGATCCAGATCCATCCGGCATCGTCCAAGTCGGGTGATTCGCTCGCCGAGTGATGCCCGGGCCCGCCGTTCAGCGTTCGAATCATTCTAAATGGGCGATGTGCGCCCGAGTCCACCGAACGTACCGTCGGTTGCAGACAGCGGCGTTCAGATCGCTGTCCAGGAGCAAAAGGGGGCAATTCATGACGGATACACAGAGTGAGGCTGGAGCCGGTTGGGTGATGTTCGCCGGCATCATCCTGGTGGCGGTCGGGTTCTTCCAGGCGTTTCTCGGCCTCGTCGGGATCCTCGAGGACGAAGTCCTCGTCGTCACACCCGACTACGTCGCGCAGCTGGATGCAACGACCTGGGGCTGGGTGCACATGATCATCGGCTTGATCGTGCTCGCGGCCGGTTTCGGGATCTTCTCGGGCAACGTACTGGCCCGAACGGTCGGCGTGTTCGCAGCGCTCGGCAGCATGGTGTCGATGTTCGTGTGGCTCCCGTGGTACCCGTTCTGGGCCATCACGATCATCATCGTCGACATCGCCATCATCTGGGCGCTCACCGTCCACGGTCGCGTCCTCTCCAACCGGTGACGTGAACGACGATCCGTGAGCGCGCCAGGCGTTCTGTGCGGCGTCAGTCCCGGACCCCGGGATGTCTGATCTCGGGACGCCGGTAACGTCCCGAACCCGGGACTCACGCCGCACAGGACTGGCGGTAATGCCCCGCATCGATGATGCGGGCTGGCAGCGGCGATCTCTCTGAGTGCGGTCGGTTCTCCGCCCCGCGCCCGGCGGCCGGGCACGATCACTGCGATCCACGCCCAGGGTGTCGGTGCGCGCGTCCGAAGTAGATTCCGCCGGTGGCGGGCGAGCGATTCGATTCCCCCGAAGCGGTGTTCGAGGCCGCACAGACCGCGCTCGCGGCGGGCAACTGGACTCCTTCTTCCGATGCCTCGACGCAGCTGAGCTGCGTCGCATCGCCGCAATCGCCATGCCGCTCGTCGGCACCGTGGGCAACGACGGCTTCGGCGTGATCGGCCGGCGCCCACGGGGTCACGGACGACCAGCTCG
>JANNNB010000018.1:0-2570 GCA_031398325.1 Actinomycetes bacterium
GGAGTCAATTCGCCCACCGGGTTTCCATTGCGCGTCACGATGAAGGTCTCGCCACGGTCCAGGCGGCGCATGATCTCGCCGCTGTCGTTGCGGAGCTCGCGTTGCGTGATCGCCTGAGTCATGCACCCAGCGTAGCACTACGTGCTACAACATTCCACCGACCCGAGCCGAGCGGCAGATCTGGCGCATCTCAGGCTGATGGTCTGACATGCGCTGTGAAGGGTGGCCGCGTGGCGGGACGCGTCGGAGCAACGGCGATGCTCCTAACTTCAGTTGAATGCTTGACGACCAGGACGTGCTGGCGCTCTGCCACCTGATCTTTGAAAGCGATGACGACCCGGAGTACGCCGCGCTATTCGCTCTCCTCGCAGACACCCCTGTGCCGGTCGACGAGTGGATCTCGCTTGCGCAACAATTTGAATCAGATGGCAAAGACCCGGACCATGCCAACCAGATGAACGGCGAGGTCACCCCGCCGAGAGGTCGAGGCCCATGTACTCCTTGGCATCGGCGAAGAATTCCGACACGAACGGCCACTGGTCTTCCTCGCCGGGAGTGGGCGACTGCGCGAACCTCGCTGCGTCATCTGGCGTCTTGGCGAAGCTCCACGCGGAGTAGGCCTGTCGCTTGTAGGTGATGTTTTCGGGTTGCAGCGTGTGGGCGCGCTCGAAGTGGTGGAGCACCTTTGGCGAGAACCCATCAGTGCGCCAGAAGTGTTGGGCGAGTGCGAAGTGCGCAGCGGCCTCGGACACGTCACGAGAACGGGGGTGCGACGCGGCGATCACTTCGTCGGGCGACAGCACCCATTCGCTGTCGACGCCCTTCGCTGCCCAATCGCGGATGCGGTCGCCGTACCACTCGGGGTGGGGGGTGCCGCGTGCCATCAACTCGAAGACGAAGTTGGCGAATGGGTCGTCGGTGGGCTGTGGCGCCGGTGAGCCGACCTCGGCTGGTCGCACGATGATGCCGTTCTCGTCGATCCAGATGACCTGCGGGATGTTGGTGACGCCGAACAGCGCGTCCATCTGGTGTGTCGCGTCGATCAGCGAGGGATGCTCGGGTCGGGCCGCCTCGACGATGGGACGGAGAATGTCGGCGCCACCCATTTCGAGACCGACGGTAATGATCTCGACGCCTTGGCCGTGGATCTCTGTGCGCAATGCCTGCCACCCGGGCAGGTCGAAGCGACAGCCTCAATAGGGCGCCCAGGAGGCGATCGCCACCTTCTGCCCGCGGAACGACGACAGCGAGACCTGTTCACCGGTGAGCACGTCGGGCAGGGTCAGTTCGGGCGCCTCAGCCGTGGTGAGTGAACGTCCGCCGAGGCTCGCCGGACCGATCGACCACACCCCGGCCTCGGCGTCGGCCACGATGGCCATTCCCAGCCGATCGGCCGTGGCGACCAGATCGAATCCGGTCGAGCGGTCGAGTGGTACGCACACGTCGCCCTTGCAGGCCCCCTCGGGCTTGATCTGCCAGCCGGTGGACACCTCGAACGCGGCAGCGTCGAGATCGAGTCGATTCACGATCACCTCGTCAACCTAGTCGCGTGGACACGATGTAGGTGGCGTGCCGGTCGAGAGACACACGAGCGCGGTCGTAGCGCATCGTGGTTCGCGGATCGGCGTGCGACGCCGCCTCTTGGACGTCGCGAAGCGGAACACCGGCGTCGAGTGCGGCGGTGATGAATCCGTGACGCAACGTGTGCGGGCCAACGTGCTTGTCGATGCCGGCCGCCTTCGCGATTCGGCGCACGATGCGCGCCGCCGCGTGGCGGTTGAGGAACCCACCGTTGTTGCCGTAGAGGATCGTGCCTTCGAAGCGTTCACCAACGACCAGGTCGATCGCCCGTGCCGTGCGCGGCGCGAGCGGCATCACGACCGTCTTGCCACCTTTGCGTGACACCGTGAGCGTGCGGTGTCCGCGCTCGAGCGCCAGGTTCTCGATCCGTGCACCGATCGCTTCGGACACTCGGAGCCCGTTGAGCGCGAGCAGCGAGATCAGCGCGTGATCGCCCGCGCCGGCCAGACCCGCGGCGACGAGCATGGCGCCGAGTTCGTTGCGGTCCAGACCAATGGCGTGGGACTCGTAGTCCATCTTCGGTCGACGAACATGCCACCGCAGGCGAGTGCTCAATCAGGCCTTCTTGCTCGGCATAACGGTCGAAGCAGGTGATCGTGCCGAGGCGTCGGGCGATCGTCGCTCGGGCCCTACCGCGTGCTTCGAGTTCGCGAGCGAACGCCTCAATGTGGGCACGGCGGACCTCGAAGAGTCGCAGGTCGAAGTCGGCAACCCAGGTTGAGTAGACCCGCAGGTCCAGGGCGTAGGCCTCGCGAGCGCGGCCGGAGTAGCCGGCAAGGAACCCGGCCAGGGCCAAGCGTTCGCTATCACTGAACGGGTCTTCGTGAGTGCGGACGAGAACCGCGGTCGAATCGGACATGACAAGCCTCCAAACGTGAATCGGATCAGAAGCTCATCCACGCGACACCGATCGCGCCGTGCCGTCAACGGCCAGACGCACATAGCGCCAGCGAGCCGCTTGCGCCGGCCGCACATACCGGGCACTCGGC
>JANNNB010000069.1:0-56665 GCA_031398325.1 Actinomycetes bacterium
GATCTCCGAGGTTCGTCGACTCTGCTGTGAGGCCGACATCATCCCCTACGTCCTGAACGGCAAGGGCGAAGTCACCGACCTCGGCCGATCCACCCGCACCGTCACCCGAGCCCAACGACGCAAACTCAGAGCAATGCACAAAACCTGCGTCGGCGACCAATGCGACGTCGGGTTCGAACACTGCGAAATCCACCACATCATCTTCTGGCGCCTCAACGGACGCTCCGACATCTCGAATCTCGTTCCGGTCTGCTCACGACACCACCACCTCGCCCACGAGGGCCGATGGACACTGTCAATGACACCCGACCGCACCATCACCTGGACCAGACCAGACGGAACGATCCACTCCACACACCACTCCAACGACCGGGCACCGCGCGGCGTGCAAACAAACCCGAGGAGCGGGCGACCCGACGTCCCGTCTCCGGATCCACGTGAGCCGAACCGCCGTGTCGCCTGATCGACGATCCTCAGGCGAATGCGTCGAGGACCGGCGCGAAGGCGTCGAGTTCTCGAACGACGAAGTAGGTGATGCCCCAACGGTCACGGCACGCATGGATGTGGTCGACGATCTGCTGGACGTTGCCCACCATCAGGTATGGGATCGAGGCGGCATCATCGAGTGTGAGCTCCGGGCGCTGCTCGCAGAACTCGGTCAGCACCAGCTCGCGGTCATCGGTGATGTTCACCACCTGGACGAGCGCGTTGAATTCGATCTCGTCGAACCGGTCGCCGGCGCCGGCCCGCACCTGGTCGACCTGGTTGTCGAGGTGCGACGCCGTCCACTTCACCTCGTGGCGGTGGCCATCCTCCAGCGTTCGGCCGAGACCCTGCAGCCCGACGACGTCGGCCAGTACTCCGGCCGCTCCGAGCAGCGTGGCCCCGTTCCCGCCGATGAGGATCGGCAGACGGTCCTGCGTTGCCCGGCCGACGTGGGCTTCGTGGACCTGGACGTAGGTCCCGTCGAAGTCGACCGTTTCGCCGGCCACGAGTCGGCGGATGACTCGAACACTTTCGACGAGCCGGTCCTTGCGAACTGCGGCGGGGTCGAACGTCAGCCCTGTGGCCGAATACTCGTGCGGGGTGTGGCCGGCGCCGAGACCGAGCTCGAACCGGCCTCCGGAGAGTCGATCGAGCGTCACCGCCTCCCAGGCGAGCTGCACGGGATTGCGCATGTCGTTGTTCAGCACGAACGTCCCTAGCCGGATCCTGTCGGTGGCGCTCGCGATCGCAGCGAGCGTGATCATCGGCGAGACGCCAGGCCCCACGTGATCACTGACGAGCACGGCGTCGAACCCGAGCTCCTCCGCCCGTCGAGCCGAGGCGATCGGATCCGCGGCGTGATCACCGGAGAGCTGGAATCCGAAACGGATCGAGCGGGACGACGAAGGCATCATCGTGCCGGCGGACGCTGGCTCATCGTGCAGTTGGTGCGCGGTGCCTGACCCCGCGCACCAACTGGATGACCCAGCGTCCGCGTCAATCGATCTCTTGCTTGTTCAGGCGCCATGCACCGACCACGAGCGCGAGCGCGGCCACGACGATCGGTACCACGATGCCGACGACGAGCGAGAAGTCGGCGAGGTCGAGATCGGCACCGGTCTGGTCGACGAGGATCGATCGCGTGTACTTGCGGAGTGCGAACCGAGCGACGCCCGGGCCGGCCTGGGCGATGAAGCCCTCCCAGATCAGGATGTACGCCAGACCCCAGACGATGAAGCGCTTCAGCCACACGCCGAAGAGCGTGAACACCGAGACGTACGCGATCACCGCAACGACGCCGGCGATGAGTGTGCCGGACACGATCCCGCTGCCAGCCCCGGTGAGGATCGCCGCGAGGACGACCGGGATCAGGGTGATGGGCGCGGCCAGCGTCATCGCCGCCAGGGCGGCGCCGACCACGATCGGCCACCGATCCATCGGGCGCAACCAGAAGTACACGAGCGTTTTGTCATCGCGGAGGTCGCCGATGGCGGCCCCGCCGAACACGAGCGCCACGACCGGCACGACCACGGCGAATCCGAGGCTGGCGATCAGCTGTACCGCGTCGTCGAGGGCGGCGTCACCCTGACCGAGCGCAAAGCCGGCAACCGTCGCCACCAAGGCGAGCAGCGTCAACGCGATGATCCTGCCGCGGCTCGTGAGTTGGCGCAGCACGACGCGGTAGGTGATCGCAAGGGCACGACCGGGCGGCACCGACCGGTTCACGCCCGCCGGCGGACGTTCGATCGTGCTCATGACGGCCCCGTGTGGAGACGAGAAGCAGGCGCGACACCGACAGCCAGCCCGCGGCAGGTGGCGCTCATCGCCGCTCCACCAGGTATCGGAACACCGACTCGAGGTCGTCATCCAGCGGATTGATCTCGGTGAGGCGAATCCCGAGCTCGACAGCGATCGGCGCGAGCGCCCGGCCGATGGCATCAGCATCGTTCGTGTCGACCGTGACGGAGTCGGCATCGAGTGTCAGACCGCCGACGAGGCCGCGCTCGACGAGCGCCGTCGCCAAACGACGGGGTTCGGATGCGCCGAGTCGGATGCGGTGCGGACGATCGTCCATCAGCTCGCGCAGGTCACGGTAGTCACCGCTCGCGACGAGCCGACCCTGCGCGATCACGAGCACTCGCGAACCCAACCGTGCGACCTCGTCGAGCACATGGCTCGACACCAACACGCAACGCCCGTCGTCACCGAGCCGGTGGAACAGTGCGGTCAGACGGCGACGTTGCACCGGGTCGAGACCGGTCAGTGGCTCGTCGAGGATCAGGACTTCCGGGTCGTTGACGAGCGCGGAGGCCACCTTCACGCGTTGCCGCATTCCCTTGGAGAACTGGCCGACCGGCTTCTCGCCAACGTCGGCCAGGTCGACCTGCTCGAGGGCCCATCGGGCGACCTCGACGGGCGAGTCGACACCCTGTGTCTGGGCCGCGACCGTGACGAAGTCCAGCGCGCTCACGTGGTCGAACAGGGCGTCCTGTTGCGGCACGAGCGACACCCGGCCGCGAACCGAGCGGTCGTGACGCGGATCGGCGCCGAGCAGCTCGACCGTGCCCCTCGACGGCGTGGTCAGGCCGCACATCATCCTGAACAGCGTCGACTTACCGGCCCCGTTCGGCCCGAGCAGCGCGGTGACCCCACCGTTGATGGCGAAGCTGACCTCGCTCACCGCCACGACCGAACCGAAGAACTTCGACACGCCGTTCACTGCGATCATGCCCGTGAGCGGCACCGCGACACCCGCTGCGGCGTTGTTCGTTGCGGTGCTGGTCGTTGCGGTGCTGGCCCCCGCCGGTGGGCCCGAGGGCGGCGCGAACGCCGAGTTCGCCGGAGTGGACGAGGACGCCGGAGTGGACGAGGACGGCATCTTGGGTGGGCCGCTCGGACGAGGCTGATCGTTCATCGGGCGATCACCAGTTTCGAATAGCGCCAGATGACGATCGCAACGCCGATCACGGTCCACATGATGTTGGCAGCGATGACTGCCGCGGTCGACAGCTCGGGGAAGTCGCCGGCCTCGCCGTAGATCCGATTCACCAGCTCGAACGGCATCGAGAAGAGCGACAGCATCCACCAGTAGGGCGACAGGCCGGCACCCTCGACGAGGGCCGCCGCCAGGATCGGCGAGGCGAGCACCACGAGCACGATGCCGATCGCTGCGAACGCTCGCCGATCGGTCAGGCTCGAGGCCGCCATCGACACGGCGGTGAGTGCTGCAGAGACGGCGACTCCCGACACGAAGATCCGGAACAACGTCGCCATCCAATTGGCGAACCCGTCGGGTCCGGACCCGTCGAACGTGTAGCCGAGCAGCACGAGAATCGGCGGGCCGAGCGTTACGAGGCCGAGCGTGAGTCCGACGGCGATCATCTTCGCCGTGAGATAGGTACCCCGATGCAGCGGCGTCGACAGGTACATCGCCAGCATTCCGTTGCGGCGATCGGAGACGAGCACCTCGGGCGCGACCAGCGCGGAGAACAGGATGATCGCCAGCGTGATGAACCCGTAGTAGCTGGCGTAGTCGGCCACGTCGTTCGGGTCGAGCAGATCACCCGGGCTCAACACGGAGATCCCGACGAACACGATCGCCGGGCCGTAGGCGATGGCCACCGCGGCCACCGGGAAAATCTTCGTCCGGGCGGGGCGGCCGAGCCCGAGTGTGGCCCGCATGCTCTCCACGCTGACGCTGCGGACGGCACCGGCGACCCCTGAACGCGGTCCGTGGTAGGGCTGGAACCCGCGAGCGGAGATCTGGGCATCGCCACGGATGTTCATGGCGCGGAACTCCTGGCGCCAGCGCGGGTTCCGCCGTCTGGCTGGCTCCCGCTGTCGGCATGAACGGTGAAGATGTCGTCCAGCGACCGCCGGCGCTGTGCCAGCCGACGGATCCGCCCGCCGGTCGCAGCGACGCTCGCTGCCACGAGGTCGAACAACTCGTCGTCGGCGGCGCCGACGACGTTGAACACCGTGCCGGCGCGATCCACCGTTGCTCCACCCTCACGCAACAGTCGCTCGATCTGATCGACCGACTCCGGCCGATCGGCCAACTCGACCAGTTCGATCTCGATCCCCCCGGAGACACCAGCCAGCTCATCCATCGAGCCCTGGGCCACGAGCGTGCCGTGGTCGAGCGCCACCACGTTGTCGCACACGCGCTCGACTTCCTCGAGAACGTGCGATGACAGCATCACGTCGATACCGAACTCGCGGTTGACCTGGCGGATGATGTTCAGCATCTCGTCGCGCTGCACCGGGTCGAGGCCGTCCGTCGGCTCGTCGAGCACGATGAACTTCGGGTCGGCGGCGATCGCCTGGGCGAGCTTCACCCGCTGCCGCTGCCCGGTCGACATGGTGCCCAACGCACGGAAGCGTTCCTCCCCCAGCCCGACGAGATAGAGCGAGTCGCTGGCCCGGCTGCGCGCCTCGTCGCGCGGCAGGCCCTTCACCTCGGCGAGGTGGCGGACGAAGTCGTAGGCACGTAGATCGTCGGGAAGCACGTTCCGTTCGGGGCCGTACCCGATCATCGCCCGCAGCGTCGGACCGTCGCTCCCCGGATCGAGCCCGAGTACCGAGATGGAGCCGGCGGACGGCCGGAGCAGCCCGAGCGTCAACGAGATCAGCGTCGTCTTGCCCGCCCCGTTCGCTCCGACCAGGCCGGTCACCCCCGGCGGTACTGCGAGGTCGAGCCCGTCGAGGGCCTTGGTCGATGGGAACTCCATCACCAAGCCCCGGGTCTCGATGATCGGTGACATTGCGGCGAAGTCTGGCACTAACTTCGCCACATGAGCGTGCAGCATCTGCCCTCCACCTCGTCGGCCGACGAGATCCACGCGGTTCTCGCCAGCGATGCGGCCGTGATCGTCGACGAACTCGCCGACGTCGAGGTGATCGACCGAATCGCCGAGGAGATGGCGCCGTTCATAGCGGCGACGCCGGTGGGCAGCGACGACTTCTCTGGTCGATTCACCACCCGGACCGGTGCGCTCGTCGCCCGTTCACCGTCGAGCCACGGGCTGATCGCGCATCCGACGATCCTCGACGTCACGGGCCAGCTGCTCCATCGAGCGCACAGCTTCCAACTGCACCTGACACAGGTGATCGCCATCGGGCCGGGCTCGCCCGGCCAGAGCATCCATCGCGACCAGTGGGCTTTCGACTTCTTCGACTTCCCGGCGGATTACGACGTGCAGTGCAACACGATCTGGGCGATGACCGACTTCACCGAGTCGAACGGCGCGACTCGCCTGATGCCAGGCAGCCAGCACCTCGAGAACAGTTTCGAGTACACCGTCGCCGACACGGTGCCGGCCGAGATGACCAAGGGGTCATGCCTCATCTACACCGGGAAGGTGTACCACGGTGGCGGGGAGAACCGCTCCGACATGACCCGCATGGGGCTCAACATCACCTACGACGTCGGGTGGCTCCGCCAGGAAGAGAACCAGTACCTCTCGGTGCCACGAGAGATCGCCAAGACCCTGTCCGACGACATGCTCCGGCTGATCGGATATCGCATCGGGTCCTACGCCCTCGGGTACATCGACGACGTGCGCGACCCGATCGAAGCGATCCGTGGCCGGTCCGGTTCGATGAGCTTCGGCGTTGCGCCTGGCTGATCCCGGCGCAGGCGGGTCACTTCCGGGATGGTTGCGACCTGCTCGATCATCGCGGTCATCGCCGCCTCGACCGCGGGGTCATCGACGCCCTGTTCCGCGCGGAACACGATGCTGCCGGACATCCCGCTGCCGAGCCCCCCGAAGTAGGTCGTCAGGGTGTCGAAGCCGGATTGCGATTCCGACTCCGGGATCTCGGTGGAGCTGCTGCTCGACGCGCCGATCGAGCCGACGAGGGCGAGGATCGAGACGACGGTGACGAGCCAGGCCCCGAGCACGAACCACCGTCGCCGGAACGAGAAGCGCCCGAGCCGCGCCCACGCGGAGAGCTCGTGGTCCTGAAGAGGCGGCGGAGTCACGACGGGTTCATCGGCACGCCGTCGGCCGAACCGCAGCTCGAATCAGCCGGACTCCCGTCACGTCAACGCGCGAGCGACGGGCTGGCTGGCCAGGTCAGGAGCGGCGGACGATGACGCTGCCAACGGAGTAGCCGGCACCGAACGAACAGATCACTCCGAGATCACCGGGTGCGAGATCGGCGCGGTGCTCGTGGAACGCGATGATCGAGCCGGCGGAGCTGGTGTTGGCGTACTCGTCGAGCACGGTGGGGGCTTCGTCATCGGTGGGCAGGCGTCCGAGCACGCCCTTGGCGATCAGTTGGTTCATCTTCAGATTGGCCTGATGAAGCCAGAAGCGCCGCACGTCGGCCGCGTCGAATCCTGTTGCGTCGAGATGGGTCGTGATGTGCGTCGCCACCATCGGGCAGACCTCACGAAACACCATCTGGCCGTTCTGGCGGAAGATCAACTCGTGGGGGTCGCGCTCGCCCTCCTCGGCGATGTTCAGGAATCCGAAGTCGTTGCGGATGTTGTTCGAGAACTGCGTCGCCAGCTTGGTGCCGATGATCTCCCAGCCGTCGGTGGCGAGGGCGTCTTCGGAACGTTCGAGCACCAGCGCCGTGCAGGCATCGCCGAAGATGAAGTGGAAGTCGCGCAGCTCGAAGTTGTTGTGGCCGGAGGTGATCTCCGGGTTGACGACGACGACACAGTTGGCGGATCCGTTGCGCAATGCGTCGACTGCCGCCTGGATCGAGAACGTCGCCGAGCTGCAGGCGACGTTCATGTCGTAGGCCCACCCGTGCGCACCGAGCTCGTTCTGGATCTCGATCGCGACCGCCGGATACGCACGTTGCAGGTTGGAACATCCGACGATGACTGCATCGACATCGGTTCCGGAACGACCCGCTTGTTCGAGCGCCTGCCGAATCGCCGGCATCGCCATCTCGGCTTGGATTCCGAGTTCGGTTTCGTCCCGGACCTGCAATCGCGGGCGCATCCGATCGGGGTCGAGCACACCCGCTTTGTCGATCACGTGGCGGGACTTGATGCCGGATGCCTTGACGATGAACTCCTCGTCGGGCAGGGCCCGAGCCGCAACGGTGCCCGACTCGATCGCGGCGGCGTGCTCGTCGTTGAAGGCCGAGGCCGACGCGGTCAGCGACTCGACGAGCTCGGCGTTGGTGACGACTTCGGGAGGGGCCCACAGGCCGGTGCCCGTGATCGAAACGCCGGTTGATCCACCGGTTGATCCACCGGTTCGACGGCCGGAGGCAGGCGGAGACGACATGGCCCCGACGCTAACGAACCGACCGGGTTCGGCTGGTGCTCACGGGCCGACCACCAGTTGGGATCATGCCCGATCGGTCCAGGTTCGCACGAGCGATCGGAGGTTGTCGATGCCGTCGCCCTTCGACGCGCTCACCCACACGATGTCGCCCGTCTCGAGCAGACAACCAGCGGCGAGATCCTTGCGTCGCGTGGCGCGCTTGGCAGACTTCACCTTGTCCATCTTCGTCGCCACGACCGTGTGGGGCACCCCGTTGTAACGGAGCCACTCGAGCATCTGGGTGTCGAGCTTCGTCGGACCGATCTCACCGTCGACCAAGACGAACACCATCGCGAGGTTTTCCCGTTCGAGGAGATACCCCTCGATCATCGCCGGCCACCCCTTGCGCACGGTCTTCGATGCCTTGGCGTAGCCGTATCCCGGCAGGTCCATCACCGTCCCGGTGGGCGGTCCATCCGCCTTCGACCCGCTGCCGACGCGATCGACACTGAACAGGTTCAACAGCTGGGTGCGCCCCGGAGTGTTGGAGACTCGTGCGAGCTGCTTCTGGTTGGCCAACGCGTTGATCAGCGACGACTTGCCGACGTTCGAGCGTCCGACGAACGCGACCTCGACCGGCGACGCCGGGAGGTCGCTCACCTTCGTTCCCGACTGCACGAAGGTCAGGCGAAGTGGCGCGCTCATCCCGTCCAATCTGACAGGTTTCGACGGGCCCGGTGCGAACGGGTCGCGAACCGGGAATCTTCCCGTATCTCCGTTCGTCCCGCGATGTCATGATCGGAACATGCACACGAACCGCACACGTACGAAGTCTCTGCTGCTCTCGGTCACCGCCGTGGCCGGGCTCGCCCTGGTCGCCACCGGCTGTGGCAAAAGCCCGAGCGAGTTCGTCGCCGAGAAGGTGATCGAGGAGCAGACCAACGGCGAAGTCGACGTGGACTTCAGCGACGGTGGCATCGCCATCGAGACACCGGACGGCGACATGAACGTCGGCGAGGACGGCAGCTTCACGATCACCGACCAGGACGGCGAGACCGTCGTCGGCGAGTCCGACGAGAACGGTGGGTTCACCGTCGAAGGCGAGGACGGCTCGTTCACGATGAGCCAGGGCGGCGAGATCCCCGAGGAATGGCCGTCCGACATTCCCCAACCGGAGGGCGTGAGCGTCACGGGTTCGTCGGTCATCGACAGCGGCGACGCCAGCGGCATCACCCTGGCCGGCACCGTCGAGGACAGTGCGTCGTTCATGTCGGACTACGGCTCCGACCTGGAAGCTGCGGGACTCGAGAAGTCGTCCGAGTTCACGTCCGGTGAGTCGATGTCGGCCATGTTCGCCAACGAGGCGTGGACCATCTCGATCGGCGCAAGTCAGTTCGACGGCGAGCACCAGGTGTCGATCACACTCTTCCCCCAGACCTGAACTCCCGGGGTCCGAATCGCTGCCTGAACGTCAGGTCCGACTGTCAGGCCCAACGCCGGGCCTCGGACCTCAACCGCTGACGAGTGACGCCAACGCCCACACGGCGGCGACCAGGCCCAGCAGTGCAAACGCCAGACTTCGCCCGACCGGCGCTCGTTCGAGGTTCGCCTCGTCGAGCTGCCGCTCGGGCGGCTTGACGACGGCGAGCAGATTGCCGACGAACAGGGCTCCACCGAACGCCAGGACCAGATAGGCCAGAAGGTCCTCGCCAAGGAACATCCCGTAAGGATGCCGTCGCCACGTTCGACCCGCACCGTCCGGCTCCCGGTACCACTCGCCGTGCCGATCGTTCGTACCGCTCGCCACGGTTGGGTGACGCGTGCGAGACTTTCGGGCATGGGCTTCCATCACGTTGCACTGGCCACGAACGACACCGAGGCGACGCACCGCTTCTACACCGAGGTGATGGGCTTCGAGCTCGTCAAGGTCGTGGCATCGGAGACGCCGAACGAGGGCGATGGCTTCAGCAAGCACTTCTTCTACAGCACGGCCTCGAACGACCCCGGCGAACCCGCGTCAGGCGACGCCGGGATGATCGCGTTCTGGGAGATCCACGACCCGGTGATCGGCGACGACTACTCGGTCGACATCAACACGGTCGCCGGTCTGCCGTGGTGGGTCAACCACATCGCGTTCGATGCTCCGACCCGCGAGTCACTCGACAATCACCGGCGCCGCTGGCAGGAGCACGGGCACACGGTGCTCGAGGTCGACCACGAGTTCTGCGTCAGCATCTACATCCGTGACCCGAGCGGCAACATGGTCGAGTTCTGCCACACGACTCGACCGTTCACCGTCGAGGAGAAGGCGACCGCACTCGCAACGCTCAGCAACCCCCGTCCCCAGCTCGTGAACGACGCACGCGCCACCATCCACGAAGCGGTCACCGTCGGCGCCAGCTGAGCCGCGGCACCGATCGGTCGACCCGGTGGAACACCCGGTCCGACGGCCCATCGCGCCGACTTCGCGGCCGTAAGCTCCCGCCGTGCCGAAGCGCGGGTTGTTGACTGCCATCCGCAATCCGGCACAGCTCGTCGTCCTCGCGTTCACGACGCTGATCATGTCGGGAGCGTTCTTGCTCTGGCTGCCGATCTCGGCGTCGGGGAGCTCGCACATCAGCGCCGACAACGCGATCTTCATGGCGACGTCGGCCGCCACCGTGACGGGCCTGTCGTCACTCGACATCGCCAACTTCACGATCTTCGGGCAACTCGTGATCCTCCTGCTGATCCAGGTCGGTGGCTTCGGCATCATGACCATCGGGTCGGTGCTCGCGATCGTCGCGTCACACCGGTTGGGCCTCCGTCAGCGGATGCTCGCCCAAGCCGAGATCGGAGCGGTCGACATCGGCGACCTGAAGCGGCTCATCGGAGCCATCGCGCGCATCACGCTCGTGGTCGAGCTCGCGACGGGCCTGATCCTGTTCTTGCGCTTCTGGCTCGGTGGGTACGACTCAGCCGGCCGGTCCGCCTACACGGGCTTTTACACGGCTATCGCTGCGTTCAACAACTCCGGCCTCACGCCGTACTCCGACAACCTGGCCCGCTTCGTCGGCGACCCGGTCGTCGTGTTCACGGTCTCGTTCGGGTTCATCATCGGTGGCCTCGGTTTCCCGATCATCGTGGAGTCGTTCCGCCGTGCCCGGCACCGGAGACGGCACGGCGCCAAGAGCCGGGTCCTGCCGTGGGCACTGCACACGAAGATCACGGTCATCGCCACGCTGGTGCTGCTCGTCGTCGGTCCGGTCAGCGTGCTGGCGTTCGAGTGGACCAACCCCGGCACCTTGGGTGCGCTCGACTTCGGCGAGAAGCTCCTCGCCGGCTGGTTCCAGGGCACCACGCCACGCACCGCCGGATTCAACACCGTCGACATCGGAGCGATGCGCGAGTCGACACTGTTGATCATCACCGTGCTGATGTTCATCGGTGCGGGTTCCGCGTCGACGGGCGGTGGCATCAAGGTGACGACGTTCGCGATCCTCGGGTGGGTCATGTGGTCCGAGGTCCAAGGACGACGTGACGTCAACATCTTCGGCCGACGGATACCCAGCGCCCTGATCCGCCAAGCGATCACCGTGGCGCTGCTCTCGGTCGGTGTGGTCGTCGGCGCCACCCTGGTGCTGATGACGATCGACGACTTCCCGCTCATGTCGTCACTCGTCGAAGTGACCTCCGGGTTCGGCACCGTTGGTCTTTCCACCGGGATCACGTCAGCAATGAGCACGCTCGGCAAGCTGCTGGTCGTGATCGTGATGCTCACCGGCCGCGTCGGGCCGGTCACATTCGTGACCGCCCTCGCGCTGCGCGAGCGTCCTGAGACCTATCGTTATCCCGAGGAGCGACCGATCATTGGCTGACAAGACATTGCATTCGATGCTGTCGGGCTTCGGCCCGACGGTGGAACATCACGGCGAGGTGATCGTGATCGGCCTCGGTCGATTCGGTTCTGCTCTCGCCACCACGCTCGTCGACATGGGCCACGAGGTGCTCGGGCTCGATGCCGACGCGGTCCGCGTGCAGAACATGAGCAGCATCCTGACCCACGTGGCCCAGGCCGACACCACGAACGAACTCACCCTGCGACAGCTCGGCGTCGGTGACGCCGTGACCGCCGTCGTCGCCATCGGTGCCGACGTCGAAGCGAGCGTGCTCACCACCGGCGCGCTGGTCGACATCGGCGTGCCGAACATCTGGGCCAAGGCTCTCACCGAATCTCACGGCCGCATCCTCCAACGCGTCGGCGCACACCACGTCGTGTTCCCCGAGGCCGAGATGGGCAGTCGCGTCGCGCGGCTGGTCACCGGATCGCTCATCGAATACTTCGCGCTCGACGAGAACTTCGTGCTGATCGAGATGGTCGTACCGAAGGGGCTGGCCGGCGTCACGCTCGAGGCGGCCGGGCTTCGCGCCAAACACCGGGTCACGGTCGTGTGCATCAAGCCGGAGGGCGGGGCGTTCACCTACGCGGAACGAGACACGGTGCTCGGGCCGCGCGACCTGATCGTCGTGGCCGGCCACCGCTCCGACATCGAGAAGTTCGCCCGAATCGAAACCTGAGCCCGACCTGCGGGCCTCGGCGGTCCGTCCGAGTCGATGCTGTTCGAGACGCACGAGTACAACAGTCCGGATGGATGCCACGACCGCGCCGCCCGAAACCGGACCGAACACCGACTTCGACCCTGACGCGTTGCGCGACAAGTACCGAGCCGAACGTGACAAGCGCATTCGTGAGGCAGGCAACGAGCAGTACATCGAGGTGACCGGAGAGTTCGCGCGCTACCTCGATGACCCCTACGTCGCCAAGATCGAGCGGGCACCGCTCTTCGACGAGGTGGAGGTGCTCATCATCGGCGGCGGCTTCGGCGGGCTGCTCGCAGGGGCCCGGTTGCGTGAGGCCGGCATCGACGACATCCGCGTGGTCGAGAAGGGTGGCGACTTCGGTGGCACCTGGTACTGGAACCGCTACCCCGGCGCTGCCTGCGACGTCGAGTCGTACATCTACCTGCCGCTGCTCGAGCAGATCGGGTACATCCCCAAGGAGAAGTACTCCATGGCAGCCGAGATCCTGGCCCACAGTCGTGCGCTCGGCGAGCACTTCGAGCTCTACCGCAACGCCTGCTTCCAGACCGAGGTCACCGCGATGCGCTGGGACGACGACGACAACCGGTGGATCGTGTCGACCAATCGCGGCGACGAGATGCGTGCCCGGTACATCTGCATGGCGAGCGGGCCGCTCCACCGGCCGAAGCTCCCCGGCATCCCCGGCATCGAGTCGTTCGAGGGTCACACGTTCCACACGAGCCGTTGGGACTACGACTACACGGGGGGTGACTCCGACGGAAACCTGACCGGGCTCGCCGACAAGCGCGTCGGCATCATCGGCACCGGCGCCACCGCCGTGCAGTGCGTGCCCCACCTCGGTGCCGGTGCCAAGGAACTGTTCGTGTTCCAGCGCACACCGTCGTCGATCGACGTGCGCGACAACCGGCCGACCGATCCGGAATGGGCGGCCACCCTGGAGCCGGGCTGGCAGGAACGGCGGATGGAGAACTTCAACAACCTGGTCAGTGGGATCCCGGAGTCGGAGGACCTCGTCGACGACGGATGGACCGACATCATCGGCAACCTGCTCATCCGCCTGCGAAGTGAGGCGAGCGACATGAGCCCGGACACGCTCATGAAGACGATGGAACTGGCCGACTTCGAGAAGATGGAACAGATTCGTGACCGGGTCGACACCATCGTCAACGATCCCAACACGGCCGAAGCGCTGAAGCCCTACTACCGGCAGTTCTGCAAGCGACCGTGTTTCCACGACGGCTACCTCGCCACCTTCAACCGGCCGAACGTCACGCTCGTCGACACCGACGGTCGCGGCGTGAAGCGCATCACCGAACGCGGCATCATCGTCGACCTGCCCGGTCCGGACGGCGTGCTCGTCGAGACCGAGTTCGAACTCGACTGCATCGTGTACGCGACCGGCTTCGAGGTCGGCACCGACTACACCCGTCGCGCCGGCTACGAGCTGTACGGGCGCGATGGTGTGACGCTCACCGAGAAGTGGGCCGACGGCGCATCGACGCTGCACGGCATGCACACCAGCGGGTTCCCGAACTGCTTCATCTTCAGCAACACGCAGTCCGGGTTCACCGTGAACTTCCCGCACATGCTCAACGAGCAGAGCAAGCACCTCGCCTACATCCTGAGCGAAGCGAAGGACCGTGGCGTGAACCTGATCGAGGTCGACCAGGAGGCAGAGGACGCCTGGGTCGCCACGATCATCGGCCTGGCCCAGATGAACCGCGACTTCCTCGAGTCGTGCACGCCCGGCTACTACAACAACGAGGGCAAGCCCAACGACCGGGGAGTCCGCAACGGTTTCTACGGTGCCGGGTCGCTCGCATTCATCAAGGTCCTGGAGGGTTGGCGCGACGAGGGATCGCTGGCCGGCCTGAACCTGGCGTGAACCCTGAATCTCGCGCAAACGTGGACACCCTGCTCGCCGACGCGCAGGCCGGATACGCCGATGCGCGGCCCGTCAGCGCGAGTTGGGCTGACCGTGCGAAGGACGTGCTGCCCGGCGGCAACACCCGATCGGTGCTCCATTTCGATCCCTTCCCGTTCCGGGTCGAGCGCGCCGAGGGCAGGTACCTGTACGACGTCGATCGTCACCGTTACGTCGACCTGCTCGGCAACTACACCGCCGGGCTGCTCGGTCACTCGCCCGTCGCGGTCAGGCAGGCGGTCCACGCCGCGATCGACGACGGGTGGTCCTTTGGCTCCACCCACCCGAACGAGGTGCTCCTCGCCGAGCTGATCACCCATCGGTTCCTCTCGATCGACACGGTCCGCTTCACCAACTCCGGCACCGAGGCCAACCTGATGGCGCTCGCCCTCGCCACGTTCCACACCGACCGCAGCAAGATCCTGGCGTTCCACGACGGGTATCACGGCGGCGTGCTGACCTTCGGCCACGGGAGTGAGGCGGTGAACGTTCCCCACGACTTCGTCATGGCCACGTACAACGACCTCGAATCCGTCGACGCCGTCTTCGCCGAGCACGGGGCATCGCTGGCCGCCGTGTTGGTCGAACCGCTGCAGGGCTCGGCGGGGTGTCTCCCGGCCGACCCGCCGTTCCTCCAACTCCTGCGCGATCGCTGCGACGAGCACGGTGCAGTCCTCATCTTCGACGAGGTGATGACGTCGCGCCTGTCACCGGGTGGTGCGCAACAACTGCTCGGGATCACCCCTGACCTGACAACGCTCGGCAAGTACCTCGCCGGTGGTTTCACGTTCGGTGCGTTCGGTGGGCGGCGCGACCTGATGGCCCACTTCGATGTCACGGCGGGCGGTGCGCTCGGCCATGCCGGCACGTTCAACAACAACGTCGTGTCGATGGCAGCCGGCGTCGCGGCGCTCACGCACGTCATCACCCCCGACGTGCTCGCCGAGACGAACGCCCGAGGGGATCGACTACGACACCGGCTCACGGACGTGTTCGCCACCCACGGACTGCCCATGTCGGTCACCGGCGCCGGGTCGCTGTTGAACATCCACGGCACGCCAGGGCCGGTGCGTTCGGCGTCCGATCTCGTCGACGCCGACGACCGGCTGAAAGCCTTGCTGTTCTTCGCCGCACTCGACGCCGGCTACTACTTCGCCCGCCGTGGGTTCATCGCACTGTCGATCGAGATCACCGACGACGACATCGACGGGTTCGTCGGGGTCGTGGACGGGTGGGGAGAACGCGCGAAGCTCGCGTATGCCTGACTTCGACCTCATCATCCGCGGCGGATCCCTGATCGACGGAACGGGGGCGGACGCCCGAACGGCCGACGTCGCCGTTCGCGATGGTGTGATCGCAGCTGTGGGGAGTGACGGCTCGGGTCGCCTCGACGGTTCCGCGCAGCGCGAGATCGACGCCGACGGTGCGCTGGTGATCCCCGGCATCGTCGACATCCATGCGCACTACGACGGCCAGGCCACGTGGGACAACCGCCTCCAGCCTTCGTCGTGGCACGGCGTCACCACCGTCGTCATGAGCAACTGTGGCGTCGGTTTCGCTCCGGTCCACGACCGCGATCACGGCAAGCTCATCGAGCTGATGGAGGGCGTCGAAGACATCCCCGGCGCCGCGCTTCATGAAGGGCTCAAGTGGAACTGGAACTCGTTCGCCGAGTTCCTCGACGCCGTCGACGCGCGCCCGCATGACATCGACGTCGGCGCGCAGGTGCCCCACGGCGCCCTCCGCCTGCACGTGATGGGCGAGCGCGGCGCCAACCACGAAGACGCCACCCCGCAAGACATCGCCCTCATGGCCGAACTCGCCCGGGAGGGCATCGAGGCCGGTGCGCTCGGGTTCAGCACGAGCCGCACCCGCAATCACCGCACGTCGACGGGTGCCTACACGCCGACCCTCACGGCGGCGCCTGCCGAACTGATCGGCATCGCCGAGGGCATCGGCGCGAGCGGCACCGGGGTCCTGCAAGTCGTGTCCGACTTCCTCGACGTCGACGACGAGTTCGACACGCTGCGTCAGATGGTCACCCGCTCGGGGCGGCCGTTGTCGATCTCGGTCGCCCGGAACCCGATGGTGCCCGACGCGTTCCGAGGGATCCTCGGCCACATCACCGACGCCAATGCGGCGGGGTTGAAGATGACCGGGCAGGTCGCACCGCGCGCCGTCGGGCTGATCCTCGGCCTCGAGTGCACCCTCAACCCGTTCCTGACCAACCCCGTCTACCAGGAGATCAAGGACCACACCCTGGCCGAGAAGGTGTCGGCGTTGCGCGATCCGCTGTTCCGCCAGCGGTTGTTCGAGGCGAGCACCACCCGCGACACGGCCAAGCTCGGCGGAGGTCTGATCTCGCGCTACGACCTGCTCTTCGAGATGCTCGACGAACCCGACTACGAGCCGTCGCTCGACGACTCGATCGGCGCCCGGGCGGCTCGGCTCGACCGGAACCCCGACGAGGTGGCACTCGACGCGATGCTCGCCGGCGGTGGACACGGGCTGCTCTACCTCCCGTTCCTCAACTACGTCGACGGTTCGCTCGACGGTTGCCACGAGATGCTCACCCACCCGCACACGGTGCCCGGTCTCGGCGACGGCGGTGCCCACGTCGGCACGATCTGCGACGGCAGCTTCCCGACGACGCTGCTCGCCTACTGGGGGCGCGATCGCAGCCACGACCTGATCCCGCTTCCGTTCCTCGTGCAACGACACTGCCGCGACACGGCACGCACCGTCGGGCTCTACGACCGCGGCGTCGTCGCCTCCGGCTACCGAGCCGATCTGAACATCGTCGACTTCGACAACCTCCGCCTGCACAAGCCGACCATCGTCCACGACCTGCCGGCCGGTGGCCGCCGCCTGTTGCAGCGGGCCACGGGGTGGACGCACACGTTCGTCGCCGGTCGCGAGACCTACCACGACGGCGTCGCCACCGACGAGCTTCCCGGACGTCTCATCCGCGGTGCCCAGGCGAATCCGCTGGGAGCGCTCGCATGACCACCACGGAGACGCCACCACAGAGCGTGACCAACCGGGTTCGTCGGGGTCAGACCCCGGTGAACAAGACCAACCCAGACGGCGTCCTGCCATGACCGCCACCGAGTCGCCAACCACAGAGCGTGACCAACCGGGTTCGTCGGGGTCAGACCCCGATGAACGGAGTTCGTCGGCGGCAGATCGGGTCACCGTCGAGACGGTGCGCGAACTCGAGCCGCAGGCGGAGTGGCGGGCGAGCGACGTCAGCGACGTCGACGCGTGGACACTGCACCTGTCTGACCTTCAGCTCGCCGAGCTCGACGACGCGCTCGCGCTCGCACGATCGCGGACTGACGACGTGCTCGAGGTGACCGCCGACGACTTCCCGCTGCCGACGCTCGCACCACAGCTCCACGACTTCGCTCGGGAGCTGGTGGACGGTCGGGGCTTCGGTCGGATCGGCACCCTCGACGTAGGACGCCTCGGAGCGGAGGACGCATCGTGGATCTCCTGGGGCATCGGGATGCACCTCGGCGAGCCCTGGCCGCAGAACGCGAAGGGTCACCTGCTCGGCGATGTCACCGACCAGGGCAAGGCACCCGACGACCCGACCGCTCGCGGCAACGAGATCGGCGGCCACCCCCTCGGGTTCCACAGCGACGGCTCCGACCTGGTCGGCCTGCTGTGCATCGACGCCGGTGTCAGCGGCGGCGAGAGCCTCGTCGCCAACGCGCTCTACGCACACAACGAACTCGTCCGCACCGCTCCACACCACGCGGCAACGCTGTACGAACCGCTCCCCTACGACTTTCGCGGCGAACAGCGCGAGGGCGCGACGCCCTTCTACTTCGTTCCGACGTTCACCCGCCACGGCGACCGCCTGTTCATCCGCTACATCCGGCCGTTCATCGAGGCGTCGCAGCGGCACGAGTCGGCACCTCGACTCACCGACGAACAACGTGCAGCGATGGACGCCTACGACGCGCTCATCAACGACGCCGACAATCGCGTGGAGATGGCGCTCCGACCGGGCGAGATGCAGTTCGTCAACAACTACCACGTGCTCCACGCACGACGCCGATACGTCGACGATCGGGCAGCTGGAAAGGTGCGCTGGTTGAAGCGGCTGTGGCTGGCGACCGACGTGCTCGGGCCGGACGACCGCCCCGAGCGGTACCAGCGCGTGGGGTCGATGAGTCACTGGGGCGCCAAGCGCACCCGCGCCTGAACAGTCCGACCCGCGTGCGCTCGGCCGCTACCGAACCGGTTCTGCGCATGCTGCGACTCGGATTCCGATATGTCTGATCTCGGGACCGAGGATGCGTAGATCGTGATGCCGTCGCAAACTCAGGCAATCAGGCGGACCAGGGCCGTGGTGGCCGAGGCGAGGATGATCACGATCACGAACGGCACGCGTCGCCACAGCGCCAGCGCCGCGACCACCATGCCGGCGGCGCGTGCGTCGACGACGAGCGACTCGCCGACGCCGAACGTCGAGACGGCGACGAGGGCGGCGAGCAGTGCGGCCGGCAGCAGGTCGACGAGGTTCTGGACGCGGGGTGGGAGCGGCCGAGCTCCGACGAACAGTGGGCCGGCGGACTTGAAGGCGTACGTGCCGATGGTGAGCAGAACGAGCACCGCGGTTGCTGCACTCATGTCGGGCGGGTCCGGCGAAGCGATGGCGGGAGCAGTGCAGCAGCGACGCCGAACATGGAGAGCAGGATCGGCACGCCAGCCGGCATGAACGGAGTGCAGGCGAGTGCGATGAGCCCGGCTGCGATCGCCGTGCGGCGTTGGGGAGGCGACGAGAGGCGCGGCCACAGCAGCGCCAGCAAGGCAGCGGGGCCAGCGGTGTCGAGGCCGAGGTCGGTGACCAGCTCCTCGGCTCCCGAGAACACCACGAATCCGACGATGGTGCAAATGTTCCAGAGCACGTACACGCCCACGCCGGTGACGAGGAATCCATACCGTTGCCAGCGCCGCGTCGGCTGCACTGCGCCGACGGCGATCGACTCGTCGAGCACCACCTGCGACATGGCCATCCGCTTCCACCACGGCCCGGCCAATACCGGCGCCAGAATGATGCCGAACGCGAGCGAGCGGACGCCCAACAGCAGCCCGGCGATCGTGGCGGACGCGACGGATCCCCCATCGCCGAGGATCTGCACCGCAGCGAACTGCACGCTGCCGGCGAACACGAACGCCGAGAAACCGACCGTCTCCCAGAACGTCAGACCCGTTCGCGCCGCCGCGGCGCCGAACACGATGGCGAAGGGAGCCACGGCCAACACGATCGACATCGCCTGGCGATGGATCGCTCGCCGGATCTCCTCGTCGGATCGTCGACGGCCGTGCGAAGCCACCGACGGATCGAGCGGCCGATCGGTCGGCAGGTCGGGGGGCACATCGCCCCCCGGATCCGGTCGTCGATCCTCTGCGTCGTCGGCGACCACGCAGCCATTCTGCCCACCGACGAACCTGGTCCCCGCACCGGCTAGCGACCGGATCGGACCGCGTGTCGCCTGCCAGACTCCACCGCATGGGCGGCCGTCACGTACTTCGGTGGGAGCTCGACGGCGTCGACGGTGCCGTCGTGGTGGTCGACGTCATACGCGCCTTCACGACGGCTGCCTATGCGTTCGGTGCGGGCGCAACCGCGATCTACCTGGTTGCCGGTGTCGACCAGGCACTGCAGTTCAAGGCCGACCATCCCGGCGTGTTGGCCATGGGGGAGAACCAGGGACGGCGTCCGGCCGGCTTCGACTTCCCCAACTCGCCGGTGGCGGTCGGTCGGGCCGATCTGACCGGACGAACCCTGGTGCAGCGAACCTCGGCCGGCACACAGGGGGTCGTCGGTGCGCTGCACGCCACCCGCTTGTGGGCGGCAAGCCTCGCCTGTGCATCAGCAACGGCTCGGGCGGTCGTCGCCGCCGATCTCGGTGATCCGGCATACGTCATCACCGGATGCTTCCAGGATGCTCCCGACTCGACCGGCGATGACGATCGGCTGGCCGCAGATCTGATCGAGCGCGCCCGCTGTGGAGCCGATCTCGATGCCGCGGCGACCTCGCAGGCGCTGCTCGCGACCGAGGAGGCCCGGCGAACGTTGGCGCTCGGTGCCGAGCACTGCGATCCGCTCGACATCGAGTACGCAGCACGCGTCGACGCCTTCGACTTCGCCATGCCCGTCGTGCGCGACGAACTCGGATTGCGGATGGAACCGCGTTGGTGACGACGGACCGGATCACCAGCGGTGCCGGTCGGTCGAACATGACGCCACACTGGCCGGGTGGCTGATCGAACCGTGCCGATGCAACGCATCCCTGCCGTTGCCGATGCGTCGTCGGCACCTGCCGGCTCGACCGTCCGACGCGCGTCCGTGACCTTCAAGGTGAGGCGCCGCGCGCTCTCGCCGCGACGCCAGACGCTGCTGGAGGGCTGGCTGCAGCGGTGGGGTCTCGACGAGAACGGTCCACCGCTCGACTGGCAGGACGTGTTCGGCACGACGTCCGCCGTGGTCCTCGATGTGGGATTCGGCCATGGTGAGTCGACGGTGAACATGGCGGCGGCAGATCCGGCCACGTCGATCGTGGGCATCGAGATCCACACGCCCGGCGTGGCGACGTTGCTCGACGCGGTCGATCGTCAGGGGCTCGGGAACGTCCGGGTCGTGCACGGCGATGCCCTCCCGTTCCTCGACCGAATCCCTCCTGGGACGTTGCACGGCGTGCGGATCTACTTCCCCGACCCGTGGCCGAAGCCACGCCAGCATCACCGCCGGATCGTGCACCCCGACGTCATCGACGTGCTCGTCGACCGTCTCGAGGTCGACGGCACGATCCATCTGGCGACCGATGTCGATGCGTATGCCATGGCGATGCAACGGGTCTGCGGAGCGGAGCCCCGCCTCACCGGCGGCGTCATCGATCGACCGATCGAGCGCCCGCTCACGCGGTTCGAGCAGCGAGGTCTGATCGAGGGCCGCCACCCCGTCGACATGCTCTACCGCCGCACCCACTGACGGACCGACCGTCCCGCCACCGCACGACCGCGCCGGCCAGGTTGTGTCAGCACCTACCCGCAACGCGCCGAATTGTGCTGACTCAAGTCGCCGGGCCGAGGATCAGCGTCGAACGACGCGTGCTCGCAGGTCGAGGGCCCGTTCGATGGCTTCGGTTGCGACCGGTGACGTGACGGTCAGGTGGCCCATCTTTCGGCCGGGACGGGGGTCACCCTTGCCGTAGAGATGGAGCTTGGCCCGTGGTTCCTCGAGCACGACCGACCAGTCAGGCTCCCCGCCGACCCACAGATCGCCGAGCAGGTTGACCATCGCGATGCTCGGCGCGGTCATGTGGGTCGGGCCGAGGCCGAGCCCGCACACCGCTCGGATCTGCTGCTCGAACTGGCTCGTCGCGCTGGCGTCGAGAGTCCAGTGACCGCTGTTGTGCGGGCGCGGGGCGAGCTCGTTCACGAGCAGTTCGTCACCGACCAGGAACAGTTCGACCGCCAGCACCCCGACGTAGTCGAGCGCGTCGGCGATCGCCGATGCGAGCCCCACGGCGCGATCCGCGAGCAGGGGGTCGACCCCCGCCGGCACGATCGACACGTCGAGGATCCCGTCCACGTGACGGTTCTCCGCCACCGGCCACGACTCGGTCCTGCCGTCGGCCGTGCGAGCCACGATCACACTCAACTCCAGATCGAAGTCGAGGAGCTGTTCGACCACGCACGGCACACCACCGAGTTCGGCCCAGGCGGCATGCAGCTCGGGCAGGTCGTTCACGCGACGCTGACCCTTGCCGTCGTAGCCGAGCCGCGCGGTCTTCAAGATCGCGCCGCGAGCGACCGTGGTCGCATCGATCCCGTCGCTCACCATCTCCGTCGACTCGCCGAGCACCGCCCACGGACCGACCCTGAACCCGTTGTCATCGAGGAACCGCTTCTCCGCGATCCGATCCTGGGCGATCCGCACGGACGTCGGCGACGGCGCGACGCGGACCCGCTCGGCCAGATGTTCGAGTGCACCGGCCGGCGGGTTCTCGAATTCGGTCGTCACGACGTCGCAGTCGAGGGTCATCCGCTGGAGTGTCGACGGGTCGTCGTACGCCGTGATCAGATGGTCGTCGGCCACGGCGCCCGCAGGTGCGGACGGATCAGGGTCGACGACCAGTGTCCGATACCCCATCGTCCGGGCAGCCATGAGTGCGTACCGGCCGAGCTGACCCCCGCCCATCATCCCGATCGTCGCCGGAGGCAGGATCGGCTCGACGGTCATCCCAGCCCTCTGTCGCCGCCGTATGCGTTCGAACGCGGCTCGACGGTCACGCCTCGGACACCTGACGTGCCGCGGGCAGCGTCGACGATGTCGGCGGTCGGGTGTGGCGCTCGGCTGCCGTCACCGCGGCTCACCGGCCGACGGGCGGCAGGTCGGAGCCGAGGGCAGCGTCGTGACGTCGGCGGCGAGCAGCGTGGAGTGCGGTGGCGAGCGAGTCATCGGTAGCGGCAAGCAGCGCGACTGCGAACAGCCCGGCGTTGGTCGCACCCGCTTCGCCGATGGCGAACGTGGCCACGGGCACGCCGGCAGGCATCTGGACGATCGAGTACAGCGAATCCTGGCCGGACAGGTGCTTCGAGGCGACGGGCACGCCGAGCACCGGCACGATGGTCTTGGCTGCCAGCATCCCCGGCAGATGCGCCGCGCCGCCGGCTCCGGCGATGATCGCTCGGAGGCCGCGACCCTCGGCCGTCTCCGCATACTCGAACATCTCGTCGGGCATCCGGTGTGCACTGACGACCCGGGCCTCATGCTCGATGCCGAACTCGGCGAGCACCTCGACGGCCTTCGACATCGTCGGCCAGTCGCTCGACGACCCCATCACCACACCGACGACCGGCGTCCCCGACGAGTTGCTGCTCACGTGCGCACTGTACGCGACGACCCCACACCCAACTCCGAAATTGCCGCCAGATGTTGCGCGCTCCGCAACGTTCACTCGCAACTTCGGGAAGATCGGGTCAGATCAGTTCGCGACGTTCGCTGAGCTTGAGGCCGATGAAGCCGGGGATCGTCGGGAACCAGTAGTTGATCAACCGGAACAAGAGTGTCGCGCCCCAGGCCGTGCCCTGGTCGACGCCGGCGTTCGTCAGCACGAGTACCAGCGCTGCGTCGATCGCCCCGACGCCACCCGGCGTCGGCACGGTCGAGGCGATGGTGTTCGCGATCAGGTACATCGCACCGAGTTGCGCGAACGAGATGTCGATGCCGAACGCTCGACACGACAGGACGAAGGCGATGATCGTCAGCAACTTCCCGACGCCAGCGCCACCGAACAGCATCAGCAGCTTGGTCGGCTGGCGGGCGAGCTCACCGAAGTCGTGACGAATCTTCGAGATCGTCGACTTCACGAAGTTGATCACCCAGCGGCGGAGCTTCGGGGTGAACGCGAACACCACCAGGGCGAGCACGATGGCGATGACGACCACCACGACGACCGTGCCTGCGACGCCGCTGGACGAGCTGCCGGCGTCGGCTCCCTGGGTCTCGTCGGACGGATCGGTGCTGCTCCACAACAGGAAGAACGCGATGAACAGCACCTGCATGACGCCACTCGCCGCAGACGTCAGGCCGATCGCAGCGGTGGCGACGGTGCCGTCGGTGCCACCCTTCTGCAGGTAGCGGATCCGCATCGCCATGCCGCCGGCGTTCATCGGTGTGAACCGGTTCAGGAACGACTGTCCGAACATGATGATCGTCGTGTCGCCGAGGGCGAGAGGCCGCAGCACCGAACCCATCATCGACACCGCCCCGGCGACCGGACCGAGCATCGTGACGGCCAGGATCGGTACGACCCACCACCAGTTGAGCCCGGCGATGGCCTCGGAGATCTGCGACCAGCTGGAGGCGAGGCCCAAGACGAAATAGGCGAGCACGATGAAGCCGACCCACGTGAGCAACTTGGGAACGCTCAGCCGCTCCAGTTCGGCCAGTTCGACGGGCTCGACGTCGAGCGCTGCCTGCAGGCCCGTGCGGATCTCGGCGATGAATCCCTTCGGCTTCTTGGCCGCCTTGCGGGTCTGCGGCGGCAGCGCTGGCGGCTGGATGAACGCCAATGCGGCAATCAGTTCGTCGTGCCGGGCGCTGGTCGTCGCGGCAGCGATAGCTCGATCGACCCCGACGACCAGCGCCGTCGACACGAGCAACTCAGCCACATCGAGAGCGAGCGATTCCTCACCTGCCGCGAGTCGCGCGTTCTCGACACCGGCAAGTTCGGCGGTGTCGCCGTCGATGAACAGGTTCTGGCGTGTCAACGACCGATGCGCAATCCGCCCTCCGTGCAGCAGGCCGAGCTGGGTCCACAGATCGGCGAGAGCGGCACCGGACACGTCGTCGCCTGACAGTTCCAACAGGGAATGCCCGGCGGGCGCGTCGAGCGCGATGATTGCGCTCTCCCGTTCGGCCGGCACGACGGCGTGGACCCCCGGCACCCGCGCACCGGCCTGGAGGGCCAGCATCGTGACGACGGCTTGATGTTGGACGCGTTGCTGCGGCCGCGCCGACAGGCTCTGTTCGTCGACGTCGCGCACCCGGATCGTGCGTACGGTCCGCGCCAGGAGGTCCACGTCACGGTCGTCACGGTCGAGGTAGACCACCTCGAACTCCTTGCCGTTGGACGAGCCTCGATACGAGCGGCGCCCGGCATGCTCGGTCTCGTCGTGCAGGTCGCCGACGTCGAAACCACCAGCTGCGAGATCAGCCTTCAACGACAGCGCTCCCGGTCGGCGACGCGGCGAGCCGAACGCGACGAGCGCCACGCTGCCCACGACGCTGCCGAGCAGGACCGTCACGACCACGTTGACAGGCGTCTGCGTGGCGCTCATGAACCGAACCAGCACGGCGACTGCCACGGCGATCCATGAAGTCCGTCGCCACGAATCGGGCATCAGCGGTGAGGCCGCAGCCGTTCCGGCCACGAGTGCTGCGAGATATGCCGCCGACGGGAAGTCCGTCGGCAGGAACGACGCCGAATCGAGCTGGATCGCGACCGGTGGGGCGGCGCGCTCGAGCCAGTCCGTGAGCAACGCCATGACGATGCCACCGACGGCTCCCGCGCCGACGACCAGCGCCGTTTCGAGCCACGACCGGCGCAGCATCAACCATGCGATGACCGCCAACGGAATCACGACGATCGTCAACTGCGACACACCGATCAACCCGTACCGGACTGCGTTCGGGAGCTCACCGAAGAGGTTGACCAGGTTCGTCGAGAGGTCGCGCATCGTGCCGGGGAACGCCGCCGTCACGATCAGGACGAACACGAGCAACGACGACCGCGCGACGAGCCGGGCGACGTCGCCGGGATGGCGCCGCCAGAACCGTCGATCGGACTCGCGCAACGCCCGTGGCGACGCCGGCTCGGCCTCGTGATCCGGATCGGCGAGACCGACGTTCACGTGAGCACCTCTGACAGAGCCGTCACAGCACGCTCGACGTCTTCGGGCGCCGTGTAGTGCACGAACGACAGCCGGACCACGCCGCGACCGGGGTCGACACCGAGTCCGTCGAGCACGCGCGCAGCGTAATAGTGACCCGAGCTCGTCTGGACCCCACGTCGCACCAACTCGTGCGCCACGTCGGCCGGTTCGAGCGCGAGCGGCACGAACGCAAACGTCGGACAGCGATGAAGCAGTGCGTCTCCGAGTACCGAAGGGCCCAGCAGGCGGACGTCGTCGCGGTCGGCCAACGCTTCGAGGAGCAGCGGCGAGAGCGAGTCTTCGTGTTGGCGCCACAGCGTGGACACGGCGGCGCGTGCGGTCATCAGATCATCGTCGGGTGCGCCGCCGTGATGTTGGTGCAGCAGTTCGACGTAGTCGAGTACGGCGCCGGCCACCGCGACCTGGGCATGGTCGGGGCCTGCGGGGTTCAGGCGCTTGTCGGCGACGGCGTCGTTGAAGAAGTGGCTCTGGTTCGGCAGCTCGTCGAGCCATCCGTTACGCACCACCATCAGGCCCTGATGCACCGAGTAGGTCTTGTAGAGGCTGAACAGATAGACGTCGGCATCCAGCGCGGCGACGTCGGGCAGCGTGTGCGGAGCGAACGACACGCCATCGACGACCACGCGCGCGCCGACGGCGTGGGCCGCGGCCGCGATCCGGGCGACGTCGTTCTCCGCGCCGACGATGTTCGAAGCGTGGGGGAAGGTCACGAGCACGGTCGCCGGCGTCAGCAGCGTTTCGAATTCGTCGACGTCGAGCAGGCCCGTCACCGGATCGGTTCGCCACTCCCGCACGACGCATCCGGCGCGTTCGGCGGCACGACGGATGGCTCCCGTGTTCGCCTCGTGATCCTGGTTGGTCACGATCACCTCATCGTGTGCCGTGAGCCCGGCGCCGATCGCGTTCGCCAACACGTAGGTGTTCATGGACGTCGACGGCCCGAACACCACCTCGCGCGCCTCCACGCCGAGGGCCTCGGCCCAGCGCGCCCGAGAGCGGTCCATCGCTGCACCAGCAACAGCGGAGCTCTGGAACTCCGAGTAGGGCTGCACCTTGGTGCGCGTGTAGAAGTCGGTCAACCCGTCGATCGTCTGGCGGCACGCAAAGGAACCGCCCGCGTTCTCGAAGAACGACTGATCGGCGTTGATCGGCTGTTGGAACGCCGGAAACTGGCTCCGCACGAACTCGAGATCGAGCGGACTCGCAGTCGGTTGAGCGGCGGACACGGCGCAAACGTACCGTCTGGTCACTCACCGGGACGGACGAAGGACCACACTTCGCTCATGGCAGCATCGCCCTCAGCGCAATCGAACTCGTCCGCACACGACCCGAGCACGATCGAACAGATCCGGACACCGGCCTTGATCGTGGATCGGGCCACCTTCGATCGCAACCGCGCCACCATGGCCGACGTCTGGCCCGGCTCGTCGTTGCGCCCCCACGTCAAGGCGTTCAAGTCGACAGCGCTCGCCGCCGAACTGGCGGCCGCCGGTCACCGGTCGTTCTGTGCCGCGACACCACGCGAGATCGAGGGCATGGTGGCGGCCGGGCTGGGCGACGACATCCTGCTCGCCAACGAGACGCTCGACACCGATCGCCTCGGCCGGCTCGGCGACCAGGCGAACATCACCGTCGCCGTCGACTCCGACGCGACCCTCGACGCCGCGGTGCGTGGCGGCATCAGGTCGGTGCTGATCGACGTCGAGGTCGGCCTGCCGCGATGCGGATGCGACGTCGACGACGCGGGGCGACTCGCCGACCGGGCACGGGTCGCAGGTCTCGATGTCCGTGGAGTCATGGGCTACGAGGGCCATCTGATGATGGTGCGCGAACGGCCGGATCGCATCGAACGGGTGCGGGGTGCGATGGAAATCCTGCGGCGCGCCCACGAGATCGTCGGCGGCGACATCGTTTCGGGTGGCGGCACCGGAACCTATGACACCAATACCTGGTGCACGGAACTCCAGGCCGGGTCGTACCTGCTGATGGACACGCAGTACGACGAACTGGATCTCCCGTTCGAGAAGGCGTTGTCCGTGCTGGCGACCGTGATCTCGGTGAGTGCGAAGGGGTGGATCGTCATCGACGCCGGTCTCAAGTCGCTCGGTATGGACCACGGCAACCCGTCATGGGACCACGGTGACGTGTTCTTCTGCTCCGACGAGCACACCACCCTGCTCCCGCGCGACCCCAGCGCGTGGACGGTCGGCGATCGGACGACCATCTGGCCGGCCCACGTCGACCCGACGGTCGCCCGGCACCAGCAGATGTGGGTGGTCGACGGCGACGCCGTACTCGACCGCTGGGACGTCGACCTACGTCACTGGTGAGGCGAGGTGTACCGGTGACAGGGCCCGACGAACACCGACGCCGCCCGCCCGAGTGACGTCGCCTACATCGAGCGGGCGGCGTTGTCGAAGCGGGTGTATTGACCGAGGAACACCAGGCGCTTCGTGCCGATCGGCCCGGAGCGATGCTTCGCCACGATCACCTCGGCCGAGCCCTTGTCCGGTGACTCCGGGTTGTACACCTCGTCGCGGTAGAGGAACATCACGACGTCGGCGTCCTGTTCGAGCGAGCCCGACTCGCGCAGGTCGGCGAGCATCGGTCGCTTGTCGGACCGGGACTCCAGGTTTCGACTGAGCTGGCTGAGCGCCACGATCGGCACCTCGAGCTCGCGTGCCAGCACCTTCAGGTTTCGGCTGATCTCGCTCACCTCGAGCTGTCGGTTCTCGGACGTGCCGTTGCCGCTCATCAGCTGGAGGTAGTCGATCATGATGAGCGCCAGCCCACCGTGCTGGGCCTTGATGCGACGCGCCTTGGCCCGGATCTCCATCACCGTGACCTGCGGGTTGTCGTCGAGGAACAGCGGCACTTCGAGGCGACCGACCGCCAGGCCGATCTTCGACCAGTCGCTCTCGCTCAGCTTGCCGGTTCGCAACTTGGTCGAATCGACCTTGGCCTCGCTCGCCAGGATGCGCTGGGTCAGTTCGCTGTGGCCCATCTCGAGCGAGAACACCAGCACCGGCTTGCCCGCGTGCTTGGCGATATGCGTCGCCATCCCGAGACCGAAGGCCGTCTTGCCCATCGCCGGCCGAGCACCGACGATGTTCAGCGTGCTCTGCTGTAACCCCGAGAGCAGTTCGTCGAGGTCGTCGTAGCCCGTCGCCGCGCCGGTGATCGTGTCGCCGCGCTCGTAGTTCTCCTCGAGTTGGTCCATCGCTTCGTTCAGCAGATCCTGGATCGGCCGTGTCGAGTCGACGACCCGATCCTCCGCGACGGCGAACATCTTCGACTCGGCGAGGTCGACCGCCTTGACGACGTCATCGGGCTCACTGAACGCGATGTCGGTGATCTCACCGGCCGTGTGGATGAGCCGCCGCAGCAAGCCCGTGTCCATCACGATGCGGGCGTAGTGCTCGGCGCCCGACACCGACGGCGTCGCATTCTGGAGCTCGTTCAGCCGTTCGATGCCACCCAACTCGTCGAGCACCCCATGGCGACGCAACTCGTCGGCGACGGTGACCACGTCGACGGGGCCTGACGACGAATAGATCGAACGGATCGCGTCGAAGATCTGCTGGTGGGCGGGGTTGTAGAAGTCCCTGACCTTCAGACCCGCTTCACCGACGAGACCGATCGCATCGCGCGACAGCAGCAGTGAGCCCAGCACCGACTCCTCGGCCTGGAGGTTGTGCGGGGGAACGCGTCCCGCAGACCGCTGCGGACGAGCGGCGGTCCGTTCGTTGCGGTCGATCGGGAAGTCTGCAGTGCCAGCCATGGGTTCACCACTCTCTCAGTCGGGGTCTGTGCGGCGATAGGGGCACAACCCTGGGTCTTGTCTTGTGATCGGCCTGTGGGCAACCGGTCGGGACTGTGGACGCGAGCCACCGGACGACCCGAAGTGCACGCCGGGCGTCTGGGCCCTGGACGCGCACCGTCCAAGAGGTCGACGAGACGATGAGCGGCGCGCCGAACGACCCGGCACGCAGCGTGCGGCGAAACTCTGTGAGGGCGGCGAACGATCGCCGCCCAGATCACACGGCGGCGACGACGTCGATGCGGATCGGGAAGCTCACATCGCTGTGCAGCGAGGCGGTGACCGTGTGAGCGCCGATCGTCTTGATCGTGTCGACCTCGAGCTGGCGACGCTCGAGTTCGATGCCGGTCTCCTCGAGCACCGCAGCGACGATGTCGCCGGAAGTGACCGAACCGAACAGCTTGCCTTCCGGGCCGGCCTTGGCCGGGACCGTGATCACCATCGGCACGAGCTTGCTGGCGATCGCCGTGGCGGCTTCGCGGGCAGACGAGTCACGCGTGTCGCGCGCCTTGCGCATGCGAGCAGCCTGATCGACCGCACCGTCGCTGGCGACGAGGGCGTGGCCCTTCGGCAGCAGGAAGTTGCGGGCATGGCCAGCGGACACCTCGACGATGTCGCCGCGCTTGCCGAGACCGTCGAGATCGGAGCGGAGAATAACGCGCATGTCAGGCCTCCTCGCCGGCAGCGACGAACTCGGTTGCGTCGACGCCGTCGACGGTGGTGCCCTCGAGCGTCAGTGTGGCCTCTTCGTTCGAGCCCTCGTCACGGCCGGGACGGCCGTCACGGCCACCGTCGCGACCTTCGCGACGTCCGCCGGTGCGGGTCGACGCGACGCGCTTCGCGTAGGGCAGCAACGCCATCTCGCGAGCAACCTTGACGGCGTTGGCGACTTCACGCTGCTGCTGCAGCGTGTTGCCGGCGACGCGCCGGTTGCGGATCTTGCCGCGGTCGCTCATGAAGCGCGAGAGCAGGTCGACGTCTTTGTAGTCGATGTACTCCACGTCCTCGATGAGCAGGATGCTGGTCTTCTTCTTGAACTTACGTGGGTTGAGATCGCGGCTCGAACGAGCCTTGTTCTTCTTGCTTGCCATGGTGTTTCCTTACGGGAGATCGATGTGAATCAGTGTCGAGAACGAACGTGGGTTGCGTCGACGATCAGAACGGCTCTTCGTCGCCGTAGATCGGGTCGGGGGTGCGGGCTCCGCCGCCGCCGGAGGAACCACCGGACGAACCGCCACCGTCGGGTGAATCGCGGCTGATGCGCTCGACCTGCGCCTGCGCCCAGCGCAAGCTCGGTCCGAGTTCATCGGCGACCACTTCGGTGATGCTGCGCTTCTCGCCCTCTTTCGAGTCGTACGAGCGCTGCTCGAGACGGCCCGTGACGATCACGCGATTGCCCTTGTTGAGGCTCGCTGCGGCGTTCTCACCGAGATCGCCCCAGGCGACCACGTTGAAGAACGACACCTGCTCCTGCCATTCGCCGTTCACCTGGTAACGGCGATTGACGGCTAGACCGAAGCTGGCGACTCCCCGCCCGGTGGCGGTGTATCGCAGCTCGGGATCCTTCGTGAGGTTCCCGACGAGTGTGACGGAGTTTTCCGATGCCATGTGATTCCCCTACGGCTGTGGTTTGAGCTGGCTTGGGTTGGAGCTCGCGTGGCCGGTCAGGCCGCGGCGACGGCCATGCCGCGGCGTGCAGCCTCGGCGTCGGGCAGTCGGATGAGCTTGTGGCGGACGATGTCGTCCGCGATCCGGAGCGTGCGCTCGAGCTCATCGAGGGAGCCACCCGGTGCCAGAACCTCGGCAACCATGTAGTAGCCGGACGGCTTCTTGTTGATCGGGTAAGCGAACTGGCGCTTGCCCCACCAATCGATCTTGCCGTGAAGCTCGCCACCGGCGGCTGTGACCGCTTCGGTGACCGTCTTCATCCAAGCTTGCGCTTTGGGGTCTTCGACGTCGCCGTCGATGATGATCATCAATTCGTACGCACGATTCATGCGTTGCACTCTCCCTTCGGATCCCCACACGATGATGAACACGCGGGGAGCCCCTTGCGGGGCAGGGCCAATATGGACTGCGCCACGATAGCGGCGCCCGTCACGCGAACGGCCAAACCGCGAACGCTCGAGTGACGATCGGTCGTGAACTGATTCATGGTCGCGACTATGACGAGGGGGTCTGACACTCCAACGCTTCGGTGCCCTCGACGAGCTCGATGGTCGACCCCTCGACCAACAGGAGCGGCTCCAGTCCGCCGACGAAGGTCTCGACCCCGACCGTGTACGCCGCCCCACCCGGCGAGTAGAGCGCGCAACGCTCCGACGTGGCATCGAGGCACGGCTCCATGTCGGCCGCACCGACCCACGCACCATCCTCGCCGAACCATGCGATCGACAGTGGCGTCGGTGTCTGGAACATGTAGAACGAACCCGTCGTCGCCGGATCGAAGACGAACGCCATCCCCGCGGCATCGCCGAGGTCGGTCACGCCCATCAGGCCTCGGCCTCGCTCCTCATCGGAATCGGCCAGCCAGAGGCACACCTCGCACACTTCGCCGTCAGCGGCCGTGACTCGGGCCGTCACCGTCGTGAATCCCTCCGGCTGGACGCCCGCGACAGTGTCGGGTGCGTCCGAGCTGACCGATGGGGGCAACGTCGTGGTCGGGTTCGTTCCGTCGAACGTGCCGACGGTGGCGTCGACCGAAGACGTCGCCCCGTCGGCGATCGACTCCTCCACCTCCGAGTCAGCGCCGCCCGATCCACACGATGCTGCCCACGCAGCAACGCAGCACAGGAGCACCCCACTACGGAGCACCCGGCGGGTACGCACGCTCGGCCCGATGGGCAGCGACACGGATCAGGCCGTCGATCGGCGGCCGCCGACAGGGAGCACACGCAGCAGGTGATGCCAGCGGCACTCGGTGCAGGCCTCGACCACGTAGGCGCTCAGCTCGGAGTTGCGGGCGTTGAGCTGACGCATCTCCTTGGCCGTCGAGACGCAACGGCCCTGGGGCGACAACCCTGTGCCGAACACGTACGTCACGAGTTTGAGGTCGGCCTCTTCACATATCGGACAGCGTGTGCTGGTCTGCGTGCCGACGTTCTTCGCGGCTCGGATCAACTCCGGATGAGCGTCGCAGACCTGGTCGAGTGGCAACCGACCCTTGCGCACCTGGCTGATCAGCATTCGTCGCGCCAGCCGGTGATCGACGATCCCGCGATTCGGGTCGGTCCCGCGCAACGCACCGACCGTAAAGCTCATCGCCAGAAGGGTAGTGGGAACAATCATCCCCGCCTGCCCAGGGATCAGCGGGCACACTGATGTCGTGGTTGCCAACATCATCTACGGGCCAGCGATACCCGGTGACGCCGAACTCCGACTCTGTGGTGAGGTGCGCGACGGTGCCCGCTCGGTCGAGCTCGGGGTGTCGCCCTGGGGCAACGCCGTCACGTTCGCCACGAACGGCGCGAAGTCGATCGCCGTCGATCCCGACCCGTCCCGGCTCGCCGAGGTTCGCCAGCGCGCGGAGCGCGCCGAGGTCACCGTCCAGTGCCTCCAGACCGACCTCGCCGACCTCGGTGACATCACGTCGGGCACCTGCGACGTCGTCGTCGCGGCCCAGACGCTCGGCGAGGTCGACGATCTCAGCCGGCTCCTCCGTCAGGTCCACCGGATCCTGAAGCCGAGCATGCCGTTCGTCATCTCCACCCCGCACCCCTATGCGTCGGTGAGTGCGGAGCAACCCTATGGACGCGGTGCCCGCACGGTCGGCGAGTGGTTCGTCGCTCTCGGACGCTCGAACTTCCGCGTCGACCACCTCGTGGAACTCGGCGCCAGTCCGGCAAACCCATCACCGACCACCCTCATCCTGCGGGCTCGCAAAGAAGGCTCGTAGCCCGCTGGTGCCTGGAGGTGCGCTGTGCCTGACCGAGCGCACCGTGGCCCGGTGCACCGTGGGCCCGGGCACCAACTTTCAGGCGTCGGCTCGTTCGGATTCGGTGATGCCCGCCGGGCGAGGGCGACCGAACAGATAGCCCTGCGCACGATCGCAGCGCAATTCACGCAGGCGACCCAGCTGCAGTGGGGTCTCCACACCCTCGGCGACCACGCTCAATCCGAGCGAATGTCCGAGGCGGACCACCGCCTCGACGATCGATGTGTCGTCGGCCTCGAGGCCGAGACCGCTCACGAACGACCTGTCGATCTTGATGGCCTCGACCGGGAAGCGTTTGAGGTACGTCAGCGAGGAATACCCGGTGCCGAAATCGTCGACCGACAGGTGCAGACCGAGACTGCGCAGGCCGCGCAACGCACGGGTCGCCGAATCGACGTCGGCCATCAACGCCGTCTCGGTGATCTCCAACCAGAGCGATCCGGCGTCGATGCCCGTCTCCCCCAGGGCACCACGGACGACGTCGATGAACGAGTCGTCGACGAGCTGCTGACTGGCGATGTTGACGGCGAGGTAGGCGTTGGAGAACTGCAGCCCGATCGCCCGCCACTGCGCCAGCTGCGCGAGCGAGTCACGCAGCACGCTCTCGCCGAGCTCACCCATGAGGCCCGCATCCTCGGCCAGCGGCAGGAACTGCCCCGGCAGCAGCAGACCGCGATCCGGGTGCAGCCAACGCGCCAACACCTCGAAGCCGACGACCTGTCCGCCGGCCAGGTCGACGATCGGCTGGAAGTAGGGGACGATCTCGCCACGTTCGAGACCGCGCCGCAGCTCGGTCGACGTACGAAGGCCATCGATCGTGGCCGGGCGCGACCCTGCGGCATACGCCGCGATCCGATCCCGACCGCCTGCCTTCGCGCCGTACATCGCCGCATCGGCGTCGCGCAGCAAGTCGTCAGCGAGCAGACCGCTCGATGCGTTGACGGCCAGACCGATGCTGGCCGTGATGATCAGCTCCTGACCTGCGATCGTCATCGGCTTTTGCACCGAGCGCCGGATGCGCTCACCGATGAGCGCCGGGTCGACACTGTCGTCGAGCACGACGACGAACTCGTCGCCGCCGAACCGGCCCAGACGCCCACCCTCGGGGATCGCTGCTGCGAGCCGTTTGGCGACCTGCTTCAGCACGCGGTCACCCATGGGATGACCGAGGCTGTCGTTGACCATCTTGAAGTTGTCGAGGTCGACGAACAGCACGGCCACCTGGCCGGGCGAGGCCGCCGCGAGCAATCCGTCGAGGAGGCTGACGAGCGCCGCACGGTTGGCGAGATCGGTCAGATCGTCGTGCGTCGCTGCATGGGTGAGTCGCTCCGCCGTGCGGCGCTGGTCGGTGACGTCTTCGATGTGCGTGATCGCCAGCGCGACCCCATCGTCCTCGGTCACCGACACCCTGGTCCGTGCCCACACGAACTCGCCATCGCTGCGCAGGTAGCGCTGGTCGAGCAGGTAGGTCTCGGCGATGCCCAACTCGAGACGGGCCCGCTGCGACGCCGCCGCCCGAAGGTCTTCCGGATGTGTGATCTCGCGAATGCTGATGCCGAGCAGCGACTTGACCGGTCGCTGCAACATGTCGGCGAGCGACTGGTTGGCGTCGACGATGCGACTGTCGTCGAGGCGCACCAACGCCATACCGGTCGGCGCTGAATGGAACGCCTGCTGGAACCGCCGCCGCGCCTGCTCCAACGCGACCGAACTGCGCTCACGATCGCTCACGTCGCGCAGGATGACCACGAGCGCCCCGTCGGTCAGGTCGGAGCGGTGAAGCGTGGCCTCCATCAGGTGCGGCCGTCCGGCCACGTCGATGAGCTCGAACACCGACAGGTAGCGACTCGAGTCCGGAGTGTCGAAATGCCACCGCTCGGTCACGGTCGTCCGATCCTCGTCGCCGACCAAGCCGAGGAACGAACGCCCGACGAGATCCGCGACCGCACGCCCCGTGAGTTCGGCAGCACGCGCATTGGCCGTCTCGATCACGCCGTGTTCATCGAGCCCCATCACGGCGTCAGGCAGGTCGTCGAGCAGCTGTCGTAGCTCACCCTTGGTCCGCGACAATTCGTCGATCGTGCTCCGCATGCGACGGTTCAGGTGGCGGGCTTCGAACAACGTGGCCAAGACCGCCACGATCGCCATCACGCCGATGGCCACGACGGGCAGCACACGGTCGAGCGTCGGGTCGGCTCCGATTCGGATCGCGACGACGGCCACCAGCATCATCGACACGATCACCACGGGGACGAGCAACCATCCGGCGCGCACGTGCTGTCGATCGGCTGCCTGATCCGCCTGCAACTCCACATCGCAACGGTAGGTCGGTCACCGACGATCGCTGTGGATGGTCGCTGTGTCCGTCCGGCGGACGGGGAGCCGCTGGATGCGGAGTCTCAGGCCGGCTGGCGGGCCTGCCACCAGTCGAGCAGCCGCTGGCGGATGACCTCCTCGCCGAGCAGACCCTCATCGAGCCGCACGTCGAGCAGGAAGTTCATGGCCTCGCCGATCACGCGACCCGGGGCGACACCGAGGATCTCCATCACCTCGTTGCCATCGAGTTCGGGGCGAATCGCCGCGAGCTCCTCGGCCGCTCCGAGTTCGGCGATCCGAACCTCCAGGTCGTCCATCCGTCGCGACAGCCGCGCCGCCTTCTTCTCGTTACGCGTCGTGCAATCGCAGCGAGTCAGCACGTTGAGCTCGGCCAACAGGTCCCCGGCGTCGCGCACGTACCGACGCACGGCCGCGTCCGACCACCCCATCGCGTAGGTGTGGAAACGCAGATGCAGAGCGACGAGTTCCGAAACCTTGGAGATGTCGTCGTTCGAGTACCGCAGCGCGGTCATGCGCTTGCGGGTCATCCGGGCGCCAACCGCATCGTGGTGGTGGAACGTCGTGCCCTTCCCCTCGAGGTACCCGCGGGTGCGCGGCTTGCCGATGTCGTGGAACAGCGCAGCGAGCCGCGTGATCCGGAAGTCGAAGCCTCGCGTCGAATCCGCCACCTCGTCAGCAGGTTCGCCGGTGGCACCCGCGCCCGGCATCGCCCGTCTGACGTTCTCCACCACCGCGATCGTGTGGGTGAGCACATCCTTGTGGCGATGGATCGGGTCGTTCTCGAGGCGCATCGCCGGGAGTTCCGGGAGGAACTGATCGGCCAGGCCGGTCTCGACCAGGAACCACAGGCCCGCCGACGGGTGATCCACCGTGAGCAACTTGTCGAACTCGTCGCGAATCCGTTCGGGTGACACGATCTCGAGCCGCGGGGCCATCGCCACCACCGCGGCAGTGAGCTCCTCGGTCGGTTGCAGCTGATAGCCGGCGATGAAACGTGCGGCCCGCATCATCCGCAACGGGTCGTCGCCAAAGCTCACCTCGGGCGCCATCGGCGTGCGGAGCGTGCCCGATGCCAGGTCGGCCACCCCACCGAACGGATCGATCAGCTCGGGCGAACCGGATTCGGACGTGAGTTCGAGCGCCATCGAGTTGACGGTGAAGTCGCGACGTTCCAGGTCGGCTTCGACATGGTCGGCGAACGCGACGTCGGGCTTGCGCGAGTCGTCGCTGTAGACCTCGGCCCGGAACGTCGTGATCTCGTAGACCCGCGCTGCCCCGGTGTCGGGGTCGATCTTGTGCGCGCCGATCGTGCCGAATCGCTCGCCCTGGGTCCACAGCGCGTCGGCCCAACCCTCCAGGCACGCCTTGATCTCCTTCGGCCGGGCATCGGTCGTGAGGTCGAGATCGAAATCCTCGCGATCGTTGCGAACCAACAGGTCACGCACGGTGCCGCCGACGAGATACAGCCGATGACCGCGCTCGCGGAACCGACCGGCCAGCGGAGCGAGCTCGTTGAGCACCGGCTCGAACCGTGCGGGCAGCATGGCCGTCAAGGCTAGGGGACGGTGAGCGACCGACCCCCGCCCCCGGCCGAACTGCCCCGTCGATCCACGTTTGTGACAAGAAGTCGGAGGACCGGGTCTCCAACTTCTTGTCGCAAACGTCGAGTGACGCGGGGTGGCGCAAGTGCGGGAGATGCGGTGACGAGTACCGTCGGCGGTGTGGACACCACCAGGGTCGAACGCGCGGTACGGGCCCGCATCGGCCGCTGGCCGTACGACCCCGACGTGGCCCATCTGGTGCTCCTCGACCACCAGATGGTGCCATCCAGCGCACACGTCGCGAGCTGGATCGAGCAGGCACGCGCGAGCGGGTACCGGGCGATCCGGACCGGGGCGCTCTTTCCGTCGTCGATCGACGCATTCGTCGATGTGGGGTTCGACACGATCGATCGTCTCGCGCTGTTGCAGACCCGGCTGCGTGAAAGAGATCGTCCCGGTCAGCTCCGTTCCAAGACGGGTCGGCGCACCCGTCTGCGCCCGTTGCGCTCGCGGCATCTTGCCGCAGCAGCGACGATCGATCGGCGGTCCTTCCCCGCCCCGTGGGGCAACGATCGAACCGCCCTCGCCGACATCCTGCACGCCACGCCGGCCTGTCACGCCCGCTCGATCGCCGTGGGTCGCACGATGTCCGGATTCGCCATCACCGGTGTGGCCGACTGCGTCGGATACCTCCAGCGAGTCGCTGTCGACCCGACCGCCCAGCGGACCGGGCTCGGCCGATCGCTCGTCGCTGATTCTCTCGGCTGGATGTACCGCCGCAATGCGACGCGGGCGATGGTCAACACCGCCTTCGACAACCACGCTGCCCTCGCCCTGTACGCATCGTTCGGATTCGAACCGCTCGAGGAGACCCTCCTGATCCTCGAACTCGGGCTCGACACGCCGACGTGACGGTCCCGTGATGACGCACCCACGACTTCTGCGACGAGGTGACCGCCCCCGCTCGACAGCCATCACGCTGGCCCTCGTCGCCACGTTGGTCACCGCGTTCGCGTGCGCGTCGGCCGGCGCGACCAACGTCACCGCAGGCGCCCAGACACGACCTGCCCAAGTCCAGCCCGGCACGCTCCGCATGGAGCTGATCGACGAGAAGTTCGGATTCGGGCCCGACGAATCACTGCATCTCGTGTACCGGCTCACCGGCGACCTCGACGGGTTCGGACTGACGCCACCCCCGGAAACCACGCTTCCTGCCACCACCATTCCGGCCACCACGATTCCGCCCGACACTGCTCCGACCAGCGTCTCCGACCCGCCTCCGATCGACCCCACCACCGGCGTGCCACCGGCCCCGGAAACGACGTCCACGATCACCACCACGACGATCGCACCGATCCCGGTCATCCCCCTCGCCGTCGAAGTCACGAACTATCCGCCGCTCACCGCTGCGTCCGACATCGGCGACCTCGTCGGTGGCGATGTCGACCGCAACGCCTTTCGAACCGAGTTGGGCGATGCCGTCGACGGGGTCCAGCTCGCCGATGCCCGCTCCTCGATCGTGGTCGCCGACGACGGCACCGTCACCCTCACCGTTGACGTACCGACCGATGTCGCCAACAGCGTCGAGGAACGCCTCAAGTTCGAACGACCCGGCCTCTATCCGATCCGCACCGAGCTCGTCGCCGGTGAGGAGGGGGCCGACACGGTCCTCGCGACGCATGGCACGATCGTGCAGCGACTCCCCGGCCCCGCCGATCCCCTCGACGTCGCTCCACCGATCAGCCTCACCGTCATGACGGCGATCGCGGCAGCGGGTTCCGAGACGACCCCGAGCGAGGAGCAGGCGGCGATCGCCGCGTTCGATGCGGCCGTCGACATGGCGTCCACGTTGACCAGCCCCGTGACGCTCATGGTCCCGCCACCGATCGTCTCGGCCGCAGCTGACGGACCGGAGAACTCGACCCGCCTCGCGTCTGCCCTCGACGGCGACAGCTTCGTTGCGATGCCCGCGGTGCCGCTCGACGTCTCATCGGCCGTTGCGGCCGGCAAGCAGGAAGATTTCGCAAGCGATCTGGGTGCCGGCGAAGACATGCTCGCGAGCGCCGTACCGACCACGCCGACGAGGCGGAACGTCTGGATCGCCACCGACGCCCTCAGCGCAGCCGGCGCCCGAGAGCTGCGCGATCTCGGCTTCCGATACCTCGTGATGTCCGACGAGCTCTACCGGACCAGCGTCGACGACGACGTTCCCGCCACCGATCTCTTCGTCGAGGTCGTACTTCCCGACGGTGGCACGCTGCCGCTGATCGTCGTCGATCCACTGTCGCAAGACCTCACGACCGACGCCACCGATGACATCCTCGAATCGTCGACGGCGATCGAATGGGCCGTGACCAACGCGGCCGTGATGCTGATCGCACAGGCCGACGATCAGCCACGCCTCGAACGGAGCCGTGTGCTGTCGACACCCGACCTCGGCCCCGCCGACCCACGTCTCCTCGTCGGTCTCGAGACCCTGCTGCGGACGACACCGAGCATCGAGTTCACCGATGCGTCACTGACCGCCCGGACCGACGTGCAGACGCTGGCCGGCCAGCCGGTGCAGATCGAATTGCCGCTCGAAGCCGGCCCGTCCCTGACCGCTCGCGTCGAGTTGCTCGACTCGACGGCACTCAGCGCTGCGAGCGCCGGTTCGATGCTCCCACCCGACGACCCCCGGCCCACGACCTGGGCCACTGCGCTCGAGGCGATGATCTCGACCGCCGTGAGCGACACCGAGGCAGCAGCCGTCACATCGGGGATCCAATCGGAGGCTGACGCGATACGCGGCTCCGTCGTTCCGCCCGCGCCGTTCTCGTTCACCTTGACCGGGCGCTCCGGGGTGATCGAACTCCAGGTCACCAACACCTCCGATGACCCGCTCACCGTGATCCTGCGCTCCTCCTCGCCCAAGGTCTCGTTCCCGGACTCCACCGAGCCCACCGTCGGTCCGGCCTCGTCGGATGCCGGCGACCACATCGTCACCCTGCGGCCGAACGACGAGACCGCGGTCGTCATCCCTGTTCGGGCGAAGTCGAACGGGACGTCACCGATCACCGTCCAGATGCTCACCCCGGCCGGTGAGGAGATCGGCCAGCCGGTGACGCTCACCGCGACCGTCACGGCATTCACGGGCCTCGGCCAGGTGCTGACCGCCGGGCTCGTGCTGGTCCTGCTCACGTGGTGGGCGACCCACTGGCGCAGCCGTCGTCGGGCCGCGCTCCTCGAGGTGCGCGAACGCCACCCCAGCGGGTCACAGTAAGCTCGACCCCCTGTGAATTCACCGTCCACCGGGTTCCCGCCCGTCCGCATCGTCACGGACAGCTCCTCCGATCTCCCTGCATCGATGGCCGATGAACTCGGCATCACGATCGTGCCGCTCACCATCCGCTTCGGCGACGACGAGTTCGTCGACCGCGAAGAGCTGTCGAACGCGGAGTTCTGGTCGCGGTGCGTGAACTCGTCGAAGCTGCCCGAAACCGCTGCCCCTGCCCCCGGCCAGTTCGAGACGCAATACCGTCGCCTCGCCGCCGAAGGTGCCACCGGCATCGTGGTCGTCTCGCTCTCCGGTGCCCTCTCGGCCACCATGCAGAGTGCCCAGCTCGCAGCCCGGTCCGTACTGGCCGACAGCACGAGCGAACTGGACATCCGGGTGCTCGACAGCCGCAGCATCACGCTCGGGCTCGGCACGATCGCCCTCGCGAGCGCCCGCCTCGCCCGCGATGGTGCGTCGATCGACGAGGTCGAGGCGGCAGCGATCGATCTGATCGATCGCACCAGGGTCTTCGGTGCCCTCGACACCCTGGAGAACCTGAAGAAGGGCGGCCGCATCGGGAACGCGAAGGCGCTCCTCGCCACCGCGCTGTCGATCAAGCCGATCATCGAGGTCACCGGAGGCGTCGTCGAGCAGGGCGGCAAGCAGCGCACCCGGTCGAAGGCACTGAGCTTCCTCGTCGACAAGGTGAAGAGCTACGACGGCGCCATCGAGAACCTCGCCGTGCTCCACGCCGATTGCAGCGATGTCGACGAGTTCGTCGAGATGCTGCGGCCGTACGCTCCAGGTGAGATCGTCGTCGGCGAGATCGGACCCGTCATCGGCACGCACGGCGGACGCGGCACCATCGGGGTCGCGTTCCAAGTCGTGAGCGCCGATCAACCCTGACGCCGCCGGCCGAGCGAACGCCGGCAACGCCGTCGCCGGCGTGGTGACCGGTGTGCGCGACGCGATCGTTCCTTCATTGCCCTGACCGGGCAGCGTCACCCCACTAGCGTTCCAGCACAGCGTCATGTCCCCTGCGGCCCCTCCTCCGACTCCCACCGTGATCGCCCGGCGATACGAGCTGCAGCGTCAGCTCGCGCAAGGCGGCATGGCCGAGGTGTGGCTGGCCGTCGACCTCACCCTCGACCGCAAGGTCGCGGTGAAGTGGCTCAAGCCGACACTCGCCTCCGATGCAGTCGTCGCAGAACGGTTCCGCCGCGAGGCGATCGCCGCCGCGAGCCTCAACCACCCGAACATCGTGGCGGTCCACGACGTGTTCGAACAGGACGGCCGCCAAGCGGTGGTGATGCAGCTCGTCGAGGGCAAGAGTCTGCGCCAGCTGCTCGACACCCAGAAGCGGCTCAGTCCGGAACTCACGTGTCACATCGGGACCTGCGTCGCACTGGCGCTCGACCACGCACACGAGGCCGGCTTCGTCCACCGTGATGTCAAGCCCGGCAACATCATGATCACCTCCGACGGTCGGGTCCTGCTCACCGACTTCGGCATCGCCAAGGGCCTGCAGTCAGCCGATGCCGACCTCACGAGCGACAACATCATGATGGGTACGGCCAAGTACCTCTCACCCGAGCAGGTCCGCGGCAAGAAGCTCGATGGTCGAGCCGACCTCTACTCCCTCGGTCTCGTGCTGTACGAGTGCCTGGCCGGCCGCGTGCCGTTCCTCGGCGAAACCGATGCCGACACGGCGCTCGCACGCCTGCAGCGCGACCCCACCGATCTCGCCCGGCTCCGGGCCACCCTGCCGACCGCACTCGTCACCGTGATCCACCAGCTGCTCGCGCGCAACCCGGCGAGCCGGCCCGCCACGGGAGCCGACCTCGTCGAGGCATTGCGAGAGGCGGCCAAGGAGGGCCCGCCGGTCATCGATCCCACCACGCACACCACCGCCGACCGATCGCCGATCCTGCCGTTCAGCACGAAGCGTTTCCGTCGTGCACCGTCCGACGAGCTCCCTCGGCCGGCCGACGTGCGGCCACCGGTCGAGAAGTCATCACGTCATCGCACCGCGCCGCCCGTGCCGTCACCCGGGTCGGCGCGAGGGAGTGGGCGGGATGACATGTCCGGCGGCCCGGTGAGCCCCATGGTCGGCGCGATCCCCGGCGAGCCGTCACGCTCCGGAGCGGTTCCCGTCCAGCCCGTCCAGGCGCGATCGTCCGTGCCGAGCGCCGCCCGAGCGACCAACCCCGACACGTCGATCACCACCCAACAGCCCGTCGCGAGGCCATCCACACCGGCGCGCACGGCGACTCGTTCCCACACACCGCCGACCGGGAACCAGCGCGTCGACCCAGCGACCGCGCACGGCATGTCGAACAGTTGGAAGCCGAGCATGGCGGTCGTTGCCGTGTTGCTCGTCGTGGCCTTGATCGTCGGGGGTCTGCTCTGGTTCAACCTCCAGTACGGGGGCGGCGATGTGGTCCCGACCACCACGGGTCTGCCCGGCACCGATGCTGCGATCGACCCGGCCACTGGCGCCCCCATGGATGCGGCCGCCAGCGACACCACGGTCGCCCCCGTCGCAGAACCTGCGCCGACCGGACCAGCGACCATCACCGCGATCAACACCTTCGACCCCGACGGCGACGGCCAGGAGAACGACGAAAGCGCCGCGCTGGCCGGTCCCGACGGCGACCCGACCACGTCGTGGTCGACCGAGTGCTACTCGTCGCAGTACATGGGTGCGAAGCGCGGGGTCGGCCTCGTCGTGTCGTTCGACCAGCCGATCCAGCAGGCGCTGTCCGTCGATGTGGTCAACGCGCCGTACCAGTTGCGATTCTTCGCCTCCGACGCTGCGGTGGCACCGGCCGACCTCGACCAGTGGGGTCCCGAGCTCGGCGTGAAGGCGTTCGACTCGGAGCCTGACACGGTCACCTCGCCATCCCGGCCGTGCCTGCGATACACATGCTCGTGCTCCTGAACGAACTCGGCCCCGACGATGCGTGCAGCGATACGAACCCGTATCGCGGACGACTCGGCGAGATCACGCTCGTCGGCTGACACCCTTCGTTACGCTCCGCTCCATCGCCCGACTCGACGACGCCCAGCTGGTCACGGCCGCGCAAACCGGTGACCGCGGCGCGCTCGATCAGCTTCTTCGCCGCCACTACGACCGGGTCCATTCCGTGTGCCGGCGCATCACCGGCTCTGCGAGCGATGCCGACGATGCGTGTCAGGAGGCGCTCATCAAGATCGTCCGCAACTTGCCACGGTTCGATGGACGGTCCGCATTCGGGACCTGGGCCTACCGCATCGCCACGAACGCTGCCCTCGACGAGCTGCGGAAACGTCAGCGTCGGCCCATGCTCCACATCGCCGACGACCGCGAACACGAGGTCATCGATCAGGCGGCCAGCGCCCAGGGCGACCGCGTCGACGATCAGCTTGCGATCGACGCCGCCCTCGACGAACTGAGCGACGACTTTCGCGTGGTCGTCGTCCTGCGTGACGTGATCGACCTCGACTACCAGGACATCGCCGACGTACTCGACATCCCGCTCGGCACGGTGAAGTCGCGGATCGCGCGGGCACGCGCACAGTTGGCCGACTCGATGAGACTCGACCTGTTGCCTCCACTCGCGACCCCGCCGAGCGCCGACGTCGAGCAGCACGGGCCCGATGCTCCCGGATTTCCGGACGGCTCGGGGAACTTCGACGGCGACCTGGAGCGTCCAAGAGAACCGGAATGAACGACGACCTGACCATCCTTGCGAGCGCGTATCTCGACGGCCACGTGACCGACGACGAGCGCGCCCACGTCGAGGCGTCCGACGAACTGCTCGCCGAGGTCGATCGTCTCCGGACCGTTCGGGCGGTCGTCTCGACCACGGGGTCCCAGGGCGAGGCTCCCATCTCGATGCGCGAACGGCACCTGTCGACCGCGCTCGATGCCTGGGATCGTCTCCCCGAGGCCGAACGGACCGGCGCGCTTCGCGACTCCACACCGAGCGGCGCCGACCGCGCTGCGGCCGCAGGCGTCGCAGCCATGTCGTCACCTGCCCGACGGTCCACCAAGCGACGCCGGATGCAGTCTCCGGGTTGGCTCGGAGCAGCCGCCGCCGGTCTCGTGCTGGTGCTCGCCGGTGGCCTGGTCCTGCGGAACGTCACGACCGACGACACCAAACTCTCCTCCGCCGACGCGGATGCCACCGCCGAGGCCCGCGTCGCCGAGGCGCAGGACGCCGATGAGCCGACAGCAGCGTCCGGTGGCGCAGACACCGAGCTCGAGGAGGCGACCGCTGCGCAGGCACCCGCCGCCGCCGAGAACGGCTCCGAGGTCCAGGCCGACCTCAATTCGGAGGCACCACCACCCGACGGCGGATCGCTGGAGCAGCTGAGCTCCATCGAAGATCTGGCCATCTTCGCCTCCGATGCGATCGACGCTCCGGCGTCGGCCGAGCTCCCCGAGGGAGCGACGGTGATCACCGAGGCACCGGCCGCCGTCGCGGACGAAGCCGACGAGTTGCTCGGCGCATCGGAGCTCCCGCTCTGCGATCGCGTGGACATCGTCGTCGGGCTCGCGATCTACATCGACGAGACCGTCGTCGTCGGAATCGACGAGCGTCGAAACGAAGCGGTCGCCTACCGACAGGACGATTGCTCGCTCGTCGCCCGCGCATCTCTCGACTGAGCGCGGGCTAGTCTCGTCGCTCATGCCGGGGAACCCGCTCACCGATCCGAACTGGGCCAGCGACACGACCGACACGCTGGTGCGCCTGATCGGCACGGTCCGCGAGCAGACGACGACCAAGGCCGTCTTCGCCGCCCGCGCGCTGGTCTTCGGCATCATCGCTGCCTTTCTCGGCGTGTTCATCCTGGTCATCGCGATCATCGGCATCATGCGCGGCCTCCAGTCGCTCCTCGATCTGGCCGTCAACGAGGCGCAATCGGTGTACCTCAGCTACTTCATCGTCGGTGGAATTCTGTGTCTCGGCGGGCTGTTGTTGTTCAAGAAGCGCAACGCCAGCGCCAGCTGACCGTCCTCCGACTGCGCCAACAGCGTCCCCCCGACTCGACCGAGAAGAGACCCACATGTCCGACGTTCGCCCCGATGTCCAGAGTGATTCCCTGCCGGATGTCCGTGACGTCATCATCATCGGCTCCGGCCCCGCAGGCCTGACTGCCGCCGTCTACACCGCCCGCGCCAACCTCGCTCCCCTCCTGATCGAAGGCGAGCCCTCGAGCACCAGTGACCAGCCCGGCGGTCAGTTGATGCTGACGACCGAGGTCGAGAACTTCCCTGGATTCCCGCAGGGCATCATGGGCCCGGAGTTGATGATGGGCATGCGTGAGCAGGCCCTCCGCTTCGGCACCGAGATCATCACCGAGAAGGTGACCAAGGTCGACTTCAGCGAACGTCCGTTCAAGGTCTGGGTGCGCGACACGCTGTACCGGGCGCACTCGATCATCGTCAGCACCGGTGCCCAGTCACTGATGCTCGGCCTCGAGGCCGAAGAGCGGCTCATCGGGCACGGTCTGTCGACCTGTGCGACGTGCGACGGCTTCTTCTTCCGTGGCCAGGAGATCGCTGTCGTCGGCGGAGGCGACTCGGCGATCGAGGAAGCGACGTTCCTCACCAAGTTCGCCGACAAGGTCACCTTGATCCACCGCCGAGACGAACTCAGGGCGTCGAAGATCATGCAGGACCGCGCCATCGCCAACCCGAAGATCGAGTTCCTGTGGAACAACCAGGTCACCGCGATCATGGGCGACGACGTCGTCACCGGGATCGGGCTCACGAACACGGTCACCGGCGAGCAGAGCACGCTCGCGGTGACGGGCTTGTTCGTCGCCATCGGTCACCGACCGAACACCGACCTCTTCGTCGGACAACTCGACATGGAGCCCGATTCCGGGTACCTGATCACGAAGCCGGACTCGTCGTACACCGATGTCGACGGCGTCTTCGCATGCGGCGACGTACAGGACCACACCTACCGGCAGGCGATCACCGCGGCCGGATCCGGCTGTATGGCGGCGATCGACGCCGAGCGCTGGCTCGAAGCGAACGTACATCACTGAGCTACGCCCGTACGGGGGTTCGACGCTCCCCTGGCGTGGGAATGTTCATCGCCGGGCGCTGGTTGTAGAGTCGGCACGGTTCGCCGTGCAGACACCACACGGGAAGCACTCCCGCTCGAAAGGATCGCCGACATGGCACAAGGCATCGTGAATCTCTCCACCAACACCTTCGACGAGACCGTCGTCGGCTCCGACAAGCCCGTCGTCGTCGACTTCTGGGCCGAGTGGTGTGGCCCCTGTAAGCAGATCGCCCCCATCCTCGCAGAGATCGCCGACGAGCACGCCGACAGCGTCACCATCGCCAAGCTCAACGTCGACGACAACCCCGATCTGGCACGGAAGTACAACGTCATGAGCATCCCCACCCTGCTCGTGTTCTCCGGCGGAGAAGTCACCAAGCGACTCGTCGGCGCCAAGAGCAAAGGTGCCCTGCTGCAGGAGCTCGACGAATTCCTTCCCACTTCCCTCTGACCCGAGGCCTCCACGGCGAAGCCGTGCGGGACCTGCAACGCCGGCTCCACAGCGCCGGCGTCGCAGGGGTCGGTCTCTCATCTGGGGTCTTCGACGTTGCCACTGAGCTCGCGGTCACGTCGTTCCAGGAGCGTCGTGGACTCCGCTCGACCGGTGAGTGCGACGAGGCGACCTGGCTCGCACTCATCGAAGCGGGTTGGCGACTCGGTGACCGCGTCCTGCTGCTGACGGCGCCCCAGCTCCGGGGTGATGACGTCGCGGAGCTCCAGCAGGGGCTCAATCATGTCGGCTTCGACTGCGGTCGACCCGACGGGATCCTCGGCCCGGCCACGATTCGCGCGTTGGTCGACTTCCAGCGCAACTCCGGGATCACACCCGACGGCGTCTGTGGTCCGACGACCGTGACCACCCTCGAGCTGCTTCGACGTCAGAGCGGAACGGGCCCCGGGGTCGCCCGGATCCGCGAGGACGAGCCGGCGTCCGGTGCCCGTACCCTCGGGTCACTGCGTGTGGTCGTCGGCCAGTTCGGTGGCCTGAGCGCGATCACCCGGTCGTTGTCGAGATCGTTGCGGGTCGCGGGCGCCGTCGTACTGTCGACCGACGAATACGAGGCCAGCGCACACGCGGCCGTCGCCAACCGGTTCGGTGCGTCGGTCTACGTCGGGTTCGAGGCGGAGTCGACAGTATGTTCGACCATCTCCTATTTTTCCGTACCTGGGTTCGAGTCGCGCGGCGGGCGGGCGCTCGCCGAACTCCTCGCGGTCCGACTGCGCGACATCACCGCGGCCGATCCTGTCGCCGTCGGCATGCGACTGCCCGTGCTGCGCGAGACGAGAATGCCGGCGGTCATGTGCACCGTCGGTCCCGTTCGTTCGGTCGTCGATGCCGCCGAACGGATCTCGCACGCGGTCATCGAGGCGCTGGCCGTGTGGGCCTCCGAAACAGCCGAATAGCCGTCGCTGGCTCGCCAAAAGCGAGCATGTGGACGACATCGAGACTTTGTCCACAGCTTGGTGCACAGGCTGTGTGTTTGTCTGTACGTGACGTTGAAACAAATACCACGTGACGTTGGTCACGCGCTACCGAACGTGGCCCGAACATTCACCAAACACGCCGTGAACATCCGCTCGACGACGGCGCGACGCGCAGTGTTCTGAGGTTTCGGGGCGTCTACGGCGTCATCAAGTGATAGATGCGTTCGAGATCCCCGAGGTCGGCGAACTCGATCACGACTCGACCCTTCTTCGGTCCCATCTGCACGGTCACGCTCGTCTCCAGACGGTCGGCCAACAGGTTCTCGAGTTCCAGGAGTCCTGGCGGGCGCAACCTCGTCTGCGGCGTGAGACCAGCGCCATCGATCGAACCGCCCGTTCCGACGCCGGTGGGCTCGTCCTGCCCACTCGCCGGTACGCCGTTCGATTGATCTCCTGCCGACCGAACGGCCTGCTCGATGGCTCGTACGGACCAACCGCCGTCGACCGCCTCGCGTGCCAGTCGCTCCTGCAGCGCCCGGTCCGGTGTCGCCAACAGGGCCCGAGCGTGCCCTGCGGACAGCTGACCATCGACCAGAAGGCGCTGCACGCCGGGCGGCAGTCCCAGCAAGCGCAGCGTGTTGGTGATCGCCGAGCGACTCTTGCCGACCCTCGCCGACAGTTGCTCGTGAGTGAGATGAAAATCCTCGATCAGCTGCTGGTAGGCAGCCGCTTCCTCGAGCGGAGTGAGATCTTGACGATGCAGGTTCTCGACGAGTGCCTGCTCGATCGAACTCAGATCGTCGGTCGAGCGCACGATCGCCGGCACGGTGGCCAGCCCTGCGCGCTGGGCGGCGCGCCAACGACGCTCGCCGGCGATCAGCTCGAAGCTCCCATCGTCGAGCGGCCGAACCAGGATCGGTTGCAGGACACCCATCTCGGCGATCGACGCGGACAGTTCGATCAGGCTCTCCTCGTCGAAGTGGACGCGGGGCTGGTTCGGGTTCGGTGCAATGGTGGTCACCGCAAGTTCGAGCAGGGTCGCGTCCTGCCCGGCCGTCGCCGCTTCCTTGTCGAGTTCTGCACCGGGGATGATCGAACTCAAACCCTTTCCGAGACCGCTAGAGCGTGGCACTGTGAACCTCCCGCGCAGCGTCGCGGTAGGCGATCGCGCCGCGCGACCGGGGGTCGAACGTCGTGATCGGCTGGCCGAACGACGGTGCCTCCGACAACCGGACGGACCGTGGGATGACCGAGCGCAACACCTTGTCACCGAAGTGCTCGCGCACCTCGCTCACCACCTGACCCGAAAGATTCGTGCGGGCGTCGTACATCACGCACAGGATCGTGCTCATGTCGAGTGTCGGGTTCAGGTTCCGCTTCACGAGATCGACGTTGCGGAGCAGCTGCCCCAGCCCTTCGAGTGCGTAGTACTCGCACTGGATCGGCACCATCACCTCGCGGGCGGCCGCCAATCCGTTCACCGTGAGCAAGCCCAGCGACGGTGGACAGTCGATCAGCACGTAGTCGTAATCGTCGAGCACCGCGTCGATCGCCCGTTTCAGCCGCTGCTCGCGACTGAAGGCGGGGACCAACTCGATTTCCGCACCGGCGAGGTCCAGCGAGGCCGGCGCGACGAAGAGGTTGCGCACGTCGGTCGGTTCGACGACGTTCTCCAATGGCTCCTCGTGCATGAGGACGTGGTACATCGAATGCTCGAGCCCACGGTTCTCGATACCCAGCCCCGTCGACGCGTTCCCCTGCGGATCGAGGTCGATGATCAAGGTCCGCAAACCCATCTCCGCCAGGGCGGCACCCAGGTTCACGGTGGTGGTCGTCTTTCCGACACCACCTTTCTGGTTCGCCAGCGCAATGATCCTGGGCAGGGTGCGAGCAGGTCCGGCCTTGACCTCGCTCCCGGCACCTTGTGGGTCCTGGTCGCCGGACGGTGGTGGCTCGGTACTCGATTCAGTGGATGTCACACAATCTCCTGGTCGTCTCGCGTTCAGGGAGGCAGCATCGAATGCTCCCCCTGCCGGTACGGAGCGTAGTGGTCGGCCAACCGGACGGGGTGAATGCCCTGTGATTCAGATGCGTTGCGGTGTTTCACGTGAAACAACCCGGGGTCCCGGGCGCCCACCCCGACGGTGGATGTTTCACGTGAAACATCCCTGACGAGGGGTGTCACCCCAGGTCAGCGTGCTACGAAGACCGCGACCTGGCGCTCGCTGGGCACACGATCGACCCCGATGCGGTCCAGGTCGACGGCCGCCCACCGATCCCCCGTGGGTGGCTCGCTGACGATGATCAGCCCGCCCGCCCGGACCCAGAGCCGGGCCAGCTCCAAGGTCATGCTCGGAGGGCCGAAACCGCGGGCGACGACCGCATCGAACGAAGCTCGCTGCATCGGCGATGGGCGAGCGGCATCCTGGGTCAGTACGTCGACCCGCTCGTTCCAACGGAGCCGATGAACGGCGCGAGCAAGGAAGTCCGTTCGCGTCGCACGCCGGTCGAGGAGCGTGAGATGAGCGCCCGGGACGTCGTGGGCGATCACCAAACCGGGGACGCCGCCACCGGCACCGAGGTCCAGGACCGAGCCGTCGGCAAAGCCACCGGCGACGCCCAATGCGTCGACGAAGTACCGGGCGTGTTCGACGACCTGATCGATGGGCCGGCTTCCGAGAAAACCGAGACGCTGCGCCTCCTCCAACGAACGCAGAAGCAGGGGATCGACGGATGGCGACTCACCCGAGCCCGTCGACGTCGCGTCGTCCGGGCTCATCGACATCGGATCAGGCGGGTTCGACGATGATCCGACGGTTCGGATCCTCGCCAACGGAACGGCTGGCGACGCCATCCTCTTCGTTCAACACGTCGTGGATGACTTTACGATCCGACGAGGTCATCGGCTCGAGCGAGCGAGCCACCCCGGAGGTGCGCACCTGGTCGGCCACGTCGCGAGAGAACTTGATCAGCGCCTGCTCGCGTCGGTCGCGATATCCGGCGACGTCGATGCGCAGGCGCGTCTCGTGGTCACCCAAACGGCGTTGTGCAGCGACGCGTGCCAGATCCTGGACCGCATTGAGTGTTCGGCCGCCGGGACCGACGAGCAGACCGAGCTCGGAACCTGCGACGTTGAGTTCCAACGTCGTACCGTCGATCGTCAGTTCCGACGTGCCGGCAACGCCGAAGGCCTCGGTGAGGCCGTCCATGAAGGCAACGGCAGCGGCCCCGACCTCGTCGGGGGTGACGTCGGACTGGGGTGCCTCGTCGCGCATCTGGTCGGTGTCGCTCACGGCCGGTACCTGCTCTCGTTGTTTGGTGGATCGTTGGCGGCTCGGACGCTGCGGCTTGTCTGCCGCATTCGACGGGGACTCAATGCTCGCAGACGCACCCGTGCCGGGATCTTGGATGGCATCGGTCGACTCGGCCACCGGGCCGTCATCCGTACCAGGAGTACCTTCGCTTCGGTTCTTGTCCGCGGGCGCCTTGTCGCCTCGGCCCTTGCGCTTACGCTCCTGCTTGGGACGAGCCTGGGTCGGACGGACACGAGCGCGAATCCTCGCCTCACCCCGTACACGACCGAAAAGGCCCGGCTTGGGCTCCTCCAAGACGTCGAACTCTGCGTCGTCCGCACCGACGCCCAACTCGTCGAGCGCCAGCTCGCGCGCCTCGTCAAGGGTCTTCGCCGTGGTCTCTACCCACTCCATGTCATGCTCTTTCGTGATGGTCGGCGCCAGGTCGGCACGGGGCCGCGGCGCGATCGAACAGCTACTTGCCGTTCGACTTCGGTCGGTTCGATTTGGTCGATTGGGAATCTTTGCGCGACGGGGTCGGCCGCCCCTTGGCAGATGCCGACGGTGTCGGTCGGTTCTTGGGCGGCGTCACCCGCTTGCTGACGACCTGGCGCTCAGGCGTGCCGTTGGTCGCCGACTTCTTGTCGACGGCGCTCGCCTTGTCGCCGTTCTTGCTGGGCTTGTCGCCGTTCTTGGAGGGCTTGTCGCCTTTGGCCGCAGTCAGGTCACGCTTGGCCTGCGAGAACATCCCGGTCGACTCACCAGACTTCTGCGCCTCGGCACGGGCCGCCTCGCCGGCGCGCTGGGCCTGACGACCGAGTGCCTCGTCATGGCCGTAGAACGCCTTCGTGATGTACACCTGCTGGGCGATGCGCAGCAACGTCTGGAAGAGGTAGTACACGACCAGGGCGGCGAGGAAGAACACCTGGAACACGGCGAAGAACACCGGCAGGTACTGCATCAACTTCTGCTGTGTCTGCGACATCGTCGGGCTGATGGCGGCTCGGGCGGCAACCATGCGCTGCTGCACGAAATAGAGGCATCCGAGCACGAGGACCAAGAGCACGTACGGGATGGCAGAACCGAAACTCTCGCCGATCGCATCGATCGCCGACTTCGACAGGTCGAGGCCGAACGACATCATCGTGTGCTCGCCGAACAGCGCCTGGTAGAGCGACGAGTCGATCGCGAGGAAACGCGGGATGAACCCCGGATCAGCAGCCTCGGCGGAGTTGCCGAACGCGCTCCACACCGTCTGGGCGACCGGCAATGCAGCCCCCTCGGGCTGGTAGGTCAGGCCGTGCAGGACCTGGAACATGATGATGAACACAGGCATCTGCGCCACGATCGGCAGGCACGACGCCATGGGGTTGACCTTGTGCTCCTGATAGAGCTTCATCATCTCTTCGTTGAGCTTGGCCTTGTCGTTGCGATGCTCGTTCTGGAGCTTGCGCATCTCCGGCGCCAAACGCTGCATTTCGAGCATGCCCTTGGTGCTCTTCAACGTCAACGGCGTGGTGATCGCCATCACGACCGCGGCGATCATCGCCAGCATCACCACATAACTGCTGGTCAGGCCGTAGAACCATGACAGCAGCGCGGCTGGAATCTCGAACATCGATCAGCAGCCCTTCTCACAAGCGGGGGTCGACTGCGTGGCGACCTCCGGAACAGGATCCCATCCGGAAGGACCGAATGGACGGCAACGCGACAAACGACGCAGTGTGAGCCACTGCCCACGCATGGTGCCGTGGGTTTGGAGCGCCTCGAGTGCGTACGCAGAACACGACGGAGTGAACCGACATGGCGATGGTCGACCGTCGAACAGACGCTGGTACAACAGCACCGCCCGAATCGACAGGCTCTGCTTGGCCGGCTCGGTCGTCACGGCGAGATCCGAGACGCGTCGAGCGACGTCGACACGGCCTGGCCGAGTTCGAGCATCTTGCCCCGCAGCTGATCGAACGTCAGTTCGGTCGCTCGAGGCCGAGCGCCGATCAACCAGTAGCCGGGTGCGAAATCGTGCTGCCGAACGATCATGCGCAGCCGACGACGAAGGAGATTGCGAACGACCGCTGGGCCGACCGGCCGGCCGATGGCGAACGCAAAGTGACATTTGCTGGTGCCGGGGCCCGCCAGCAGCGGATCCTCGAGTTGGAGATAGGTACACCACAGCGGCTCCCGTCGAAAGCGGACGCCTTCTCGACCGAGGCGGACGAAGACGTCACGATCTCGAATCGAATCGATCAAGCCGAGAGACGGGCGCGACCCTTGGCGCGTCGTGCCTTCAGCACGGCACGCCCGCCGCGGGTGCTCATGCGGGCGCGGAAGCCGTGTGTCTTGGCACGACGGCGGGCATTTGGTTGAAAGGTACGCTTCACGGGATCTCCGGCTCTTCGGGCGACACTTCGACGACGACGACTGGCAATGCCGATCGGACGCGTCGCAGATTCAACCTCCCAGGCTAGGGCGACGCGGACCACACTCCCAACCACGGGGGACAAACCACACCCGTGTAAGTTGTCCACACCTTCGCCGTGTCGACATCGTCCCTGCACACGGGGCATTTCCACCCAGGTTTCGGACTGCGCTCGAACCTGCTACGTTCGGACGCTCGTGTCGTGCCCGTCGAATGTCCCCACCTTGTGGACAACCATGTGGATCAACGCGGGTGGAAATCCTGCAGCAACCCGCGGAGGTGCAGGTGAGTGACGCCGACGACGTGTGGACACAGGTCACACTGTCGCTTCGCTCACAGCTCGCCGAGTCCGTCTGGTTCTCGACGTTCCAAGACCTGACACCACTCGATTCCGACGAGGACACGCTGCGGTTGATGGCACCGAGCGCGTACGTCCGTGACCGGATCATGACCCGGTACCTGCCGCTCGTCACCGAGGCGCTCCACGACGCGAACGAGGGGCAGCGAAACGTCGAGATCGATGTCGCGACCACCGAGAGCGCCGTCGACAGTCCCGCCGAGGCCCTCACCGTCACCGACGAGACGAGCTACAACGCCGGTTACAACGCCGGTGTCAGCAGCAACGGTTCACGGAACAGCTCTGCCAACGGCGGAACCGACCGTGGGCAACGCAGCCTGCTCGACGAAGCAGGCCTGAACCCCCGATACACGTTCGAGACCTTCGTCAAGGGAGCCTCGAACCAGTTCGCCCTGGCCGCCGCCCTCCGGGTCGCCGAGACCCCGGCGCGCAGCTACAACCCACTGTTCATCTATGGATCAGCCGGACTGGGCAAGACCCACCTGCTGCACGCGATCGGGCACTACGTCCACTCGAACTATCAGCACCATGAGGTTCGCTACGTCTCCACCGAGACGTTCATGAACGAATACGTCGACGCCATCCGTCAGAACACGACCGCGTCGCTCCGGCGCCGGTACCGCGACATCGACGTGTTGCTCATCGACGACATCCAGTTCATCGCCGGCAAGGAAGGGCTCCAGGAAGAGTTCTTCCACACGTTCAACTCGTTGCACGGCGCGAACAAGCAGGTCGTGATCTCCTCCGATCGGATGCCCGATGCCATCCCCACGCTCGAAGAACGTCTGCGCGGGCGGTACAAGTGGGGGCTGATCACCGACATCCAGCCGCCCGACATGGAAACTCGGCTCGCGATCTTGCGCAACAAGTCCGAGCGCGATCGGGTGCAGGTACCGGACCAGACCCTCGAGTTCATCGCCACGAACATCGCGACGAACATCCGCGAACTCGAAGGGGCGCTCATTCGCGTCACCGCATTCGCCAGCCTGAACCAGGTGCCCATCACCACCGAGCTCGCGCAGACGCAGCTCGCTGACCTGCTCAACGACAACAAACCCAAGGTCCGCACGGACGAGGAGTTGTTGGCAGAGATCGCCTCGATCCTCAAGTTCCCGGTCGAGGACCTCAAGGGCCGGAGTCGCCAGCGTCCGCTCGTCACCGCCCGTCAGATCGCAATGTACGTCTTCCGTGAGCTCACCGATCTGAGCTACCCGGCCATCGCACGGCTGTTCGGCGGTCGCGATCACACCACCGTGATCCACGCCAACGAGAAGATCCAGCGGCTGATGAGCGAGCGCAAGCAGATCTACGACCAGGTGACGGCGTTGATCCAACAACTCAAGTCATGACCCGGCTCGTGACGCCCAGATCAGGCATTGGGGACGCGGGGTCGGACAACCCACGCGCAACCGGTAGCCGCGCAGTGGACAACGCTCCACTGTCCACCGAATCACACCCACGTAACACGCGACCTGGGGACCGAGGCGCCATCCCCTGTGAACGCGCGCGATGGCCCTACGCTGGCAGAACGGTGTTTGTCCCCAATCCACAGCACCTACTACTGACATTGTTCTTTGAAACATCCATGTATGAGGAGAAGTGCCGACTGTGAAGTTTCGTTGTGAACGTGATGTCCTCGCCGATGCGGTGGGGTCCGCGGGACGTGCCGCTACGAATCGAACGGGGACCTTGCCGGTACTCGCCGGGGTGAAGCTCGAGGTCGTCGGCGATTCCCTGACGGTGACCGGAACGGACCTCGAGCTGACGATTCGTCTCACGGTCGCAGTCGGCGGAGAACGGGATGGCGCCGCAGTGGTGCCGGCCCGTCTCGTCGGCGACATCGTGAAGGCCCTTCCCGCTGGTGCGGTGCAGATCGAGTTGACCGATGACGAGTTGTCGATCAGCGCGGGGCGCTCGCAGTTCTCCGTCCGCCCGCTCGCACTCGACGACTACCCGACCCTGGCAGAACCCACCGCCGAGGGCGTGACCCTGTCGGCGAGTTCGATGGCCGACGCACTGCGCCAGGTCGTACGCGCCGCGTCGACCGACGACGCCCGCGCTGTGCTCACGGGCGTACTGCTGGCAGCCGAGGAGGACGGGCTGCGGATGGTCGCCACCGACTCGTACCGTCTCGCCGTTCGCGACCTGCCCGAGTCGTCGGTGCTCGGCAGCGGCCAGAAGGTGATCATCCCCGGCCGCGCCCTCGGCGAGCTGTCGCGGGTGATGGGCGACGTCGACGAACTCACGGTGCGCCTCGGCGAGCGCGACGCGACCTTCGAGTCCGGCACCACTCGGGTCAGCACGCGCCTGATCGAGGGGGAGTTCCCGAATTACCGGAACCTGCTCCCGTCGAGCTATCCCAACCTGCTGACGTTCGGAAAGGCAGCGATGCTCGAGGCCATCCGGCGGGTCAAGATCCTTGCGCAGGATTCCACTCCGGTGCGTCTGACGCTCGGCGGCGACACGTTGCAGTTGACGGCGATCACCCAGGACGTCGGCAACGCCGCGGAGGAGATCGACGC
>JANNNB010000105.1:0-2773 GCA_031398325.1 Actinomycetes bacterium
GGCGAGCACGCCGATCGCCCCGCAATAGACGCCGCGAGGGTCGGCCTCGAGGTCGTCGATGATGCCCATCGCGGCGATCTTCGGAGCGCCGGTCACCGAGCCGCACGGGAACAGCGCTCCGAGGACGTCGACGAGCTCGACGTCGTCGTCCACATCCGCACGTACGGTCGATGTCAGTTGCCAGACGGTTTCGTAGCGCTCGACGGTGAAGAGTTCGGGTACGCGCACCGATCCGGTCCGGGCGATGCGTCCGAGGTCGTTGCGGAGGAGGTCGACGATCATCACGTTCTCGGCCTGCTCCTTGGTCGACGAGCGCAGCGTCGCCGCCGCTCTGTCGTCGTCGTCGGGTCGGGGGCGTCGTTCGGCCGTGCCCTTCATCGGGCGGCATTCGATGGTCGGGTGATCCCACTGGAAGAACAGCTCAGGTGACGCCGAGGCCACGACGCGTTCACCCATTTCCACGTAGGCGCCGAAGTCGCAGCGCTGGACACCGAGGAGCGCCGCGTACATCTCGAGCGGAGTTCCGACGTATCGACCGGCGAACCGGTCGGTGACGTTCACCTGGTACACGTCTCCCGCCTCGATCCGCGATCGCACGATGCCGACAGCCTGGGGATGGGGAAAGCGGTTCGGCAGCCGTTCGCGGGTCACGACCCGGGACTCGATGGGCGGGAGTCGAGCCGCTGGTACACGTTCCGCGAACGACTGCCACCAGACGTAGGGGGTGCCGACGGGGGGCGCAGCAGCCGTTCGCATGACCGGGTCGAACGCTGCAGCTGCCTCGTACGCGATGACGAGGACCACCCATTCCCCATGTCGTGCGGCGCGTTCGTCAGCAGCCTGGATCGCAGCGATCACGTCACTCAGGTCGTCGGCCCGTCCAGCTGCGAGGGGATGGTCGAACGACCAACTCTCGCCGCCGTCGGAAAGATCATCGAGGCGGATCACCGCTCAATCATCGCTCGCCTCTTGTCCGGGCACGCATTCGCTCTGCACTGCATGCGCGCCGGGGTCAGATGTGCGGTGTCGCCGCAGGCCGCAGGTTTCGTCTCGCCCGCAGCACTGGCAGAGTTGGCGCTCCTCGAGCCGGTGTTCACCAACGCTGGGTACCCGGCCCAGCTCGCCGAGGCGAACGACGAACTGCCCGTGAGCACGCTGATCGTCGACCTCGGCGAGGATGACGCCGATCGAGCCCGGTTCATGGCTGTGAGCATCATGCCGTTCGGCGATGATCAGTTCGCGTCGACGACGTTCACGCAGCTCTACGTCAAGCTCCCGTTCGAGTTCGACTCGTCGCAACTCGGCGATCTCGGCCACGCCATCGCACTGATCAACGGGGCGATGGCCGTCGGCCACTTCGCAGTGCGGGGCGACGAACTCTTCTACCGCTACATGCTGTCCACACCGAGCAGCACGACCGCCGACACCGACATGTTCGACGACCTCATCCCGATGCTGGTCTTCCACCAGGAGCACTTCGGCGACACCCTCGACGGCGCGCTCGATGACGAGATCTCGCTCCTGATCCTGCCGAAGCTTCTCGCGGTAGACGCCGGCTGATTCGTGACCGTCCGCCCAGCGTGTTCGAGAGCCGAACTCCGACGTTGCGGGTATCCGGAGCGCTGTCGGTGGCTCCTCATGAGGTGAGGCGACGGATCGTCGCTTTCGACGAACGGACTACGTTGGTCGACGACGCGCCACCGGCGCGGAACGAAAAGGAGCAATCATGAAGGATCGATTGGTATGGAGGTCGCGCTGGGCCGCGGTCGGAGCAGCGGTTGCGGTGTCGCTCGGTGGTGGTGGGCTCTTCCTCGCGAACGCAGCGCCCGGGCCCGCTGAGTCCACCATCGTCAACGTCACCCCCACGCGTGTGCTCGACACCCGTGATCCGGTCAACCTGGGCTTGCCAGGGCCGTTCACGTCACCGACGTCGCAGAAGCTGCAGATCACGGGGAACGTCCCGACGTCGGGGGGTAACGCCGTCGTCGTTCCGGTCGGAGCCACGGGTGTGCTTCTCAACGTCACGGCGGTGTCGCCGCAGGCTGCCGGTTTCGTGTCGATCCGTCCCGGCAATGCCGTCGGAGCACCGACGACCTCGTCGCTGAACGTCGAGGCCAACTCCAACATCCCCAACGCCGTCCAGGTGTCCCTGCCGACGAGCGGTGCCGATGCCGGCAAGATCGACATCACCTACGACGCCTACGGCATCGCTGGCCGCACGACCGAGTTGCTCGTCGACATCGTCGGCTACACGACGAACACCGGCCTGCAGCAGTTGGTCGCTGACGTGCAGGCAAATCGCGCGGTCTTCTTCAATTCGGCATCGGGTCCGACGCTTGCCAACGTGAGCGACACGGCGATCGTCTCGATGTCGATGACGAATGCTCAGCGGTGCATCCTGATGATGAACGGGACGACCGACTGGGACGACAACAGCACGAACGGGGTCCTATTCCTCCAGTGGAACGTCGATGGTGCAGACGTCGGCGGCAGTTTCGCCGACGAAGACGATGTGGCGGGAGCCTCCAACGACAGCCTGACGGCGATCGCCTCTGCGGTCATCAACCCAGGGACCCACTCGATCAGGCTCCTCGCGGACACCATCAACACGGCCGATCTCGAGGACATCGGTGCGACTGCCCAATGCGTGCCCTTCGACGGCACCGGTGCCCCGGCAGACGAAGCTCAGCCGGATGCGGCGCCTCCGGCCGAAGATGATCCGTCAGACCTCACCGACTGATTTCGGGCGAGGTCGCCGCTGACCGCAGTCGTG
>JANNNB010000130.1:0-10837 GCA_031398325.1 Actinomycetes bacterium
AACGCTACTGCCGTCTCGCAACCACGAGTTGTTACGTGGGGTCAGGCACCACGTGACAACTCGGAGTGTCGGCGGTTGTTGCGAAGTGCCTGACCCCACACTGTTACAACTGGCGCTCGGGCGGTGTCAGTGGCGGAAGTGGCGTTCGCCGGTGAAGACCATGGCGATGCCGTGTTCGTCGGCGGCGGCGATGACTTCGTCGTCGCGGACCGAACCACCGGGCTGGATCACTGCGGTGATGCCGGCCGCCGCTGCTGCGTCCAGGCCGTCACGGAATGGGAAGAATGCATCGCTCGCGCAGGCGCCACCCGTGGCACGACCGGCCGAACGCTCGGCGGCGATCCGCGCGGAATCGAGCCGGTTCTGCTGCCCGGCGCCGATTCCGAGCGCCTGGCCGTCCTTGACGTAGACGATGGCGTTGCTGCTCACGGCGGCACAGACCCGCCAGGCGAAGTCGAGATCGCGCCATTGCTCGTCGGTCGGTTGGGCGGTGGTCACGACGCGCCAGGCGTCGCTGCGGGGACCGACGGCATCGGGTTGCTGGACCAGGAACCCGCCATCGACCGGGCGAACATCGAAGGGCAGTGCCGACGGCGCCGCGGCGGACAGCACCCGCAGGTTCTTCTTCGCCGCCAGGACCTCGAGCGCGGCCTCGTCGTAGTCGGGGGCGACGATCACCTCGGTGAACACGTCACCGAGCGCTGTTGCGAGCTCGGCTGGCACGGTGCGGTTGAGGGCGACGATTCCACCGAACGCGCTGACCGGGTCGCATGCGTTGGCCATCGTGTACGCGTCGGCGATGTGGTCGGCGAGCGCGACGCCACAGGGATTGGCATGCTTGACGATGACACATGCGGGTTCGGCGAACGTCTGCACCAGCCGCCATGCGGCCTCGGTGTCGAACACGTTGAGATAGCTGAGCTCCTTGCCACCGTGCTGGGTCATCACGTCCCACCAGCTGGTGCGTCCGGTCTGGCGGTAGCGGGCGCCTTGCTGATGTGGGTTCTCTCCGTAGCGGAGTGACTGCGCGAGTTCGAGCGACAGGTGGATCGACGGCGGCAGCACCGAATCGGTGGCGGCCGGTTCGAGCGCGTCCGTCTCGTCGAACCAGGTGACGATCGCCGCGTCGTAGCCGGCCGTGTGGGCGAACGCGGTGCGAGCGAGTCGACGGCGGGTTGCGTCCGTCAGTGCGCCGGCGGCGGCGATCTCGGCCAGGACCGGTTCGTAGTCGTCAGGGTCGACGACGACCCCGACGAAGGCGTGGTTCTTGGCCGCGGCGCGCACCATTGCGGGTCCGCCGATGTCGATGAGTTGGATGCCGGGGTCGGTCGAGAACGGATAGAGGTTCACGACGACGAGGTCGATCGGTTCGATGTCGTACGCGGCCATGTCGGCTTGATGATCGGGAAGCGTCGGATCGGCGAGGATCCCACCGTGGATCTTCGGGTGGAGCGTCACGACGCGGTGCCCGAGGATCGCCGGCACGCCCGTCAGCTCGACGACGTCGGTGACTGGGATGCCGGGCTCGGCAATCGCCGCGGCGGTCCCGCCGCTCGACACGATCGTCCAACCGAGATCGCTCAGTCCCTGCGCGAACTCGACGATGCCGGATTTGTCGTACACGGAGAGGAGGGCGGTGGGCACGTCACGAAGGTAGCCAGTCGGCGATCGTCGCGGGCAATGTCACACGACGGCAATAGACCGACTGCCCGAGACACAGGTACTACGGTCGAGTCGTCTCGTTGAGACGAACGACACACCGCCAACACTCCAGGAGGTTTCTGGTGGATTTCAGCAAGTACAAGCTTCACGACTGGCTCATGATCGGTGGTGGCGCCGCGATGCTCATCCTCGGTATGGCCCTCGATTGGACGAGTGTGAGCGTCGCCGGCTTCTCCAGCAGTGGCGACGGGCCGTTCGACTACTTCTTCACCGGCGGCATCGCGTGGCTCCTCGTCGTTGCCGTGGGTGTCCTGGCGTTCCTCAAGCCGATGGGCAAGCTCCCGGAGGCTCAGCCGTGGTCGCTCATCTTCCTCGGAATGTCCGGCCTCGCCGCGATCCTGATGATCCTTCGTGTCCTGCTCGGCGCACGATTCGACGGGGCCGACCGTGGCATGGGGATGTACGGCGCCATAATCTGGACCGGACTGTCCGTCGCTGGTGCCGTCATGAACTTCACGGCCTCGGGCGGGAACTTCAACGACCTGAAGGACATGGACAAGCTCAAGAGCAGCTTCGGCGGAGCGAAGAACGACGGCGAGATGCCGCCCCCGCCGCCACCGCCGGTGCCTCCCGCACCTCCGGCGGTCTGAACCCGGTTACAGGGCGGCGACGATCTCGGCCATCAGCTCGCCGGCTTCGGTCGGGTTGAGACCGACCTTCACACCGGCAGCGGCCAAGGCGTCCATCTTGCCCTGCGCCGTTCCCTTGCCACCCGACACGATGGCGCCGGCATGGCCCATCTTCTTGCCGGCCGGGGCGGTCACACCGGCGATGTAGGCGCTCATCGGCTTGGTCACGTTGGCGGCGATGTACTCCGCTGCCTCCTCCTCCGCTGACCCACCGATCTCACCGATCATCATGATCGCGTGCGTCTCCGGGTCGGCCTGGAAGCGCTCGAGGCAGTCGATGAAGTTCGTGCCCGGAACGGGGTCGCCGCCGATGCCGACACATGTCGACACCCCGATGCCCTTCTGCTTCAGCTCGTAGAGCGCCTGGTAGGTCAGGGTGCCGGAGCGACTCACGATGCCGACGTTGGGACCGTCGGACGTGGGGACCTGTGCGATCTCGCCGGCGGTGATGCCGATGTTGCACTTGCCGGGGCTGATGATGCCGGGGCAGTTCGGGCCGAGCAGGCGGGTGTTCGGGAAGTCGCGGATCAGCGTGTTGTAGACCTTCGCCTCGTCCTGGGCCGGGATGCCCTCCGTGATGCAGACGATGAACTCGATGCCGGCCGCGGCCGCTTCGAGGATCGCTGCCGACGCGGCCTTCGGAGGTACCGCGACGAACGATGCAGTGGCGCCGGTCGCGGCGACGGCGTCGGCGACACTGTCGAAGATCGGGATGCCTTCGACGTCTTGACCGGCCTTGCCGGGCGTGACGCCGCCGACGATCTGGGTGCCGTAGTCACGGTTGCGAAGGCCGTGGTACTTGCCCTGACCGCCGGTCAGACCCTGGACGATGACCTTGGTGTTCTCGTTGACGAAAATTGCCATGACCGTTCCTCAGTTCGCGTTCGCGAGTGCTACGGCTGCACGAGCAGCCTCCAACATGGTCGGTTCCGACCGGAGCTTGTCCGTCGGGATGCCGGCGTCGAGCAGGATTTGGCGACCCTCCTCGGCGTTGGTCCCGTCGAGACGGATCACGATCGGCGCCCGCAGGTCGACGCGGCCCATGGCCTCGACGATGCCCTTGGCGACCTCTTCGCCGCGGGTGATGCCGCCGAAGATGTTGATCAGGATGGATTTGACGTTCTCGTCGAAGTTGATGACCTCCAGCGCTCCCGCCATCACGTCGGCGTTGGCACCGCCACCGATGTCGAGGAAGTTCGCGGCACTCCCGCCGACCTGGTTCACGACGTCGAGCGTCGACATGGCGAGACCTGCGCCGTTCGCGATGATTCCGACCGACCCGTCGAGGCCGATGTACTGGAGGTCCTTCTCCTTGGCGAGTTGCTCGCGCTCGTCGAGCTCCTCCGTGGCGCTGAACGCCTCCCATTCGGGGTGTCGGAACGAGGCGTTGCCGTCGAGGGTGACCTTCGCGTCGAGCGCATGGACCTCGCCGGTCGGCTTGAGGATCAGCGGGTTGATCTCGGCGAGATCGCAGTCGCCCTCGGTGAAACAGCGGTAGAGCTTGACGAGGATGTCGGCGGCACCGTCGAGCGCCCGTTCGGGGAGCTTGGCGTCGACGCAGGCCTGGCGAGCCGTGGCCAGATCGAGCCCGTCGACCGGGTCGATGTGGAGCTTGACGATCGCGTCCGGGTTCGATTCGGCGACCGCCTCGATCTCGACACCGCCCTCGGCCGACAGCATCAGGAGATGCTTCTTGGCGGCGCGGTCGAGGGTGAAGCTGGCGTAGTACTCCTCGTCGATGTCGGAGGCGCTCTCGACCCAGATCCGCTTGACGATGTGGCCCTTGATGTCCATCCCGAGGATGTTGCCGGCGTGCTCACGCACCTCGGCTTCGTCGTTGGCGAGCTTGATGCCGCCCGCCTTCCCGCGGCCACCGACCTGCACCTGGGCCTTCACCACGACCGGGTAACCGGCGCGGTTGGCCTCGGTGACGGCCTCGTCGACGGTGTCGGCCGGGCCACCGGGGCTGACCGGAATGTCGTAGCGGGCGAAGTACTGCTTGCCCTGGTACTCGAAGAGATCCACCTGCGGTTACTCGCTTTCTGAGGCGTTCGTGAGGCTGGAACCCTAGGTCGCCGGCCCTGAATCGAGCCAAACGGGGGGCAGACTGTGCGTGTGGCGATCTCCGCACCCCGACCATCGATCACGCTGAGATCGCCATGGGCGCGCGCGATCGTGCCGGTGATCGGTGGCATCCTCGTGATCGCCCTGATCGGGCTGTTCCTCTGGGGCATGGCCGCCTACATCTCCGGCGGCGAGACCACGGAGCGTCTCGCTCCCACGCGGTTCGAGGTCGGCAGCACGCAGAACGCAGCGAACATCGTGGCCGAAGACGGGCCGATCATGTTCCCCGGCCTCTACACGACGACCGGCGAGCGGACCTTCGTGATGAACCACGAGGGCGACGATCCGGCGACGGGTTGGACGGTCTACGCCGCCTACCCGGCCGACCGAGACGCAACCTGCAACGTCGAACAGGTCGTGGGAACGAGCGACTTCATCGACTGCGACGGCAACACGATCGACGTGACGCTGTTGGCACCCCCGCCGGCGGGTGTGAACCCGATCGTGGAGAACGGCCGCACCCTGATCCTCGATCTGAGCGGCGTCACCGCTACAACCGTTCCAGCCTGACCTGGCCGGGTCAGCCGGCGATGATCCGGTCGGCACGCCGGCGGATGTAGGCCAGGCCCAGTCGCTCGGAGGTTGCGAGCGCCGCGGCAGCGAGTTCGACCGCCCGAGCGCGGTCGCCTGGACCGTCTCGCTGCTGCAGCATCTCAGCCCAGTGGACCTGCGTCGCCGCGAGGTACGAGACTGCGTCGGCCCGTTCGCACAGCGCCAGGGATTGCGCGAAGTGACGTTCCGCTCGGTCGTACCACCCGAGAGCGCTCGCCGCCGCGCCGACCCCGACACCGATGGGGTACTCGTACGTGCTGCCCGCCCAGGCGAACTGACCGTCGAACGGGGCGGCGTAGTTGTAGGCGGCCTCCGCTTCGGCGAGGGCTCCCACCTGTGAGGCGATGCGTGCAACGCTCGAACAGGTGAGCAGGAAAACGGCGTTGCGCGGAACCATCGCGAAGTCGTCTGCGGCCACGGCTTCGACCTGGGGCCGACACAGCTCGACTCGATCGGTCTGGAGGTACACACCGCACAGCGCCATCCGCCACACCGGGATTGCCGGCTGTGCCTCGATGATCATCTCCAGAAGTCCCTCGAGGTCGGCGAGGTCGCCGCGCTCGTACTGCAGCCGGTAGCGGATCGCTGCACTCGTCGTTGCGCCGACTCCGAGGCCGACCCGAGCGCAGTAGCTCTCGTAATCGGACGTCAGCGCGTCACATTGCTCGAGTTGCCCTGCGAGGAGCGCACGCGACGCGCGCAGGTTCTTGACCCGGGCGATCAGCTGCGGGACGCGTAGGCGGTCGGCGAGCCGTTCCGCATTCAGCAGATCATCGTCGCCCGGACCGACGTTGCCACGCAAGCTGTGACAGGTGCTGCGTGCGATGTAGGCGCTGCACAGGAGGTGGTCATCGATCCCGGCCGCCGCGTCGACCATCTCCGATACCTCGACGAGCATCTGATCGAGCGCGGCAGGTTCGGTCATGTCGTAGACGACGAAGCGACTGCGCATCACCTCGGCCAGGAGGTGCGGATCGTCGACGGATCGGGCCAGTGCGAGCGCCTGGTCGGAGAGCGCCCTCCGACGGGTGATCTCATCGGCCCAGAACAGTTCGTACGCCAGCGCCGACAAGACGCTCGCGTGGGCTGCCGGAGTGAGACGATCGCTCCGATCCAGTACGTACTCGGCCAGCTCGACAACATGGTCGTCGATCCGACCGCCATCGCGACCAACGATGCCGCCGGTGAGCGACACCACGATCCGGGCGAGCAACGCGACGTCATCGGTCTCGCGACCGAGCTGCTCAGCGTCGAGGAGGAGGTCGCGGCCGCGCGGATCATCGATGACGACGAGGGCGTCGCCAGCTGAGAAGAGCAGATCGGCCCGCACCCCGAGAGTGGGATGTTCGTCGAGCTCGAGGGCGTCGAGCGCCCGTCCGTAGTGCGCGGCCGCCTCCTCGAAGGCCAGATCGCTCCGCGCCATGTCGCCGGCCCGGCGGCAATAGTCCACTGCCTTGGCGATCTCACCGAGCGCGGCAGCCTCGGTGAAGTGTCGTGCCAACTCGTCGAGGTGGCTGTCGCCGTCACCGGTTGCTTCGAGCGCCAGGCCGACGGCTCGGTGGAGGCGCAGTCGGCGGCTGGTCGGCAGCTCGTCGTACAGGGTCGAGCGAACCAGGGCGTGCGCGAAGCGATAGGTGCCAGCGCGTCCCACCACCGCTTCGACCAGGTTGCCCGTCTCAGCGACCCCGACGGCGTCGAGAGCGCCATCGGATCCGCCGTCGACGACTCGGCCGAGCAATCGAAGGTCGAACTCACGCCCGATCACGGCCGCGATCGCCAGCACCTCGTTCGTCGCCGGGTCGAGATTCGACAGGCGACGGCCGACGACCTCCCTGATGCCTTCGGGGATGCCGACCTCACCGAGAGAGAAGTCCGAAGTCCAGCGACCGTCGCGAAACACGAGGGCGCCGGACTCGCTCAGATGACGCAGCACCTCGCCGATGAAGAACGGGTTGCCCTCGGTTTCGCGTGACACGGCCGCGGCGAGTGCCAGCCCGTCCTCCGCGAGGTCGTGCCCCGCTGTACGTTCGAGAAACTGCCGCACGCCTTCGGCGTCGAGACCTTGGAGCATCAGCCGTTCGACGCCCGGCTGGCGACGCATGTCGGCAAGCATCTCCGACAGCGGGTGAGTTCGATCGAGATCGGTATCGCGATATGTGGCCACGATCAGCAGCGGCAGGCGCGATGTCGATTTGAGCAGGTGGCGGAGGAGCAACAAGGTCGGCTTACGCGCCCAGTGCACGTCGTCGAGCACCAGCACGACGGGCACCCTGGTCGACAGGTTGACGAGCAGTTCCGTCGCCGCTTCGAAGAGGCGGTTTCGCTCGGTCTCCGGATCGTCGCTGAGCCGCGGCCCGATACCGGGAACCAGCCGCTCCAACTCCGGTACGAGCGGGCTGAGTTCGCTCCCGAGGGGTCCGACCAGCTCACCGAGTCGATCCGGGTCGATCGTGTTCGCCAACCAGCGGAATGCTTCGACGAACGGTTGGTACGGGATGCTCAGTTCCTCGTCGCACGATCCCCACAACACCGCGCTCCCCTCCTGGTGCGCCGCGCGACAGAGTTCCTTGACCAAGCGGGTCTTGCCGATCCCCGGCTCGCCGCCGACGAACACAGCAAGGCGTCCGTCGGCCGTTGCGGTCTTCCACGCCCCGAGCAGGGCCTGATGCTGGTCGCCACGACCGACGAACCCGAATGCGTCGGCCTGCTCGACCTGCGGCGGGAGCGGCAATTCGATTCGGCCGACCGCGCTCTCCATGTCTGGCGACCACGCAACCTCGCACGCCGCGATCGGGGCCGGGAGCCCCTTGCCTTCGATGTCGCCGATCGAGGTCACCGCGTGGCTCGTGCGCGAACCTGCGAGCACGCGGACGATGTCGCTCACCACGATCTGCCCGCCCTCGGCGGCCGAACAGAGCCGGGCCGCTTCGACCACCGGCGTTCCGAACCAGTCGTCGTCTTCGAACGACGCATCGCCTGCGCTCACGCCGATCCGCATCGCGATCTGGACACGCGCGTCCGAACGATTGTGCGCGTGGACCCGTTGCTGCATGCCGACAGCGCCGGCGATCGCATCTGCGGCAGAGCTGTACGACACCATCATCGCGTCGCCGATCGTCTTGACTTCCGTGCCGTTCGTCGCCGCGACGGCCTGACGCAGGTGCTCGAAGTGAGCGCGGCGCAGTTCGTCAGCCGCGTCGTCACCAAGTTGCTGCGAGAGCGCGGTCGAATCGACGAGATCGGTGAACAGAATCGTCACCAGCCCTGACGCAGCCATGTCCCCCCGTTCTTTCCGAGCCGTTTCTCGATGAGACCTGGCCTCGGAACAACATAGTCTGCGCCGACTCCAGGCCGGGCCGGGCGGTCGCGGTACGTGTCAGATCAGACGATCGCGGTGGCGTCGACGAGACGTTGCGCGAACACTTCGGAGTGTTCGTCGAGCTTGCTGCGGCTCATCGCCAGGCCGCCGATGACGTACGCGCCAGTGTCGCCGAGCGCGTTGGTCAGCTTGTCGAGCGCCTTGCCGGGGTCGAGCGCGAAGGTGCAGAAGGCGGCGGCCTTCTTGCCACGCATCGCGGGCAGATTGGCGATGTTCGAGGCCGCCCATGGTGCCTGGCCGAAGATGAAGGCGCCGTGCACCCACGTGCCGACGAGGATCAGGTCGGCCTCTTGGATCGACGCATAGTCGGGCTGCTTCACCTTCGACAGCCCGGTGATGGTCCACCGCTCCTGCTGGAGGAGGTCGGCAACCATCTCGGCTGCCGTCCACGTGTTGCCCGTCAAACTCTCGACCAAGATCGCTGCCTTCACGGGAACGAGTCTGGCACGAAGCCCGGGTACAACCCATCAATTCCAGAATGAAGCGCCTGAGCCGGGATCAGGTTCGCCGGTCGCCAGGCGCGGGACGACGACGTTGCCTTTGGGCAACGAGGAGTTCCCGCAACGCCGCGAGCGGTGAAGCTGGCCGGGCTCAGCGCTTTTTCAGGGGCGCCCAGGCGAGTGCGAGGTGTTTGGTACCGACGCCGGCGAAGTTGATCACCGCTTCGGCCTTGTCGCCCTCGCCGGAGATACCGATGATCACGCCGTCGCCGAAGGCCGGATGTTCGACGTCGTCGCCGATCTTCAGGCCCAGCTCCTGGCTGTTCGACGGCGATGGGAGGTTCTGCGCACCGGACCGGATCGCCGCCTCGACGACGCGTTCGCGATGGGCGTCCTGATCGGCGCGGATGTCGGCGTTGATGTCGCGACCGCCACCACCACCAGCGCCGCCACGTCGATACGGGGGCGGCGCTCCGTACGTGTTCCCGCCGCCTCCGCTGCGGTAGCGCTCGCGGCCGTAGCTCGATCGGCCGCTGACGTTCCCGGTCGACTCGATCAGGTGCTCGGGGATCTCGTCGAAGAACCGGGAGGGCGGGTTGTACTGCGTCGACCCGAACAACTGGCGGCTCCAGGCATGCGACATGTAGAGGCGACGCATCGCCCGGGTGATCCCGACGTACGCGAGACGCCGCTCCTCCTCCATCTCGACCGGCTCGGTGAGCGCCCGGATGTGCGGGAAGATGCCCTCCTCCACACCGATCAGGAACACGACCGGGAACTCCAGACCCTTGGCCGAGTGCAGCGTCATCAGAATGACCTGGTCCTCGACCTCACCGTCGGGCAACTCGTCGGTGTCGGCGACGAGGGCGACCTGCTCGAGGAACTCGTCCATCACGGTGAACTCACGGGCCGACCCGACGAGCTCGCCGAGGTTCTCGATGCGGGTATGGGCCTCGATCGTGTCCTCGGCTTCCATCTCGGCGAGATAGCCGGAGTCGTCGAGCGCCGCCTGGAGCACATCGGCGGGACCCTTCGAGTCGTCCCGTGCCAGTACGCCGAGCCGGTCGATCAGCTCGACGAAGGCCGAGATGCCACGCACGGCCGGGCCGGTGACGTTGGCCTCATCGGCGCGGCGCAGCGCGTCCATGAAGGAGATGCCCTCGCTCGCCGCGAGCGCGTCGAGCTTGGTGATGCTCGCATCGCCGACACCACGCTTCGGCACGTTGAGCACCCGCTTGACGCTGACCTCGTCGACCGGGTTGACGACGGCGCGCAGGTAGGCCATCGCGTCCTTGACCTCGCGGCGGTCGTAGAAGCGGGTGCCGCCGACGACCTTGTACGGCACGCCCAGGCGCATGAACGCCTCTTCGATCACACGGCTCTGCGCGTTGGTTCGGTAGAGCACGGCCATCTCGCGCCAGTTGATGCCATCGTCACGCTGGAGCTGGCGCATCGTCGAGCCGACCCAGCGGGCCTCGTCGCCCTCGTCCTCGGCGTGGTAGCGGGTGATCCGATCGCCAGAGCCGAGGTCGGTCCACAACGACTTCGGCTTGCGTTCGGTGTTGTTGTCGATCACCGCGTTGGCCGCGTCGAGGATCGTCTGCGTGCTCCGGTAGTTCTGGTCGAGCACCACCGTGGTGACGTCCGGGAACGCCGTCTCGAACTGCAGGATGTTCCGGAAGTCGGCGCCCCGGAACCGGTACACGCTGTTGTGGACGAGCACGCCGTTGGCCGCATACGTGTGCGTGACGTCGACCTCGAGGTCGTAGACCGGACCTGAGTACCGGACGAACTCGACCACGTCGACGGTCGTCGCGACGAACTCGCCATCGCGCTGGACGAGCATCTCCATGCCCGGTACCACATGGGAGAACGGCATCAGTTCGTAGATGGTGCCGTCGTGCGCCAACCGGCGCCGGATGTCCAGCCCTCCGATCGCGGCGACACGCTTCACATCATCGAGCGCCCGCGCGTAGTCCTTCCACGAGGTC
>JANNNB010000173.1:0-17790 GCA_031398325.1 Actinomycetes bacterium
GAATCGGACATGACAAGCCTCCAAACGTGAATCGGATCAGAAGCTCATCCACGCGACACCGATCGCGCCGTGCCGTCAACGGCCAGACGCACATAGCGCCAGCGAGCCGCTTGCGCCGGCCGCACATACCGGGCACTCGGCACTACCCGTTGGAGGATGGCACGACGCGCAAGCCCGCATCCGAGACCGACGTCAGGATGCGGTCTGCGAGCAGCGCGCAGCCATCACCTTGGACGCCCCGGGCCCACACGGCCCTCTCGATGGCTGCTCGGGCAGTGTCGCGAACGTCAGCATCGTCAATTGTCACCCCTCGATCGTGCCACGCCCGCGTGGAGCAGATCTGCCGCTCTGCTCGAAGGGGCAGGAGTACAGGTGTCGAGGTCAAGCCGGTTGGGGTCGGATGGTGCGTTGGCGTCGCGGGCCAGACGGGTTCTGGCTCGGACTTCGCAACTGCGTTGCATATCGATGATCCACTAGTGAAGTCTTCGTCGGTGAACGACATGCACTCGGCAACGATTCGCAACGCAGCGCTGGGCGACCTCGCCGCAATCAAGTTGATCGCTGTCGACGCCGAGATGTTCAAGGTCGATGAAGTCGGCTTCTTCGACGAGATGCTCGCCGGATTCGTCGAGGGTTCGATGGAGGGCCACGAGTGGTTGGTGGCCGAGAACGATGTTGGCGCGGTTGTTGCGGCAGCCAACTTTGCGCCCGAACCGTTCGCGGATCGCATGTGGAATCTCTACTTCATTGCAGTGTCACCGGCCGCACAAGGTCACGGTCTGGGCTCGTCGCTCGTTCACCACGTCGAACATGACCTCCAGTCCCGAGGTGACGAGATCGCTCGTGTATTGGTCGTCGAGACGTCGTCGACCGACCAGTACTCGCGCACCCGCAATTTCTACCGCAGACTGGGCTATGCCGAGGAGGCGCGCATTCGACAGTTCTACGGACCGGACGACGACAAGATCGTGTTCTGGAAGTCGCTCGCAGAAACTCCTGTCAGCTGACTGAGAGTTCTGCTGCGGCTCGCACCGAACTGCGCTCGGTACTCCAATCCGCGTCCGCTTCGGACACGCTCGAGTACCACTTTGACAGCCGTCTACGGTGTCGTACGTGCACAGCCGCATCCCATGGAACGAAGGAGAGTGGTTCAACACTCCCTCAGATGTCGCCTTAGACGGGGACGCGTTGATCGTCACGGCAGCGGAAGGATCTGACCTGTGGCGCACGACGGCGTACGGGTTCGTGCACGACAACGCACACGCACTTCTGCGCCCGTTCCGAGAAGGATCAGCGGTCGAGGTGTCCTTTGTGCTCGATTTCGAAGCGCAGTTCGATCAAGCTGGCATCCTCGTGCGCGAGGACGAGCTCCACTGGCTGAAGGCCGGGATGGAAATCTGCGAGGAGGTGGCTCAAGTCGGCGCTGTGGTGACTCGCGGTATGTCGGACTGGTCGCTTGCACCCGTTCCCGAATGGCACGGCGGGATCGTGACGGTCCGCGTCAGTTGGACCGGTGATGCGCTCACGGTACGCGCCCGATCGGGTGCGTCAGCATGGCGATTGGTGCGTGTCTCACCATGGATGCCGTCATCGTCGACCGTGATGGCCGGTGCGTATCTGGCAGCTCCAACACGCGCCGGGCTTCGCGTGCGGTTCACCGAATGGTCGGCTGGCCCGGCGGATGCCAAGCTGCACTCCGATTCGTCAGTTCAGTGAACACGCATGGTCGCATGTCGCAACCGACGTCGACATGCCCCAACCGATCGGCAATCCCCATCGCCTCGTGGCCGTTCGCGGTGCGGTTGCCGTGGCCCCTCCACGCCGTCAGGTGACCTGAACGGTCAACACATCATCTCTGATACACCCCCTCTCTACGATGGTGATTAGGAACACTGTCCGCCGAGCTTGCGAATTGGGGGTGTGATGCGAGTCGATCGCAACGATGTGGTGTCGTCTACCACCCGGACGCTGCGGCGGGTGCGGGCAGAGCAGCTCGACCTCGTCCACACCGCTGTAGCCACCGGCAGATGGTCATCGGGTCGGTTCCGGTCGCCGATGTCGTGGTTGGTCGGCGCCACCGGGGAGTCTGCTGGTCAGTGTCGGGTGACCTTGATGTTGGCGGAACGAATCCAGCGGATGGTGTTGGTGAAGGCGGCGTTCGCGACGGGCGAGTTGGCCGAGTCGGCGTTGCGCCAGTTGGCCGAAACCTGGTGTGAGCAGGTCGCCGATGCGTTCGTGCGCGACGAGGCCCTGTTGTTGCGGTGGGCGCAGCGGTTGTCGTTCGATGATCTGCGGGTGACGTTGGCGACGTGGCGGATGCATGTCGACCCGGATCGTGAGGAGCGCACCGCCCAGGAGCGGTTCGAGTCACGCAAGCTGCACCTGTCGGAACTACTCGACGGGATGGGCCAACTCGACGGAGTGTTGGATCCCGAGGGGTTCAAGCTCGTGCAGGAAGCGATCCGTGACCTGTCGACGAAGTGCGCTGACGACGATCGCCGCATCGAGCAACGGCGCGCCGACGCCCTGGTGACGTTGGCTCGGTTCTATCTCACCAACGGCAAGCCCGCGGATGCCGCAGCGGACCGTGGAAACAAATTGGCCAAGCCGAGCAAGCGTCGCCGGCCGAAGGTGATCGGAGCGATCCCGTTCGACGATCTCTTGTCAGGCGACGGTGCGGGCACCATCGACACCGGCTCGGGGCGCATCGTCGTGAGTCCGGAGGCGATCCGCCGGCTGGCCTGCGACGCCGGGTTCCACCGGCTCGTGTTCGCCGCTGACGGCACGATCCTGGACTTCGGGCGCCAGACCCGGACGATCTCTGACCCCTTGTTCGAGGTGCTCGCCGCCCGCGACCATGGCTGTCGCGTCAAGGAGTGTCCGGCACCCCCAGGAGCTTGCGACGGACACCACGCCGACCATTGGGCCGATCTGGGAGAGACGGAACCGGACAACCTGGTGTTGCTGTGTTGGTTCCATCACCATCTCGTGCACGAGCAGCACTGGAGTATCAAGCCCCTCGGGGCCGGGCACTTCCTCTTGATCGATCCGCACGGTGGCGAACACGAGATGCGCCCACCCATGATCGCTGGCGCCCTGCCCCAACTCCTCCCCGAATTCTCCCCCGCCGCCTGAGATGCAGTTCGACGTCATGCTGCCCTGCGACCAACCGACCACCGCCACCGTCGCGGCGCGGACACACGAGTGAACGAGGCCCGACCCGGCGGCGTGTGCGAGCCTGTGGGCGTGACGATGTATCGAGTCCGAGTGGAAGCCCCGACTGCTGGCGCGTTGCAGGTGGTGACGGCGCTCGCCGATGCCAGCGGCGTCGACCTCGTGTCGTCGGGGCACCCGTCGAAGCTCACCGACGACACAGTCGAACTGATCGTCGAGGTCGACGGCTCGCGCGCTGCCGTGGAGTCGGCGATCGATGCCATCAGGGACGAACTCGTCGACGGCGCCTCGATCTCGCTCGACGACTGACGCAGCCAGCAGCCGCGCCGCGTCGTTCAGCCGGCGATCGCGACAGCAACCTCGGCGGCGACCGTGGCGTTGTTCTCGGCGAGCGCCAGGTTGGCGGGGATGCTGCGGCCGTCGGTGGCCTCGGCGATGCGGCCGAGCACGAACGGAGTGATCCGGGCGCCGGTGATCCCAGCGGCGTCGCAGTCGGCGAGGGCGTCGTCCAACACGGCGTCGAGCTGTTCGGCATCCAGCTCGTCGACTTCCGGAATCGGTACGGCCAGCAGCACCCCGGACGCCGAGCGGGTGAGTGCGCCGAACACCGCCGCAACCTCAGCGGCGGAGTCGACACGGTGCGGGATCGGCAGACCGGACGAGCGGGTGTAGAAGGCGGGGAACCAGTCGTGCTGCCAGCCGAGCACCGGCACGCCGACCGTTTCGAGATACTCGAGCGACCGCGGCAGATCGAGGAACGCCTTGGCGCCGGCCGACACGGTGACGACGGCGTGATGAGCGAGTGCGTCGAGGTCGGCGGAGATGTCACCGGTCAACTCGGATCCGCGATGGACACCACCGATCCCACCCGTGGCGAACACCGACACACCCGCTGCTGCTGCGATGGCCACCGATGCGGACACAGTGGAGGCGCCGACGTCCCATCGCTGCGCGACGGCCACGGGGATGTCACGTTCGGCCATCTTGCGGGCCGGCCCGAGGATCCGCTCATGCTCCGCGTCGGACAACCCGACCCGGACTGCGCCGTCCATCACCGCCGTGACCGCCGGGATCGCCCCACCGGCCCTGATGGCCGCGCCGCAACGCTCGAGGGCATCCCGGTTGAATGGCGACGGGAGGCCCAGGTGCGAGAAGATCGTCGATTCGAGCGCGACCACCGGCCGGCCGTCGGCGAGAGCGGAGGAAACCTCGTCGGAACAGATGGGATGCAGCACCCGAGAAGTGTGCCAGCGGGCCGGGCCGCATCGTGGGTATCGGACGGGTCAGGTCGCGACGAACCGCGTGACGGTCTCGACGTGGGTGGTGTTCGGGAACAGGTCGAGGACCTCGACCGACTCCGCGCAGTACCCGCTCGCGGCCAACAGCGTCACGTCGCGAGCGAGCGACACCGGGTCGCAGCTCACGAGCACCAGAAGAGACGGCGCCGGCGCCACGAGCGCTGCGACGCCCGGCTTGCCGAGCCCCGATCGGGCGGGGTCTGCCACCACCACGTCGACCGCCCGGCCCGCTCGCGCCTTCCATCGGGCGACCTCCGCCTTGGTGACGGTGGCGGACTCCGCCCCCCCGTCGCGTCCGGCGAGATTTTGCGTCGCGTCGAAGCAGGCCGATTTCGACGACTCCACGACCGTGACGTGGCCGGCTCCGGCCATCGTCGTGACGGCAAACAGCCCGACGCCGCCGTACGCATCCACGGCATGGCCGGCGGTCGCGAGTTCCGGAGCCGCCCGCTTGACCGCATCGACGAGCAGTTCGGCCCCTTGGGCGCCCGACTGGAAGAAGGACCCGGCCGACACACGCAGGTCGTGTCCGGCGATCCGCTCCACGAGCCACCCGCGCTCGCCGATGTGGACGCTGCTCGGCAGCCCGCGGACGCCTCGCTTGAACTCCTTGGGCCAGATGGCCGTGATCGCACCGGTGGCCACACTGGTGCGCAAGGTGATCTCGGCACCAGGATCGAGCTCGATCTGGCGGAGCAGGCGCGAGAGTGACGATTCGGCGATCGGGCAGCTGTTGATCGGCACGATCTGATCGCTGCGCTCCTCGCGGTAGCCCAGCGTGCCGTTCGGGCCGCCCACGACCCTGATCGTCGTCCGGTAACCGAACGGATCGACCGCTCCGCCGACCGTCACGATCTCCTCGACCCTGGCTTCGTCGATCCGGCCGACACGTCGCAGCGATTCGCGAACGATGCCGGCCTTCGCCGTCAGTTGAGCCGCAGGCTCGAGATGCATCCACCCGCAACCACCGCAACCGGCCAGGCGATGCAGACAGACCGGCACCACTCGATCGTCCGACGCCTCGATGACCGCATGCACCCGGCCGAACGAGAAGTCCTTCTTGGCCTCCACGACGTCGACCTCCACCAGCTCGCCCGGCAGCGCACCGGTGACGAACACGACCCGACCGTCGTCATCGCGGCCCATGGCGTCTCCGCCGGCGACGAGTCGGTCGGTCCGCACGGTCAGTTGCATCACCGCAGCGTATGGCAGTGCGTGGCCCGACGGGTCCGACCGGGGTGACAGAGTGGGAACATGAGCAGCGAGCAGTGGTACTTCGACCTCGACCGGAAGGTGGCCGTCCCGGCTGCCGAACGTGGCCCCGGAGACAACATGCTTGGCCCCTACCCGTCACGCGCCGACGCGGAGAACTGGAAGGCGACCGTCGAGCAGCGCAACGAGGCGTGGGACGAAGCGGACGAGCAAGACGATGACGCGGACGGAAAGTAGGTCCAGCACAAGCGGCACGATCGCCTCCGGCGAGTAGGTTGCCGGATCGATGACCAGACCGATCCAAATCGTGCCCTCGGTCCTGCCGGCCGACTTCTCCCGGCTCGGCGAGGAGGTCGCTGCGCTCGAGGCGGCCGGGGTCGACCTCATCCAGTGGGACGTCATGGACGGGCAGTTCGTCCCCCAACCTCACGTTCGGACCGGACGTGATCGCCGCTGCGAGGTCGCATGCCTCGGTGCCGTTCGAGGCGCACCTCATGGTCTACACGCCCGACGTGATGGCCAAGCAGTACATCGACGCGGGTTGCTCCCGGCTGATCGTCCATGCCGAGGCGTGCACCCACCTCCATCGCACCCTCGGCAACATCAACGACCTCGGAGCCGCAGCCGCCGTAGCACTCAATCCAGCGACGCCGGCGTCAGCCGTGGCACACGTGCTCGACCTCGTCGACCTCGTGCTCGTCATGACCGTGAATCCGGGGTTCGGCGGCCAGTCGTACATTGCGACCATGGAACCGAAGATCGCACAGGTACGCCGGATGCTCGAGGACGCCGGGCTCGCCGACACCGTCAACATCGAGGTCGATGGTGGGATCGGGCCGACGACCATCGCCGGCGCCACCGCCGCAGGCGCCAATGTGCTGATCGCCGGGAGTGCGCTGTACAAGGACCCCCTCGGTCTCGAGCATGCGGTCACGGACCTGCGTGCCCGGGCGGAGGCCGCCCGCTCGCCAGGAGCGTGATCACGGAATCATGTCCGGCGCGAGCGGCGCTCGCCGGCAACCCGTCGGACGGGTACGGCGGCGCCGTGCTGTCGGTACCGGTGCCCACCCGCTCGGCAACCGTGCACCTGACGGCCGGCGACGCACGGCCCGTGGAGGCCGTCGACCTGGTCGACGCCACGATTCGACGACACGGCCGGCACGTCGGCGGCACGCCTCGCCCGTGCTCGATCGACGTCACCACGACGATCCCGCGCTCGGTCGGCCTCGCCGGGTCGAGTGCGATCGTGATCGCCCTGCTCCGCGCCCTTCAACGTCACGCCGGACTGGCGCCACTGCCTCCGGAGGAACTCGCGTCGCTCGCACTGTCGGTCGAGGTCGACGAACTCGGCTTCGCCGCCGGATTGCAGGATCGTGTCGTGCAGTCCTACGGCCGTCCCATGTTCATGCAATTCGGCCCCACCCACACCGGCGAGGTCGCCGGCCTGGTGACAGGGACGTACGAGATGCTGCGTCGGCCGATCCCCGGTTGGCTCACCGTCGCCGTGCGGTCGAGCGAGAGCGAGGCGAGCCAGACCGTTCACCAGTCGCTGCGAGACCGCTACCAAGCCGGCGACCGTTCGATCACGGCTGCGATGGCGGAGCTCGGCTCGATGGCAGTGACGGCCGCGGCCGCGATCGACGCCGGGGACACCGCGGCGTTGGGCCGGGCGGTCGACAGGACGTTCGACCTCCGTACCTCGATCATGGAGCTTCGATCCGGGCAGGTGGAAATGGTGATGGAGGCGCGCCGCGCCGGTGCGTACGCCAACTTCGCCGGATCGGGCGGCGCTGTGACTGTTCTCGCGCTTGACGAGGCCACGTCCCGTGCGGCGGCGGAGCGGCTCATCGCGATCGGCTGCGAGATCATCGACGTCTCGTCGCCAGCGCCGTTGTGTTCGTGATCCCTGAGTGTCACACCCCTTCCGTACCATCGGCACCGTGACGTTGACCGCTGTCGTCGTGCGCCCCGCCGAGGCGCTCGACGAACTTGCCCGCTCGATCGAGGCAGCGAAGGGCAGCGATCGGCTCGCACCGGTGACGGTCGTGGTGCCCACGAACACGTGCGGCGTCATGGCCCGCCGCGCGCTCGGCCGGCGCGTCGGGATCGTCGGCGTCGACATGGTCACGCTGAACCGGCTGGCCGAGCTGATCGCCGGACCGGGCCTCGCCACGTCGGGACGGTCGCCGATGTCGTCGTCGATGGTCGATCTGGCGGTCGCCAGGGCGCTCGACACCCAACCTGGATCATTCCGATCGGTGGCCGGCCACCCGACCACCATCGTGGCGCTCCGGCGCCTGCACGAGGAACTGCGGCTCGCCGGACCCGAGGCCAGCCGGCGGCTGGCCGATACCTCGTCTCGGGCCCAGGCGGCACTGCGCATCAGTCGAGCGGTCACCGCACTGCTCGAGGCCGAGTGGTACGACGAAGCCGACCTGTTCCGTGAAGCCACCCATCTCATCGCCACGGGTGCGATTCCGCCGTTGCCGCCCATCGTCGTCCACCTCCCCGACGACCTCGCCGGTCTCGCCGTGGGATTCGTCCGCGCGCTCGCCACCCGCGTGCCCGTACGAATCGTGTGTACCAGCATGGGCGACGAACTCCACGGCGATGCGCACGACCTCCTCTCGGCGCTCGGCGTCGACGCGCCGGCCCTGGCACCGTCTCACGACCGCATCGAGCGCCGGGTGAAGGTCGTCTCGACCACCGACGCCGACGACGAGGTCCGCCACGCCACCCGCGCGGTGCTCGACGCCGCACGTTCCGGCCTCGCGTTCGAACGCATCGCCGTTCTCTGGCCGTCGCAGCGGCCGTACGCCCGACTCGTCGAACATCACCTCACCGCTGCGCGGATCCCGTGGAACGGGCGACCCGGCACGTCGGTCGCCGAACGCCTCGCGCCTCGACTCGTGCTCGACCTGCTCGACATCGACCGCCGTGGTCTGCGACGACACGGCTTCTTCTCGCTCGTCGCCGACGTGCCTCCAGCCGACCCGAACGGCGGGTTCTGGCCGACCGCGGCGTGGGAACGCACGAGCCGTCAGGCCGGCGTCGCTCGCGACGACGACTGGAACGTCCGTCTGGGTTCCCTCGTCGGCAGTGAGCGTTGGGGCGACTCGGCCGGTTCACTCCTCGCCTTCGTGACCGACCTGCGCTCTTCGCTCGGCCATCCGAACCAGCAGCGGCCGTGGAGCGACTGGTCGCAGTGGTGTGTCGACCAACTCGACCGTTGGGTGGGTCGGGCCCGCCTCGAACGGCTCCCGGAGATCGAGTTCCGGGCGTGGGAGGCACTCACCACGGCGCTCGACCGTCTGCGGCACCTCGACCCGGTCGGCGATCCCGTCACCCGTCATCGGTTCCGGGCCGCGCTCGAGAGCGAACTCGACGCTGTCCCTGGTCGCGTGGGTCGGGTCGGCGACGGTGTCACGGTCGGGTCGTTGGGCGGAGCGATCGGCCTCGACATCGACATGGCGATCATGCTCGGCGCGTCCGAGGGAACGCTCCCTCCCCGACCGGTGAACGACCCGTTGTTGTCCGACGCGGACCGTGCGGCTGCCGGCCTGGCCCAGTCCGACGCAGCAGGTCTGCGGATGCACCGGGCCCTTCTCGCTCTGGACGAACTCGCGACGATCACGTTCACCGTCCCGCGCGGCGACCTTCGATCGACGGCCCATCTCGAGCGGTCGCGCTGGCTCGATCACTTCGCGTGGCGCACCGACGACGTCATCATCCCGTCGCACACCGCCGGGCTGGCCGTCACCGAGTTCCCCGCCAACGACTCGGAACACCGCCTACGCAGTCGCTACAGCCACGTCCGTGCCGGTGGTGCGCTCGGCGATGCCATCGACGCCCCTGCCGACCCGGTCCTCAGGCGGGCGCTCGCGCTGACCGCCGCCCGGGCGAGCCACGACCTCACCCCGTTCGACGGCGATCTCTCGTCGGTGACGCTGCCACGTGTCGATGGCGTGATCTCGCCGTCCCAGCTCGAGGCGTGGGCCGCGTGCCCCCACGCGTACTTCCTGCAGCATCTCCTGCACGTCGACCCTGTCGACGAGCCGGCTGACCAGATCAGCATCTCCGCCGCCGACATCGGCACCACACAACACAGAGCCCTCGATCGATTCCACCGCGCCGTGATCGCCGGAGATCTGCCACAACCGACCACGGCCGGATGGACCAACGAGCACCGCGACGCGCTCACGGCGATCTTCGACGAGGAGTGCCGCCTCGCGGAGCGGCGGGGACGCACCGGACGGACCGCCTACTGGTCGGACGAACGTGATCGGATGCGCGCCGATCTGCTGGAGTGGCTCGCGCGCGACAGCGAGCTGTCGATCGCACGGGGCGTCACCGTGCTGGCCTCCGAGCAGCGCTTCGGCAACGACCCGGAATCGTCGGTCGAACTGTCGCTCGGCGACGGGCGGACGCTGCGCATGCGCGGCACGGTCGATCGCATCGATCGCACGGCGGCGGGCACGATCGTCGTCACCGACCACAAGTCCGGTGCGGGCAAGGGTTACAAGGGCCTGGGACCCGACGACCCGACGCTCGGGGCCACCGTCTTCCAGCTCCCTGCCTACGCCGCGGCAGCGCGTCGCATGGTTGGCGACGACGATGTCGAGGTGCGCACCGAGTACGGCCTCATGGGCAAGGGCGACTACGAGCGTCACGGCTACACGTTGACGCCCGACGTCGTCGATCTCGTGGCTGTGCAGCTGGCAGCGGTGGTCGACGGCATCGAGGCGGGCTGGTTCCCCAACCGTCCCGTCCGGCCCGGCTGGCGCCTGTACGTGGCCTGCCCGTACTGCGAACCTGATTCCCTCGGTACCGCCGAGCGGTGGGCCGAGTGGCTCCGCAAGCAGCACGATCCGCGTCTCGCCCCCTGGTTCGGGTCTGGGTCCGGCACCGACGAACCGACGTCTGACGATACGTCCGACCGAGGGCGCGACGATGTCTGAGCGCTCCGAACCGCAACAGCTCGGCTTCGACCTCGACCTGCTCGATGGTCCTGCTGTCTCCGGTCGGCACGTCCCGCCGCCCGATGATGCGGCACGCGATCGCATCCGTCACGATCTCGATTCCACCCTGTTCGTCGAGGCCGGGGCGGGTGCGGGCAAGACCAGTTCCCTCGTCGACCGCATCATCCACCTCGTCGAGTCCGGCGTCGACATCACGGCGATTGCGGCGATCACCTTCACCGAGAAGGCGGCCGCCGAACTGCGCACGAGGGTGCGCGCCAGGCTCGGGTCGCAGTCCACGCCTCGCTCGACGGCTGCGCTCGACCGCCTCGACCACGCACCGATCGGCACGCTGCACGCGTTCGCGCGACGTCTGCTGTTCGACTTCCCGATCGATGCGGGTCTACCGCCCGGCTTCACCGTGCTCGACGAATTGGAGAGCGGGCTCGCGTTCGAGGAGCAGTGGGACGATCTGCTCGACCGTCTGCTCGACGATCCCGAGCCGCCCGGCGGGCTGATCGACGGCGGCCGCGCATTCGTCGAGCTCTGCGAGTTCGACCGGTTCGGTGTGCGCAGCGGCGTGCGCCGGATCGCTCAGGATTTCCGTGCCAACTGGGACCTGGTCGACGATCGTGTCGCGCTCGGCGACCCCGGTCCGCTCTCGATCGACACCTCCCGGCTCGCCTCGCTCGCCGAGGCCATCGCCTCGACCGACGTCCCACCCGGCGACACGCAGGTGGCCAAGGTGGCCGTCGTCACCGCGCTCGGTACCCGACTGCAAGGGGCAGCGAGCCTGCGCATCACCCTGGAAACCATCCTCGCGGCACACGATTCGTTCGCCGACAAGAAGTCGATGCCAGGGAGCAAGGCGAACTGGAAGAAGCACCTCGGCGCGTCGGGTGAGGCAGCACTGGACGAGCTGCGGTCACTCGAGTTCGACTTCGGCGCCGAGGCCAAGCTCCTCCTGGCGGCGGTGCGACACCATCGCCGGGTCGTGCTGGGCGCGATCGTCGGACGGTTCGTGCTCGACGGCGCACACGAGCGGGCGATCGCCGGGCGACTCGAATTCCACGACCTGCTCGTGCTCGCCCGTCGTCTCGTGGCCCAGCGCAGTGACATCCGACGGCTGCTCCATGCCCGATACCAGCGCATCATGCTCGACGAATTCCAGGACACCGATCCGATCCAGCTGGAGATCGCCGTCCGCCTGGCATCTCGTCCGGACGACCCGGCGCACGATGCCGACTGGCGTCAGCTCGTGCCCGAACCCGGCCGGCTGTTCATCGTCGGCGACCCGAAGCAGTCGATCTACAGGTTCCGTCGTGCCGACATCGCCCAATACCTCCGTGCCGCGGATCAGGTCGGCGCCGATCGGGTGATGCTGACGGCGAACTTCCGATCGACGACGGCCGTCATCGACTTCGTCAACGACGTGTTCGGTCGGGTCATCGTCCACGAGCCCGACGTCCAGCCCGCGTTCGGCCCGCTCGACGCCTGCCGCCGGGCCGACCTCCTCGGTCACGGCACCGTCCATGTCCTCGGTTCCGAGATCAATGGGAGCGTGATCGACGCGGCGGTTGGCGATGCATCGGTCGGTGACGCCGACATGGGCGCGGCCGATGCGCTGCGTGCGATCGAAGCCCGCGACATCGTGGCGACGGTCACCACTGCGCTCGCGGACGGTTGGGAGGTCCACGACGAGCAACTCGACGCACTGCGCCCCTGCGTGCCGGGCGACATCTGTGTGCTGCTGCCGACCCGCATCTCGCTGCCCGCGCTCGAATCGGCCTTCCGCGGCGCAGCGCTCCCCTACCGGGCCGAGAACTCGTCGGTCGTGTACGCCTCGACCGAGATCCGATCGTTGCTGCTCGCCCTCCGCGCCGCCGACGACCCGACCGACAACCTCGCGCTCGTGGCGTCACTGCGGTCGCCCCTCTACGGCTGCAGCGACGTCGAGTTGTGGGAATGGGTCTCCGGGGGCGGAACCTGGAATCCGTGGAACACTCCTCCCGACGGTCTGGCTCGCCATCCGGTCGCCGACGCGATCGCCCACGTTCGCTCGATCGCCGAACGGACCGGGCTCGTGTCTCCCGCCGACCTCGTCGCCGCGGTCGCGGACGAGCGTCGTGTGTTCGATCTGGCCCTCGAGGCCAGCGACGTTCGCGACGTGTGGCGCCGTCTGCGGTACGTGATCGAACAGGCCCGGGCCTGGGCCGACGCCGGTGGGCACGGCCTGCGGCGCTACCTCCACTGGGCTGCCCTGCAGGCCTCCGAGAGCCGGGTCGCCGACACGATCCTGCCCGAACACGACCACGACTCCGTCCGGGTGATGACGGTGCACGCCGCGAAGGGCCTCGAGTTCCCGATCACGATCGTGGCCGGCCTCACGACGAAGCCGAACCGCCGGCACACGAACGGCGTCGTGTGGAACGCCGACTCGTGGATGCTCGCCGGCAAGGGCGACGACGGTGTGTTCGTCGACCACCAGCCGATCGACGAGCAGATGAGCGACGCCGAACGTCGGCGTCTCCTGTACGTGGCATGCACACGCGCCGTCGATCACCTCGTCGTGTCACTGCACCGCCAGGCACCGGCGAAGAACAACCCCGACGGGGCCGACCAGGGCAAGCTGACCTCGGCCGAACTCCTCTGGTACAGCGGCGCCGCCGAACCGAGTTCCGGGGCCCGCATCGTCGCGTTCGGACCTCGCCCGGTCAGGTCTGCCGATCCCGCGCCGCTCGAACTCGAGTGGTCCGACCCTGCGGCGTGGGCGATCGAGCGTCGACGTGTCCTCCTCGCTGCGTCACGACGGTCGGGAATCGCCGCGACGCGACTCGCCGCCGAGCTCGGTCCGCCCGTCCGGTCGGCAGCGGGAAGCGACGACGTCGGCCTCGAGAAACAGCCGGTCAACATCGAGCAGCCGCCGTGGCAGCGCGGCCGGTACGGCACGAGCATCGGTCGAGCGGTGCACGGCGTGCTGCAGTTCTGCGACCTCGAGACCGGCCACGACATTGCCACCCTCGCCCGCGCGCAGTGCGCGGCCGAAGGTGTCGTCGGCCTGGAGGACCAGGTCGCTTCGCTGGCCCGGAGCGCGATCGCAACTCCCATCGTCCGTCGCGTGCTGGCGGGCCTCGAGCACTGGCGCGAGCTCTTCGTCGCGGCGATGGTCGGCGACCGGGTGCTCGAGGGATACGTCGACCTACTCGTACGTACGCCGGACGGTCTCGTGATCGTCGACTACAAGACCGATCAGTGGTCAGGCCCCGTGCAGACCGGCGAGCGCATCGGTCGATACCGCCTCCAACTCGCGGCGTACGCAGCAGCGCTCGAGTCCGCGCTCGGCGAGCAGATCGCCGGCGGCGTCCTCATCCGCTGTGTGGCCGACGGCCCCGCCGAGCAGATCGACATCGGCGACTGGCAATCAGCGATCGCCGAGGTGCGACAGCTCGTCAGCGCTCCGGACGATGCCGCCGGACTCGCACGGCTCGGTGATCCGGCACCGGCGTGACCGCGGCCCGACCGAGCTGGAACACGCCCTTGGTGGCGAGGCCGATGAACATCCGGAGCAGCACGAGCACGACGAGCGCCACGAACGCGATCGCAGCGGGAACAGCGATCGTGGCGAGGAGCACGCGACGGTCGTCGAACAGCAGGCTCATCACCCCCGAATCGACGTCGGTGCCGTCGACGAGCAGGGTTCGCACCGGGTCGTCGACGGGTGGACACTCCACCGCACTGTCGTCGACGCCCACGACGTCGTTGCCGCCGAAGAAGGGCTCGGGCGGGCGCACGTTCGAAGCGAGTGCGGCGTACTCCGGGTCGAACCCGGCGCCGACGAGATACTGGTCGCCGACGTTCAAGAAGCGGTAGTCGTCACCGAAGCGAATGTCGATCAGCCCGTCGACCGCCCAATCGGCGGCCGAGCCGGCGCGCAGCTGATCGATCTCGAACCGCACGACCTGGGCGACATCGTCCTTGCCCGTCGCAGTTCCGACAAATGCGAGCACGGCGCGCTCGGGATTCGGGCAACTCGGGGGCACGACGACGAGCGGCACGGTGCCGCTCGGAGTGGTCGTCGTCGGGTCAGGAGGCGGCGGGGCGGCGAATCCCACCGATCCCGCGCTCAGTACGAGATACGCCAGCAGTCCCGCGACAAGGGTGCCGACGCCGCGTTTGGCCGAGCGTCGACGGGTCACACTCCGAGAGTAGCGATCAGCGTCCTTCGAAAGTGGGCGGACGCTTCTCCATGAACGCGCGGACGGCCTCGGCGGTGTCACGCGTCCCGAAGTTGACCGTCTGCGACAGACCCTCGTCGTCGAGCGCCTCTTCGAGGGTCACGTTGAACGAATTGTTGAGCAGCCGTTTCGTCATGGCCAGCGCGATCGGCGGGCCACCGGCGAGCCTCGTCGCCCAGTCGTCGACGAACGCGTCGAGGTCGGCATCGGGCAGCACCCGATTCACCAACCCGAAGTCGTTCGCCTCCTTCGCGTCGATGATGTCGGCGAGGAGCGCCAACTCCTTGGCTCGGTGCATGCCCACCACGCGCGGCAGGATCCAGGAACCCCCGAAGTCGATGCTCAGGCCGCGCCGGGCGAAGATCTCCGAGAACCGAGCCGTGTCGCCCGCCACGACGAGGTCGCAGACCAACGCGAGGTTCGCTCCCGCGCCGACCGCGACACCGCGCACCTTGGCGATCGTGGGTTGCGGCAGCCGGTTCAGGGCCAGGCAGATGTCACCGACGTGACGCATCGCGGCGAGCTGGTGGACGGGCACGGCGCTGGGGTCGCCGCCCGCCATCCCGGTCACGTCGGCGCCGGAACAGAAGTCGCCGCCTGCCCCGGTGATCACCACGACCCGGTCGGTCGGCGAGGCGGCGATCGCCTGCAGCTCTGCCAGGAACTCGTTCCACATCTGGCCGTTGATCGCGTTCTTGCGCTCGGGCCTCCGCAGTGTGATCGTCACGATGCCCCCGGCACGGGACACGGAGATGGCCTCGAGGTCGCGGGTCTCGGTGTCGCGTGATTCGGAGGCGGGCGTTTCGACGGTCATGTTCGGCGACGATACTGATGGACATGGGGTTCAACCCGTACCGGAAGTTCAAGGCCCGGCCCGCCGACTACGCCATGGTTGCCGTTGCCCTCGTCCTGATGCTCGGACTCGTGGCGTGGGCGTTCGCCGGCTGACGACACGGTGCTGACCGGCGAATCAGAACGCCGCTTCGATCAGCTCCACGTCCGCACCGGTGATGGCGACGACGTCGAAACGGATCTTGGTGGCGTACACCTCGTTGGCTCGCAACCATTCGAACGCCAGGAGACGGATCCGGCGTTGTTTGGCAGCTCCGACGGCGGCCTCCGCCGGACCGAACATGTCGGTGCGTCGGGTCTTCACCTCGCTGAACACGAAGAGGTCACCGCGTTGCAGCACCAGGTCGAGCTCGCCGGTCGGGGAACGCCAATTGCGGTCGACCACGACGTAGCCGAGCCGCCGATAGTGGGTCGCGGCCAACCGTTCGCCCCACGCGCCGCGGGCCGCATTCGCTGAATGGGACAAGCCACACCTCCGGTCGTTCGTAACGGGAGGGGCACCGTGGCCCGAGTGCGTCAGATGTCAGCCGCTGACGAACGGCCCGGTGAGGTGCCTGGTGATCAGGCGCCCACCCCGGCGACCTCAGAAGTCGCGCTTCTCGCGAATCTTGGCAGCCTTGCCCTTGCGGTCGCGCAGATAGTAGAGCTTCGCACGGCGGACGTCGCCACGCTTGACGACCTCGATCTTCTGCACGGTCGGCGTGTGCAGCGGGAACGTCCGCTCGACTCCGACGCCGTAGCTGAGCTTGCGAACCGTGTAGGTCTCGTGCAAGCCGCCACCCTGACGACCGATGACGTCGCCTTGGAACACCTGGATGCGCTCTTTGCCGCCCTCGACCACGCGCACGTGAACCTTGAGCTCGTCGCCGGCCTGGAAGTCGGGAAGATCGCTACGCAGCGAATCGTTGTCGATGAGGTCGGTGGCTTTCATGGGTCTACCTGTCTGGAACGTGGCGGGCTGCACAAAGCGAGCACGGGCGCAATCGCGCCGATGGGGCCTGTCAATGATACGGGACTGCAGGGAACTCTTCCAACAGCCGACGCTCAGAGTCCGACAATCCCCCACGTGCGTCGATCAGGTCGGCACGGTCCCGCATCGTTCGGTGCAGACGCTGCGCCAGCCTCCACCGCTCTATCCGCGCGTGGTCGCCGCTGCGCAGCACGTCCGGCGCGTCCCAGCCACGGAACGTGGCCGGACGGGTGAACTGCGGCTCCTCCAGAAGACCGTCCGCACCGAAACTCTCGGTCACCGGGCTCACGGCGTTGCCCATCGCGCCGTCGCGCAGCCGTACGACTGCCTCGATGACGAGACACGCCGCAACCTCTCCGCCACTGAGCACGACATCGCCGACGCTGATCTCGCCATCGACGAGGTGTTGCCGCACCCGATGGTCGACGCCCTCGTAGCGTCCGCAGAGCAAGCTGAATCCGTCGCCGACCGCGAGTTCGTGCGCCAACGCCTGATCGAACCGTCGACCACCCGGACCCAACAGGAACAACGGTCGGAGCGGCTCGGCCGCATCGACCGCATCGAAGATCGGTTCGGGCTTCATGACCATCCCGGCGCTGCCGCCGAACGGTGCGTCGTCGACGGTGCGGTGCACGTCGGCAGTGTGTTCGCGGATGTCGTGACAGCGCAGGTCGAGCAAGCCGCCCGCGCGCGCCTTGCCGAGGAGGCTCTCGGCGCAGAACGCGTCGACGAGGCCAGGGAAGAGGGAGAAGACGTCGATCCGCATCGCGCCCCTTATCGTTGCAGGCGTCGCGTCACGCCAGGTCGAACAGGCCGTCGGGGACGTCGATCGTGATCACGCCGCCGACGTTCGAGACGACGAAGACCGATGGGACCAGCGCCCCGGATTCGAGCTCGAGGATGTCGGAGGCCGGGTTGGCCAGCACGGCGACGCATCGGCCACGGCTCGTACCATCCACCTCGACGACCTCGGCTCCGATCAGCTCGTGCGCCCAAAGGGCGTCGGGATCGTCGAGCGGTTCGGCGTAGAGCGGCTCGTTGGCGAACCGTTCGGCGGCGGTCCGGTCGGGGATCTTGTCGAACTTGACGAC
>JANNNB010000184.1:0-5769 GCA_031398325.1 Actinomycetes bacterium
GCCGGCTTCGGCTTCACCTATCCGACATTCGACGCGGCGATCGCAGAACTCGCTACACCGAAACCAGCTGGCATGTCGAACTCGCCGGCACGCAACGAATGAACACTCAGCCGCTCGACCGCGGCAATATGGACGGTGCACGCCACCCAAGCGCACATCGGTGAAGCTGCCCCCCGTCTTCAGCCTGTGTCGCACCGACTGGCCGGTGCTGCGGCCCGGAGACGCCAGTCGAGCCAGGGAACATCCGACACACTGCTTCGGTGGGGAAGGACGAGCTACGCGGCCAGAGAGCATTGATCTCTGATGCGCTCAAGAACGCGGGCCTCGAGCGGCTTCACGCGACACTCGACGGCACAATCGGCGACGCGCAGGCATTCTGCTGGGGAGCGCTCCGACAGTTCGATCGGCACGCCGAGCCCACGTCCTTGACGTCGCCGCGCGACCACGGCCTTCAGCACGCCGATCTCCACTACCTCCTCATCGGCGCTCAGGAGGCGGTGTCACATGCCGAGCGCGTGTTGAGCAGGTGCTCGCAGCTCTCGGCAGTCGACAGCAGCTCCCGCCGACTCAGGACATCCGTGAGCGTCTCTTGCAGATGCGGAATCTGCTGGCGGAGCACCGCGACGAACGAGTGCTGTACTGGCGCCTCACGGGCGAGCACACGCCACACGTCATTGCGATCTATGAGCGGTTCGGCATTGCAGCCGTCGATGGTGCGATCGACTCGTACGAGTACGGCACCGAGGTCGTCGGCGGCATCCTTTCGTTACGCGACCTCCGCTCCGAGATGCTCGCGCTGAGCGACGAGCTGGGCCGGCTCGCCGCGCAGTACCGGGGCACCGGGAAGCCCGCTCCGCCGGCACGGCCCGCCAGCTGGTGACAACAGAGGGGGCCGGCGGTATCGGAATCCGGCCGGCGGGCTGATCTAGGTTCAGTCTGCATCGTTCGACGCACAATCTCGCCCGGGCGATCAGTGTCCGCTGGCCCAACCGTGCACAAAAGGTGCACAGGACTCGCGAGGACGTCCCGAAACTCGACCGATCTCGCCGGACTGGGCGTATCGGAGGCCCAGGTCAGGGCGCACTCGACGGACAGGGTGGACTGTAAACCTCCAGGTAGCGACCCTTAAACCCCCCTGGATCGCGAGATCCATGCGGGTTCGATCCCCGCCCCGGGCACCGCTGGCTGGTGTTTCGCGAGTCTCGAGTCGCTGGCTATGCACCCAACACGCCAACGGTGCACGTCGCTGAGGCGGCAGACGTGCGGTTCAGTCGGTGATCCGGCTCCCGGTCAATCGAAGCGCTGAGGGTCGTTGGCGGCTGCGGCAATTCCGAACCCGAACCTGACGGCACCGCGGGACCACTGCGCGCCGACGACGTGATCGAGTCCGCCTGCCGCATCGTCGGCCGCGATCTCACCGAGCAGGAGTGGTCCAAGTACATCGGCGACAGCGTCCCGTACCGGGCCACCTGCTCCATCGCCTGACTCTTGCGCTTGCTGCCCGGCCATCGAGCAGTGGGCACCACGTTGCCGTGGTGCGTACGCTCGATCTCGACCCGTGGCCGCATCGATGGACGGCCGTCCTGTACGTCAGGCGACAGGATCGTGGCCCAACCAACACATCGCCGCGACGAGCATGGCCTCGACCCCGGTGGCGATGGTGGGGTCCTGGACCGGGGCATAGCGTGGCGAGTGGTTGAACGGGATGTCCTCGTTGATGCGATTGGCGGCGAACGCCTCCTGCCAGGTCACCGTGTCGGCGCCACCGACGAACCAGAACATCGACGGGAACCCACCGCGGGAGCCGTACAGGCCGAAGTCTTCGCTCGCCGTTGATACAGGGCCTTCCATCGCCCGATCGGCGCCGAAGTGCTCGATGAAGGCTCGGCCGACGATGGCGGTCGTCGCGGCGTCGTTGGTGACCGCCGGGAAGCTGTAGAGCGAGGTGATGTCGGGGGGTTGCTCGGCCCCACACGAGTGGGCTTCACCGTGGGCGATCCGGCTGATCGCGTCGAGAACCTTGTCACGCACGGCGGGCTCGAAGGTCCGCACGCTCAACGTCAACTCTGCGTGGTCGGAGATGATGTTTTCCTTCGTGCCGGCCCGCACGGTTCCAATCGTGACCACCGCCGACTCGGTGGCGGCGATGTTGCGCGACACGACGGTTTGGAGCTTCATGATCGTCGACGCGGCCATCACGACCGGGTCGACGGACTGCTCCGGAGCGGCGCCGTGCGCGCCACGGCCGTGCATCACGATCTTCAACGCGTCGCTTGCGGTCATCACCGCACCAGGCCGGAACAGCACCCACCCGGTCGGGGCTGGGGTGACGTGCTGTCCCAACGCCACGTCGGGCATGCCGAAGCGTTCGAACAGGCCGTCCTCGATCATCGCAACAGCACCCCCGCCGATCTCCTCGGCGGGCTGAACCGTCAAGATCACCTTGCCGCTCCAAGCGTCCCGGTGCTTGGCGAGTTGCGTGGCGACCCCGATCATCCAGGTGGCATGCATGTCGTGCCCACATGCGTGTGCGACAGGGACTTCGGCGCCGTCAGCGTCGAAGCCGGTTGCGGTGCTCGCGTACGGGAGACCCGTGTCTTCCTTCACCGGCAGCGCGTCGACGTCGGCACGCAGCAGCACGGTGCGTCCCTCGCCGTTGTCGAGCGTGGCGACCACACCGGTGCGTCCCACGCCGGCCGTGACCTCGTAGCCGAGATCGCTCAGCCGTTGGGCCATGATCGCCGACGTGCGCACCTCCGCGAACGACAGCTCGGGGTGCATGTGCAGATCCACGTAGAACTCGCTGAGCTCGGGAAGTAGCGATTCGATGTCGTCGAACATGTGGTGATCCTTTGAGCGGGGGTGCCGTTGCCGGCGTGCAGATCATTGCACCGGATCCGAACCGTCACGTGCGTTGTGGACTCCAGGTCTTCCTCTCGGGCGGTAGCGGTACGGTCACGTTGGAAGGAGCTAGCGTCAGCGCTTCCTCCGAGCGGTCGTCGGGTCTCGTCGACCCCACCGACACCAATCGGGAGCTGGTCGGAGACCGAGGTCGGTTCGAGGAGCGAGTGGTGTGACGACAACAGATGACGGTCACGCCGTGTCGCCGAGCGACGCCGCTGAGGATTCGCCCGCCGGGGCGGCGCGCCGTCACGGGATCCAGGTGTTCTCTGCACCGTCGGACGCGCCTCGGGTGCGATGGAGGACCGATCTGATCTCGGCCGCGTTCGTTGCCGTCCTGGTGCTGTTGTTGATCGTCGTCACCGGGAACGGGTCGACGTTCGACGACTCGACGCTCGAGTTCGTGGGTGGGCTGCCGGGTTGGCTGCTGTGGCTCTCCCAGGCGGTCTATGGGGTGGGCGTGCTCTACGGCGTCGGTCTTCTGATCGGTGTCGGGCTCTTCGCCAAGGGCCGGTTGGGTGTGTTGCGCGACATGCTGTTGGCAGGCCTCCTCGCGGTCGTGATCACGGTTGTGCTGACGCAACTGATCGACGAACGGTGGCCGGAGTTGGCGTTCTTCGACCTGAACCAGACGCGCGACACGTTCCCTGCGTTCTTCGTGACGACGGCGACCGCGATCCAGGCTGCTGCCTCGCCGTGGCTGACGGCCCCGATGCGCAAGATGGGTTGGACCTTCGTTCTCGCTGCGGGCGTGGCGTCCGTCGTGGGGACGGTGACGACGTTCAGCGACGCGCTCGGCGCGTTGCTCGTCGGTCTGTTCGCTGCGACGATCACCCGGTACGTGTTCGGCACGTCGGCCGGATTGCCGTCGACCAACCGGGTCCGGGACGGTTTGGCCGACCTCGGTGTCGAGATGGCCACCTTGAGGTACTTCGACAAGCAGCCCGAAGGCTCGAACTTGCTCTTCGGAGACTCGACCGATGGCCGCCCGCTGTTCGTCATCCTGCTGGGCCGCGATTCGTGGAGCAGTCGCCGATGGACGCGGTGGTGGAGGCAGGCCTGGTACCAGGACCCGGGGGCGCAATACGGGTCGGATCGTCGCCAGCAGGTCGAGCACGAAGCGCTCGCACTCCTGCTCGCTCAGCGCGGCGGCGTCTCGGTGCCTGCGTTGGCGGCGGTCGGGATGACGTCGTTCGGCGACGCGCTCGTGGTCACCGAGACGTTCGACCACACCCTCGCCGACGTGTCGGTGGACGGCGTCGACGACGCCTTCGTCGACGCCGTCTGGCAGCAGCTCGACAAGCTCCATCAGGCCGACATCAGTCACGGTTCCATCGACGCGATCCACGTCTGGTTCGACTCAGCAGGCGACCCGCAGCTGATGGGTTTCGGCGACGCTGTGATCCACCCCACCGGCGGGCAGAAGCAGCAAGACGTCGCAGCGATGCTCGTCATGACGACGCTGGGCGTCGGCGCGGATCGTGCCATCGCAGCGGCACGCCGAGCCAAGGGTGACGACGCCGTCGAGGCGATGCTTCCACTGCTCCAGACCGCCGCGCTGAATGGGCGGCTGCGCCGCCGCGTCCTGCAGCACCGACTGAAGATCAAGGACCTGCGCAAGCAGACAGCGGCCGCCCTCGGCATCGAGGTGCCCGAGCCGACGCAGTTGACCCGCGTGTCGTGGAAGAGCGTCGTCATGTTCGCCAGCATCCTGTTCGCGGTGTACACGATCATCGGCGGGCTCGCGGACGTCGGCTTCGCAACGGTCTGGCAGACCCTGCTCGACGCCCGCTGGAGTCTGGTGCTGTTGGGTCTCGTCCTCGCCGCTGCGACCAACCTGACCGATGCGATCGCTCTCGGCGCCGTCACGCCGCGGCCGGTGCCGATCGGAGTCACGACCGTCGAGCAGTTCGCCATCGGTTTCGTGAACATCGCCGTGCCGTCAGCAGCCGGTCGAATCGCCGTCAACGTCCGGTACTTCCAGAAGTTCGGCATCAGCGCCGTGACGTCGACCACCACCGGGGCGATCACCGGATTTCTCGGGTTCATCGCGCAAGCCGTCCTCGTCGTCCTGACGATCGTCATCGGCGCCGGAAGCATCGACCTCTCCCAGATGCAGGGCGGAGGAGGCGTGATGCGATTGCTCGCGATGGCCATCGTCATCTTCATCGGGGTCCTCGTCATCGTGGCCCTCGTGCCGAAATGGCGGCACTGGACCGAAGCCAAGCTCCGCACGCCGATTGCCCAGATCGGCGACGCCGTCAAGACGCTCAAGAACCCCAAGACGGCTGCACTGGCGCTCGGAGGAGCAGTCGGAACGGAAATCCTCTACGCAGCCGGATTCGCAATGTGCGTCCTCGCCGTCGGCGGATCGATCAACCTCGGCCAAGCGATCTTCATCAATGTGACCGTCTCACTCTTCGCCGGCCTGATGCCCATCCCCGGTGGCATCGGCGTCGCCGAGGCGGGCATGACCGCCGGACTCACCGCAATCGGCGTCGACCCCCAACTTGCCATCTCCGCCGTGCTGATCTACCGGCTCGTCAGCTACTACCTCCCACCACTGTGGGGCTACGTCAGCCTGCGCTGGCTCACCGCTCACGACTACCTGTGAGCCCGGGATTGCGCTGGCCCTGATTCTGCACCGGTCTCGCGTGCCCGGCCGCCGGCAAGAGACGCCGCCACGGTTTGGCATGATCACGACGGACGAAGATCCGATGGAAGGGGAAGCATGTTCGACTTCAGCGGTAGGACGGTTCTGATCACGGGAGCCTCGTACGGGCTCGGGGAGGGTTTCGCGCTCGCGTTCGCACAGGCGGGAGCGGATCTCGTCCTGACAGCGCGCAGCGCCGAGCTCCTCGAGAGCGT
>JANNNB010000225.1:0-23861 GCA_031398325.1 Actinomycetes bacterium
CCCAACCCGACTGCGGAGCCATTCAGCGCGCACACGATCGGGACCTCGACATCGAGGATGTCCCAGATGATCTGCTTGCTCTCCCGACGGAGTTCGTGCAGCCGATCGGGGGCCCGCAACGTGGGGAACCAGCTCATGTCCCCACCGGCCGAGAACGCCTTGCCGGCGCCCGTCAGCAGGATCGCGCGGGCCTCGCCCTCGAGCTTCAACATGGCGAAGAGTTGGGCGAGCTCCCGGTGCAGGGTGGCATCGACCGCGTTCATCGCCGAACGCGGGTGGTCGATGACCACGTTCAGCACGTCGCCGTCACGTTCGACCCTGATCGTCTCCATGCCTTCACCCCTCTCTCGATCCTCGGTTGTCTGCCGGTGATTCGGTCGACCGTACCGATCCCGACGTTTGCGACAAGAAATCTGCGGACCGGGTCTCCGAATTCTTGTCGCAAACGTGGACTGACGGGCTCAGAACATGTGCGGTCAGAACATGGACGTGTCGACGTCGATGCCGAGGATCAGCTTGCCGATGGTCTCGTTCAGTTTCGGGGCCGTCTGGATGTGTTGGGTGACGACATGGGCGTCACGCAACGACCGACCGAGCCGGCTCGTGTCGTAGACCGCCGTGCCGCCCGCGATCGTGAACGCGACGTCGGCGACCTCGGCCGAGACCGTTGCGGCGTGCACGGCTGCCGACCGAATGCCGATGCGCGCCTCGATCGACACCGGCTCGCCGGACTCGGCGATCCGCCAGGCGGCTGTGAGCTCGGACACCAGAAAGGCTCTCGCGGCCCGCAACCTGGCATCGGCGCGAGCGACCTCGACCTGTGTGAAACCGCTCTGCGCAAGCGTGCGGGACGAGTACTGCGGCTTCTTACCCTGCGCGATCCCGATCACCTCGTCGAGCGCACGACGGGCGACGCCGAGCCCGACCGCCGAGACACCGGCTGCGAGCAACCCGAAATTCGGGAACCGCGCGAGGGCGCTGTCGACGACCGGCTGGGTCACACCGGGTTGGATCGTGCGCTCAGCGGGGGCGAACACGGCATCGACGGAGTAGTCGAGCGAGCCCGATCCGCGCATCCCCGACGTGTGCCATGTGTCGTGGAAGGTCACCTCGGACTGCGGCATCCAACAGAGTCGGAACGTGCCGTCGTCGCACGATGCGCCGCCGAGCACCCACCGGCAGTGTTGCGTACCGCTCCCCCACGCCCAGCGCCCGGTCACCTCGAAGCCGGCGACATCGTTGCGGGTCGACGAGACACCTCGGCCGTTCGGGGCGAACACCCCACCGGTGATCGCGGAGCGGTCGCCGTAGATCTCCCGCGCCGCAGCGTCCGGCAGGAACGCCGCCATCGACGAGGTCGTCGATGCGATCATCGTGCACCACCCCGCGGCGCCATCGGCCTGCGCAACGGCTTCGATCACCTCGACCATCGTGACCGGATCGACCTCGGGTCCGCCGTACACCGCTGGCACACACAGCCGCATCAGGTCCGCGTCGGCGAGCGCCTTGACCGTCGGCAACGGCAACCGCCGGAGACGTTCGCCGTCTTCCGCGTGGGCCTCGATCAGTTCAGCCAGGCCATGGGCGGCTCCGACGATCGCCGCCCGGCCGGTCCTGCCGTCCGCATCACGCTCGACGCTCATCGTGCCGACTCTAGATCGGACGACCGACGTCCCAGAGATGGTGGATCGGATCGTGGATGAGGTATCGGGCGAACGACTCGACCGTGAACATGGCGCCATCGCTCCGCCGACCGGGACGCCGCCACTGATCGGCGGCGACCGCGTCGAAACTGGCGGCGAGGGCATCCGCGGCGGCGACCAGCTCGGCGGCGACGGCCTCGGGCTGCTGCTCGTCGTACCGCTCGCTGATGGCGGTCTCGTCCTGATCCCAGTTCGGGAAGAGCGGGTCGTCTTCGGCGATCATCATTCCGAGCCGACGGTCGTAGAGCCGATACACGTCGCGAACGTGCGCCGAATACTCCAACGTCGACCAACGGTCCGGAACGGCCCGGCGCCGGAGCTCCCCGGCGGGCGCCGCGAGGAGCTCGTGCCACGTCGCCGCGTTGGCTCGGATCATGTCGGCCACCGCCGACGGCTCAACCGACGCTGCTTCGAAGCCACATTCGGGGCAGGCCCGCTCGAGCACCCACGTCCAGTCCTTGTCATCGGGAACGATCGCATCGGTCATGGACCGAGTCTGACCGAGCCTCCGGTGCGTGGCGAACACGGTTTGTTCGAAGGTGGTCCCCAACTCGTCTACGGTCGATCCCGTGAAGTTCGGCTTCGTGGTCCCATGGGGCGACGCAGACGACATCGGTGACCTCGCAGAAGCCGCCGAGCAGGCGGGATGGGACGGACTCTTCGTGTGGGAGCCGGTGTGGGGCGTCGACGCGTGGATATCGCTCGGCCTCGCCGCGGTGCGCACCTCGCGGATCCGGCTCGGCACCCTGCTGACCCCACCATCACGGCGACGCCCATGGGAGCTCGCCGGCCAGGTTGCCACCGTCGATCGCCTGTCCGACGGACGGGTCACGTTGTCGGTCGGACTCGGGGCACCGGACTCCGGCTTCGAGGCCTTCGGGGAGGAGTGTGACCGCCGGATACGAGCGGAACTCATGGACGAGTGCCTCGACATCATGTGCGGTCTGTGGGGCGGCCAACCGTTCAGCTATGAAGGCCGTCACTACACCGTCGAACCGACCGAGTTCCCGACCCTCGGCCACACGATCCAGCTCCCGCGGGTACCCATCTGGTGCGTTGGTGCCGTCGGTCGTCCGAAGTCGATGGCCCGTGCGATGCGGTGGGACGGAGTGATCCCGCAGGTGATGGACACGGGCGGCATGCGTCAGCCGAACCTGCTCGAGACGGCACGACTGCGGGACGAGATCATCACCGCTGTCGGTGACCGGCCGTTCGACATCATCATCGAGGGGGCGATGGCCGACCACTCCCCTGCCGCGTTCGCAGGCGCCGGGGCGACCTGGTGGATCGAATCGATGTGGGACGCGATGAACGAGCATTCGCCCGTCACCGCAGCGCATGACCGACTCCAACTCGGCCCGCCCGAGCTCTGACCACCTCCGCTCGACGCCCGGGATGCGGCGCGGCCGATCGGGTAGGTTCGACCGACGTGAGCACTTCTACTGCCGGATCGGGTCCCACCGCCACCGAGCACACCGGGTGGAACTTCGCCGACCTGTGGGAGACGGTCGCCGCCCAGATCCCCGATGCCCTCGCCCAACAGCAGGGCGACCGGACGTTCACGTGGGCGGAGTTCAACCGGCGCGCCAACGGCGTCGCCTCCGCGTTGTTGCGGACCGACTCCGCCGAGCAGGACAAGGTCGCCCAGTACCTCTACAACTGCCCCGAGTACCTGGAGTCGATCTTCGCTGCCTTCAAGGTCGGCTTCGCCGCGGTCAACACCAACTACCGGTACACCGCCGACGAACTCGTCTACCTGTGGGACAACGCGGATGTCGTCGCAGTGGTGTTCCACGGAGCGTTCGTCGAGCAGTGCGAAACCGTACGACCGAAGGTGCCCCGCATCCACACCTGGCTGTGGGTCGACGACGGCACCGGAGCCTGCCCGGACTGGGCCACGCCGTACGAAGCTGCCGCCAGCGCCGGCACCGACGTCAACGCCGTGGCCGAGTGGGGCCGCAGCGGCGACCATCTGTTGCTGTTGTACACGGGCGGCACGACGGGAATGCCGAAGGGTGTCATGTGGCGCCAGGACGACCTGTTCGGCGTGCTCGACGCCAACAACAAGCAGCGCATGCCCCCGGACCAGGATCTCGATGCCGTTCGCGGGCGGATCACGAAAGCAGGCCCGCGCAACATGCCGGCCGCGCCGTTGATGCACGGCACCGGCCTGTTCAACGTGATCAGCAACCTGATGGTCGGCGGCAGCATCACGACGATGGAGGGCCGCCACTTCAGCCCGGAGGAATTCCTCGACACCGTCGATCTGCACGGCATCAACTCGACCTCGATCGTCGGCGATGCGTTCGCGAAACCGATCCTGCGGGCGCTCGACGCCAACCCCGGCCGCTGGGACTTCTCGACGATGCGGGTCATCGTGTCGTCCGGCGTGATGTGGTCGAAGGAGACCAAGGACGGCCTGCTCGGCCACAACGCTCGGCTGATCATGGTCGATTCGCTCGGCTCGAGTGAAGCGATCGGCATGGCGACCAACACCACCTCTGCCGACTCCCAGAGCGAGACCGCGAAGTTCAAACTCGGCCCGAACACCCGCGTCGTCACCGATGACGGTCGCGACGTCGTGCCCGGTTCGGGAGAACTCGGCCGCGTCGCGCTGCGCGGCTACACCCCCATCGGGTACTACAAGGACGAGGCCAAGTCGGCCCAGACGTTCGTCACCATCGACGGTGACCGATACTCGATCCCCGGCGACTACGCCTCGGTCGACGACGACGGCACCGTCGTCCTGCTGGGCCGCGGCAGCCAGTGCATCAACACCGGCGGCGAGAAGGTGTACCCGGAGGAGGTCGAGGAGTGTCTGAAGCTGCACCCATCGGTTGCCGACGCCGCGGTCGTCGGACTGCCCGACGAGAAATGGGGTCAGGCGATCACTGCGCTCGTGGAGCCACACGCCGGTGACATCGTGGACGGGCCAGCACTGATCGCACACGTGAAGGAGCACCTCGCGGCCTACAAGGCGCCGAAGAAGGTCTTCGGAATCGACACGATCGGGCGTGCCGCGAACGGCAAGCTCGACTACAAGCGACTCACATCCGAAGCCACCGCCCGCTCTGACGCGTAACATCGCCCGAGTGAGCGGCCCACGTACCATCGACCGCGCGGATTTCGAGTGGGCGGGCTACGACGGGGTGCTGTTCGACCTCGACGGTGTCATCACCCCGACCGCCGAGATCCACGAACGTGCCTGGGGTGACCTCTTCGCCGCGTACGAGTACACGGCTGCCGACTACCTCGCCCACATCGATGGCAAGCCTCGGTACGACGGGGTGAGGGCGTTCCTCGCCTCGCGCGACGTCGTACTCCCGGAGGGCGATCCGAGCGAGGAGCCGGGCGACGACTCGGTCTGTGCGCTCGGCAACCGCAAGAACGCCCTGTTCAACGAGATCCTCGAACGTGAGGGCATCGCTCCCTATCCCGGTTCGCAGCTGACGCTCGACCTGCTCGAGTTGCTCGGCATTCCGGCCGGGATCGTGTCGTCGTCGAAGAATGCCCGCCCGGTGCTCGAGGCGTCGGGCCTCGCCGCACGATTCGACGTCGTGGTGGACGGCATCGAGGTGGCCGAACGAGGCCTTCCCGGCAAGCCGGCGCCCGACGCCTACCTGCTCGGCGCCGAACTCCTCGGCATCGACCCCCATCGCTCGGTCGTCGTCGAAGACGCAGTGTCCGGAGTGGCGGCAGGAGCGGCCGGATCGTTCGCCGTCGTCATCGGCGTCGACCGCGGCGCCGGGTCAGACGGGCTGCTCGAGCACGGCGCCACCTTCGTCGTCGACGACCTCGCCGACCTGCTCCCCGAACCGGCGCACGCGATGTCTGATGACGGAGCGCCGACGTGAACCATCAACCGGTTCCCGCTGGCCTTCCCACTCACCGGTTCCCCGTCGAACCGTGGCGGCTCGTCGAGTGCGAGTACGCCCACGACGACCTCGGTCTGACGGAAACGCTGTTCGCGGTCGGCAACGGATATCTGGGCATGCGGGCGAACCCGGAGGAGGGACGCGAGGCTCACAGCCACGGCACGTTCGTCAACGGGTTCCACGAGACGTGGTCGATCCAACACGCCGAGGACGCGTTCGGGTTCGCCAAGACGGGCCAGACGATCGTCAACGTGCCCGATGCGAAGCTGATCAAGCTGTACGTCGACGACGAACCATTGCTCCTCGCCGGAGCGGACCTCGACGAGTACGAGCGCTCCCTCGACTTCCGCACGGGTGTCCTCACCCGTGACCTCGTCTGGCGCACGCCCGGCGGCAAGCGGGTACGAGTCCGCTCGCAACGAATGGTCAGCTTCACCCACCGTCACCTCGCGGTCATGACCTTCGAGATCACCCTGCTCGACTCGGCCGCCCCGGTCGTGGTCTCGTCGCAGCTGATGAACCGCCAGGACGGCGAGGACGAGTACCACGTCCGTTCCGCGGCACTGGGTGAGGGGATGGACCCGCGCAAGGCGCGCAAGTTCACCAACCGAGTCCTCCGACCGATCCTGCAGCGGGAGCAGGAGAACGAGATCGTGCTCGGCTATCGGTGCGCCAATTCGGGCATGACGTTGGCGTGCGGCACGCGCCACCTGATCGAGACGGGCTGCAGCGTCGACGTGACGACCCAACTCAGCGCCGATCTCGCGAAGACGGTGTTCGACGTACGCGCGACCGCAGGCGAACCGATCCGCATCACCAAGCTCGTGGCGTACCACTCGTCGACAGGCGTACCGGCGGAGGAACTCGCCGACCGCTGCACGCGCACGCTCGAGCGAGCGGAGGGTGACGGCATCGACACGCTGTTCGCGGAGCAGACCGAATGGCTCGATTCGTTCTGGGCGACGACCGACATCGAGCTGCGTGGTGACGACAAGGCACAGCAGGCCGTGCGATGGAACCTGTTCCAGTTGGCCCAGGCCTCTGCTCGCACGCAGGAGCAGGGAATCGCCGCGAAGGGTGTGAGCGCCGGCGGTTACGACGGGCACTACTTCTGGGACACGGAGGTGTACGTCGTCCCGTTCCTCGCGTACACCGACCAGGAAGCCGCGCGGAAGGTGATCCGGTTCCGATGGGCGATGCTCGACGCAGCCCGCAAGCGGGCCCGCGAGATGAGCCAGGTCGGCGCTCTGTATCCCTGGCGCACGATCAACGGCGAGGAGGCGTCGGCCTACTACGCCGCCGGCACCGCCCAGTACCACATCAACGCCGCGGTCGTCTTCGCGCTCCGTCGCTACCTCGAAGCGACCGGCGACGTCGACTTCCTCGCCCACGAGGGCGCGGAGATCCTCGTCGAAACCGCCCGGCTGTGGGCCGACCTCGGCTTCTATGCCAGCAACGGATCGCACACGTTCCACATCCATCGCGTCACAGGCCCCGACGAGTACACGACGGTCGTCAACGACAACACGTACACGAACGTCATGGCGCGGTTCAACCTGCGATACGCGGCCCGCACGGTCCGTTTCCTGGCGGAGTGGAACCCGAAGGCGTTCGAGCATCTGGTGCGTGCCACCGAGCTCGATCTCGGCGAACTCGACGACTGGGACGCTGCCGCCGATGCGATGTTCATTCCCTTCGACAACGAGCTGGGGATCCATCCGCAGGATGCGTCGTTCCTCGAACTCGAGCCGTGGGACTGGGAAGGGACGCCCACCGACAAGTACCCGTTGCTGTTGAACTTCCACCCGCTCGTCATCTACCGCCATCAGGTGTTGAAGCAGGCCGATGTCGTGCTCGCGACGTTCCTGCGCCGCGAGCACTTCTCACCCGAGCAGAAGCGGCGGAACTTCGATTACTACGATCCGATCACGACCGGCGACTCGTCGCTGTCGGCGTGCGTGCAGTCGATCGTGGCAGCTGAAGTCGGCTACGACCAGCTCGCTCTCGACTACTTCCACCGAGCGCTCTACCTCGATCTGTGCGACTCGCACGGCAACACCGCCGACGGGGTCCACGTGGCGTCCGCGGGCGGGGTGTGGGCCGGCATCGTCCACGGATTCGCGGGCATGGTCGAGCGCGGCGATCATCTCGAGTTCACGCCACGACTGCCGAAGTCGTGGGATGGTCTGACGTTCCACCTCCGCCGCCATGGATCAACCCTGCGCGTCGACCTCGACCATGAATGTTGCGCGCTGACCGTCGTCGACGGCCTCGGCGTGCCGATCTGCGATCGCGACGAACGCCTCGTCGTCACCCCCGACGCCCCCCACATCATCAGAACGCCCCCGGCCCCCTGATTCCCGAAGTTCGCGAGGTCAGAGGGGTTCGGCGCCGACTTCGAACTGGAGGTCACGTGGGCCGACGCCGGGTTCGAGGCCACCCGTGCTGATCGTGAGCGGATAGACGTCGCCGGTCGCCGTGTCGACGACCTCGCACTCGAATGCGTCGTCGTCGTCGAGGATGATGGACCCGTCGGGGCAGGTGATGTCGTCCGCAGCGACGGGGACGCCGATCTCGTCCGACAGGGCCGTGGCCACACCGTCGCGGATGGCGACGATGTCGCTCGGCACGAGGAGGTTCGTCGTGACGATGTTGAACTCGTCATCGCCCGTCATGGTGCCGAGAAAGGTGAGCGTCGCGCCGTCGGCGGTCGTGGCGGTGCACGTGAACGTCTCGCCCTCGGTCAGACCTTCGGGCTCGTTGCAGTCCGCCTCGAGATCACCGAGGTCGATCTGCTCGGCGAGCTCTTCCTGGATCACTTCCTCGCCACTCTGTGCCGCGCTCCCGCTGCAGGCGCCGGCGAGCGCCGCCCCCAACGCCAGGACACCGATGATCAGACCGTTTCGACGAACGCGCGATTCCATCCGGCGATACTGACAGAACCGTGTCGCCGGGGCTGGGCAGAGGTCCGATGCCAGCATGCGACGCGACGCAACTCAGCAGTCTGGGAACGTTCCCATCGCGTAGCGTCGGCGCTCGTGCGACGTCTGGCAGCAATCATGATCCTCGGTCTCGCGATCGTCGCCTGCGGCGACGACGATTCGACCAGCACGGCCGACAGCACGACGCCGTCGGTCCAGCCGAGTACATCCGGACAGAGCTCGACCACGGATCCGCCCGTGCCGACGGACTCCGAGCCGAGCCCGACCGACGCAACGACGCCGACCACCAGTTCCACGGCGGACACGAGCACGTCGATCGCTCCGACCACGTCGCGGGCACCCACGTCCGGCTGGACAGCCAGCGATTTCGTTCCCGCCGCCTCGGTCATGGGGTACTCCGGCAACTGGGCCGGGCTGGGCGGGCCATCTCCCGCCGCCCCGCCGCCCGGACAGGCACCGAGCGACGGCTACTACGTCGCTCGTCTCCTCGAGCCGTGGATACCCGGCGCCGACAGCCTGGCCATCCGGGTCGAACGGCTCGAACTCTGCACCGTCCTGCCGGACGGATGCGAGTACATGGAAGCCGACGAGATGAACGTCGATCCGACATGGCAGCTCGATCTCGACGTTCCGCTCGATGGCACCACGACCGTCATCGTCCAGGGTTTCCGGTGCTGGGACGAGTCGCAGCAGAAGCAGGCGACCGGCGCGGAGCTGGCGGATCTCTTCGAGGCGTACACCGCGGACTACGCGACCGTCTTCGCACCGCGCCTCGCTCCCCCGCCGGACGGTGGCACGGCCAACTGGGAACTCGCCCAACAGGTCGCAGCCTCACCGGCTGGGGGTTTCGTCGGCGAGCAGTCGCTGTGTCCCGATGCGCTGGCCGGCCCTCTGCGCTACGTGCACGAAGATGCGCCGGTGCTCCTCATGCAGACCGTGACCGATGGCGACGGGGGCACACTCGACGCCACCGAGCTCGTCGGACTCGACGGCGTGCAGTTCACCGACGGGGTTCCGGTCTTCTACTACTACGCCGGGTTCTATTCCTGACGAGCCCGTTCAGGGTCAGATCTTCGCCGCCCGGACTTTTCTGCGCACGACGCTCGCGCCGATAGCTTCCACGGCCATGACTGAACCATCCAGCATCGATCTGGGATTCGACGGCAAGGTAGCGATCATCACGGGAGCGGGTGGTGGCCTCGGGCGTCAGCACGCGTTGATGCTCGCCAAGCGTGGTGCACTCATCGTGGTGAACGACCTCGGTGGGTCGGTCGACGGCACCGGCAGTGACAAGGGCGCCGCTCAGCTCGTCGTCGACGAGATCAAGGCCGCCGGCGGAGAAGCCGTCGCCAACACCGACTCGGTCGCGACACCCGAAGGCGGCAAGGCCATCGTGCAGAGCGCCCTCGACGCGTTCGGCAAGGTCGACATCCTCATCAACAACGCCGGCATCCTGCGCGACAAGTCGTTCCACAACATGGACGCCGCCCTCTTCGACCCGGTGATCGACGTCCACCTTCGTGGCGCGTTCAACGTCACCCAGCCGGCCTGGGTCGTCATGCGCGAGCAGAGCTACGGCCGCATCGTGTCGACGTCGTCGGCCGCCGGCATCTTCGGCAACTTCGGCCAGGCCAATTACGGCGCGGCGAAGATGGGCCTCGTCGGGTTCACCAACGTGCTCGCCGTCGAGGGCGCCAAGTACAACATCAAGGCCAATGCGATCGCGCCGCTCGCGTTGACCCGCATGACCGAAGACATTCTCGGGGGTCTGGGCGACAAGCTCGACCCCGCCCTGATCTCGCCGCTCGTGACCTATCTCTCGCACGAATCGTGCGATGCGACCGGCCGCATCTTCTCCGTCGGCGGCGGTCGGGTCGCCGAGGTGTTCATCGCCGAGGCGCCCGGATACACGAACACGGCGGGGCTCACTCCCGAGGACCTACGCGACAACTGGGCGACCGTGACCGATCAGACCGGCTACACCGTGCCCGCCACGATCGCCGACGAGACCGGCCTGTTCCTCGCCGCCCTCAAGTAACACGTATCACGAAGGTCGTGCATCGGCGCCTGGCACCGATGCACGATCTCGCCACCTCCGGGTGCTGGTCACGCCGCCGCTCGGCCGAGGGCGAACACGGTGAGGCCGGCGGGCAGATCGACGTGGCGGAGCAACGAGCGCTCGGCCTTCGCGGCCGCGCCGAGCGCACCCCTGAGCCCGTCCTGATTCCGGTCGAGGTCGCTCGTCGACTCACCGCGCTCGAGCACGGACTTGATCGCGGCCGGCGGGACCAGGAACGAATACGCACCGGACGCTCGCTCGACGGTCATCCCGGCCGTTTCGAGTGCCGTCGACAGATCACGGCGGGCGAACCGACGCGCCGAGTGTGTCTCACGGTCGTGCGCTCTCCACAGTCGCCGGACTCCCGGCTCCCAGAGGCACAGCACACCTCCCGGCCGCACCAGACGCGCCAGCTCGTCGACGGCGACCTGTGGTCGGGGGATCGACTGGTGACACAGGACCGTCACGCACAACACGATGTCGAACGAGGCGTCGGTGAACGGGAGATGTTGCACGTCGGCGGTGACGAACCCGGCGGCGTCGTGTTGCTCCCGGTTGAGGTCGAGGGCGATCGGCATGAAGTCGCATGCGACGAGGTCGCCGTGATCCGCCAGCCAGGCTCCGGTCGCACCCGTTCCGGCCCCGACGTCGAGGAACCGTCCGCCCTTGGCGGCGTCGGGACCCAACAGTTCCTGGAGCAGTGTCCTGGTCGACTGGTACCACCAGTGCGAGTGCTCGACCTGCGCCATGCGGCGATACTCCTCGACTTCCACGGGTGCCTCCGACCTCGTACGCTTCGCCTCGATGGCTCAACTCGACGTGGAGGTTACGAGCCCGCTCGCACGTGACACGTCCATCGATCGATTGCGGGCGGTCTTTCCGTTCCGGGCCGTCGTGCTGCCCTGGATCGTCGCTCGGTTGCTGGTGGTGCCGGTCATGATCTTCGGCTCGCCGCACGGCGGGGGCACCTATCCGCAGTGGTTGCTCGTGATGGACGGTGGCTGGTTCCGGCTGATCGCGCTCGATTGGTACGACCGCCACGATGGGATCGGTGGCATCTCGGAGTACCCGTTCTTCCCGCTGTTCCCTGCCGCCGGCGGCGCGCTGATGCGGCTCGGGCTCCCGTCGACCGTCGTACTGGTGGGCCTGTCGTGGGCGGCTGCGCTCCTGGCCATGGCCGGGGCCCGTTTGCTCGCGATCCGCCACGTCGGTGAGGGTGCTGGACGCCTCACCCCCTGGGTGATCGCACTCGCTCCGGGCGGGCTCAGCCTGATCCTCGGGTACTCCGATGCGTTCTACCTCGCCGGGCTGATCTGGGCGCTCGTCGCGATGGACCACCGACGCTGGTGGGTCGCGGGCATGCTTGCGGCACTGGCCACGGCGAGCCGACCGAATGGCGCCATCGCGATGTTCGCGATCGTGGTGGTGGCCATCGGGCTCCGAGCGGGCTGGCGTCAGCTGGTTGCGCTCGTGGTTCCGTCGATCGCGTTCCTCGTCGGATGGATGATCTATCTCGATGTGACGACCGGAGACCCGGTGCTCTTCTGGACCGCCAAGGCCGGGTGGATCGAGATGACGCTGCTCGAATTCCTGGCCGACCCGCTCCACCAGCGGCTCGCGCTCACGCACATCGTACTGCTCCTGATCTTCCTCGTTCCGTACCTGATGCGCTTCCGGCAGCAGCCCCCGGCCTGGGCCGTCGTCGTCGTGCTCGGGGTACTCCCAGCTCTGGCGTTGGGCGTGGTCGGGGTCGCGCGATACGCCGTGCTGGCATTTCCGATCCCGATCGCAGCGGCCGACGTCCTGTCGGGCCGACCGCGCTGGGTGGTGGTCACAGCGCTCTCGCTGTCGGCGCTGGTGTTGGTGGTGTTCGCCCGATTGGTGGTGACGAAGTCCTGGGTGCCGTGACGACCGGACTGTCGTCGTGACGGCCTAGATTGCTCGCTCACATGACGCCCGAATCGAGCATCGAACTGGCGGCGGGGGCAGCGCTCGACGGTCGACGCTGTCTCGTCACCGGGGGGCTCGGTTTCATCGGCTCGAACGTCGTGCATCGGCTGGTCCGACTCGGCGCCGATGTGGTCGTCATCGATGCGCTGGTGCCTCAACACGGAGGTGACTCAGGGAACGTGCCGGACGCTGTCGAGGTGCACGTCGCCTCGATCGGTGCGCCGGAGGTCGCCGATCTCCTCGACGGTGTCGACGTCGTGTTCAACGTCGCAGGGCAGGTGAGCCATCACGAGTCGATGGTCGACCCGCTGCGTGATCTCGAACTCAACGTCACGAGTCAGCTGCGATTCCTCGAGGCCGTGCGCCGTTCAGCGCCGACTGCGGCGATCGTGAACACGTCGACCCGACAGGTGTACGGACGACCCCGCTACCTGCCGGTCGACGAGGTGCACCCGACGAATCCCATCGACGTCAACGGCGTCGACAAACTCGCCTGCGAACAGTTCCATCTCGTCTATGCCAAGGTGCACGGTCTGCGCGCCTCCGCCCTCCGCCTGACCAACGTGTACGGACCCCGTCAGCACCTCGGCCGCGACGGACTGGGTTTCCTGCCCGTGTTCATCCGCCGTGCGCTCGCCGGAGACGGTATCGAGCTGTTTGGCGACGGATCGCAGCTGCGTGACTGTCTGTACGTCGACGATGTCGTCGATGCCCTCCTCCTCGCTGCGTGTGTCCCGGAGGCGCACGGCGAAGTGTTCAACCTCGGCCACACCGAGGTGCTCCCACTCTCCGAGATCGCCCGACTGACGATCGCTGCTGCTGGCACCTCCAGCACGGTTCGCTGCGTCCCATGGCCCGACGATCTCGAACGAATCGACATCGGCAGCTTTCACGGCGACTTCACGAAGGCCCAGCGGGTACTGGGCTGGACCCCACGCACCAGCTTCGCCGACGGCATCCAGCAGACGATCGATTTCGCTCGAGCGACCACGTGATCCCGGTCGTCGACCTCACCCGCCGTCTCGCGCGCTACGAGACGGCTTACCTCGAAGCCGTGATGCGAGTCATGCGCTCGGGTTCGCTCCTGCTCGGACCTGAACTGCTCGCGTTCGAGTCCGAGGCCGCTGCACGGTTCGACGAGGTCGACTTCGTCGGCGTTTCGAGCGGCGCCGCGGCGATCGAGTTGATCATGGAGGGCCTCGGAATCGGGCCCGGCGACGAGGTGATCGTGCCGGCGTTCACCGCAGTCCCGACGGTCTCGGCGGTGTGCGCCGCCGGCGCGGTTCCCGTTCCGGTCGACATCGAGCTCGAGACCGCACTGATCGATCCCGCCCGGGTCGCCGACGCGGTCACCGATCGCACCGCCGCCGTCATCCCCGTGCATCTCTACGGCCACCCGGTGGACGTGAGCCAACTCGTCGGCCACGGCTCCGACCTCGCGATCATCGAGGATGCCGCCCAGGCACACGGGGCCACGAAGCGGCGCGATCTGAGCACGGCGACGGCGTACTCCTTCTACCCGACGAAGAATTTGGGAGGGATCGGCGACGGCGGTGCGGTCGGCACCGCTGATGGCGCGCTGGCGGCAGCCATCCGGCGGAGGCGGACACACGGCATGACCGAGCAGTACGTTCACGTCGACGTCAGTCAGAACTTTCGGATGAGCGAGCTCGAAGCCGCCTGGCTCCGGCTGCAACTCGTCGATTTCGGGGCGAGCACCGACCGGCGCCGGTCGATTGCGCGCCACTATCGCGACGTCGCTCCACACCTCGCCTGGCAGGCCGACCATGCCGACCACGTGTTCCACCTGTGTGTCGCTCGATTCTCCGATCGCGACGGCGCCCGAGCGGAACTCGCCACAGCCGGCATCGGCACCGCCATCCACTATCCGCTCGCGATCACCCAGCAGCCCGCGTACCGTGACCTCCGCGGTCCATCGTGCCCGCAGGCCGAGCGCTGGGCGGCCGAGTGCGTCAGCCTGCCGTGCTACCCCGAACTGACCGACGCCGAGGTCGAGGCCGTCGGGCAGGCGCTGGCAACGGTTGCACCATGACCGGAGCAGCTGCCGAGCGACCGCCTGCGCAACCCGTCTGGCGGAATCCCGCGGTCCGTTCGGTGTCGGCGTTCTTCCCCTGCTACAACGATGAACTCTCGATCGCGAAGATGGTCACCGATGCGCGAGCCGCCCTGGTCAGTCGAGACGTGGACTTCGAGATCATCGTGGTCAACGATGGTTCGGCCGACGGGTCGCTCGGTGTGCTCGAAGCGCTCCGAGCCTCGGTGCCCGAGCTCAGGATCGTGAATCACGACACCAACCGCGGATACGGCGGTGCACTCATCTCGGGGTTCGCCGCCTCGACGAAGGAGTGGGTCTTCTACACCGACGGCGACGCCCAGTACGACGCGTCGGAACTCGTCCGGTGCATCGACGCGGCGACCGTCCAGATCGACGTCGTCCAGGGTTGGAAGATCGGCCGCGGCGATCCCTGGTACCGAAAGGTCATCGGACGCACGTACCACCACGCGGTCCGACTGCTGTTCGGATTGCGCGTGCGCGACACCGACTGCGACTTCCGTCTCATCCGCCGCTCACTCGTCGAATCGGTGGAGTTGACGTCCACGAGCGGGGTGATCTGCGTCGAGATGATGCGCAAGTTCGAACAGGTCGGGGCCCGATTCGTCGAGGTCGGGGTGAGCCATCACACCCGACCGCATGGTCGCTCACAGTTCTTCCGCCTGCCCGCCATCGCGCGATCCGCACGACAACTCGTCGTTCTCTGGTGGAATCTGGTCGTACGGAGGCGCTGACTGAGCGTCGGGAGACCCGGCCGATTACGTTCACGGCCGTGATCTCGGTCGAGGAGTTCCAGTCCCAGGCAGCCGACTGGCTGGCGGCCAATCGCCCTGAGGCGCCACGCGACTACGGCCCGATCTGCCCGCCCGACCTCGTCGACGACGGGCTCGCCTGGCAACATCGTCTGACCGACGCAGGCTTCGCCGGCATCCATTGGCCGGTCGAGTACGGCGGCCGCGGACTCACCGCCGAACACAACAGCATCTGGATGCTCGAATGCGCTCGGGCCGGCGTTCCGCCGTTCCTCAACATGGTCGGGTTCGTCCTCACCGGTGGCGCGATCCAGAAGTTCGGCACACCCGACCAGCAGCGCAAGCACCTGCGCGCGATCCTCGACACCGAGCAGGTGTGGTGTCAGCTCTTCTCGGAGCCGGGCGCCAGGAGCGATCTCGGTTCGCTGTCGACACGAGCCGAACTCGACGGCGAGAACTTCATCGTCAACGGCCAGAAGGTGTGGTGTTCAGGCGGGCGCTACAGCAACTGGGGCATCCTGATGGCCCGCACCCGGCCGCTCGATCCGACCGGCGTCGACGGCGCTCCGAAGCACGACGGCATCTCGTTCTTCCTGTGTCCGATGGACCTGCCGGGCATCGAGGTCCGCCCCCTGAAGCAGATGACCGGCGAGGCCGAGTTCGACGAGGTCTTCTTCACCGATGTCGCCCTGCCGGCCGACCATCTGCTCGGCCCCCTGCACGGCGGATGGGGCGTCGGCATGGCCGTCCTCACGAGCGAGCGCGGCCACATCGGCACCTCGGTGATCGGTCTCGAACGACGGTTGGCGAGCATGGCGCGGCTCGGCGATCAGCGCGACCTCGACCCGATCCAACGTCAGGACCTCGCGGCACTGATCAGTCGTGGATCGGCGTTCAAGGCGATGGCGCAACGCCAGGGCCCGATCGCCTCCACGGCGGCGTCGCTGATGAAGCTCGGCATCACCGAGATGAGCTTCGACACGGCCATGTTGAGCGGCGACGTGCTCGGGGCCGATGCGATGATCCTCGGCTCGGGCGCCGACGGCATGCTCGCCGCCCCTGGTGGGCGGATCGCCGGCGGCACGAGCCAAGTCCAACGCAACATCATCGGTGAACGCCTCCTCGGCCTGCCGCGCGAGCCCAAACCCCGATGACGATGCAGCGGGTCCGATCGTCCGACGACGTCCACGTGGCGGTCCACGACTTCGGCGGCTCCGGGCCGCCCTTGCTGCTGTCGCATGCGACCGGGTTCCACGGCTACTGCTACCTACCGATCGCGGACGCGCTCGACGACACGTTCACCTCGTACGCACTCGACTATCGGGGCCACGGCGACACGCCGCGCCCCGCTGACTGGGACGTCGACTGGGACCGGTACGGCGACGATGCACTCGCAGCGGGGCGAGCGATCGCGCCTGACGGTGGCTTGACCGCATTCGGCCATTCCATGGGTGGGGCAGCGTTGCTCATGGCCGCCCATCGCGATCCCGACCTGTTCGATGCGATCGTGATCTTCGAACCGATCGTGTTCCCGACCGACCAAGAGCGACCCGATGGATCCGCTGACGAGCCATCGCGATTGGTCACCGGCGCCCGCCGGCGTCGAGCGTCGTTCGACTCGTTCGACCAGGCGCTCCAGAACTTCGCGTCCAAGCCGCCGATGATGACGTTCGACCCGGATGTACTCAGGATGTACGTCGCACACGGTTTCGCACCTTCACCCGAGGGCGTGCGACTGAAGTGCGATCCAGAGCACGAAGCCCGCACGTTCGAGACCGGTGGCCTGCACCGCACGTGGGACCTGCTGCCGGAGATCGGCACACGCGTCGTCGTCGTCACCGGTGTGCTCGATGGTCAGGGACCGGCGGCGATCGCCGAGGGCGTCGCCGACCGCCTCCCGAACTCGATCTTCCTGAGCCGACCCGAGTTCGATCACTTCGGCCCGTTCGTCCACCCCGGCGCCTTTGCCGCCCTCATCACCGAGTCCGCCGCCGCTAGCGCTTGAGCTCGGCCGCCGCCGCCCGGGCAACGTCGGGCGCCCAGGGGCTCCAGGCCAGCCACGTCGGGAGTCCGCGCACGACTTCCCGGCGCCCTTCGACGTTGATCGCACCCGAGCGAACAGCGGTCGACCAGGTCTGATACCCGTTGAACACACGGCCGAGCTGCTCGGTGGGGCAGGTGACGGTCGCGGCCACGGGAAAGCCTGGATCGCTCACGCAGACGGACGCCGCATGATTCTCGAAGACCATCCAGTACGAGCGTCGCTGCGGGGCGGTGTGGTCGAATCGAACCGTCGTCCGTGTCGTCGGTGCGGTCGTTGCATCGATGCGGCGATGCATCCACCACATCAGCTGTTCGGCGTCCGCGCCCGTGGCATCGAGCCGGTCGTACATCCAGCGGATGGACCACCGACCCATCGCCATCAGCACGTCGTACAGATCGATGCCGGCCTGGGTCAGCTGGTACGACGAGCCCCGCCCAGTGGGCAACGGCGACGTCTCGATGACCCCTTTCCGCTCGAGATGGCGGAGGCGCTGAACGAGGAGCGACCGCGAGATCCCCGGCAGACCGCGGGCAATGTCGTTGAACCGGGTGTTGCCGAGTAGCAGCTCGCGCAGGACCAGAGGGGTCCAACGATCGCCGATCACGTCGCTCGTGAGCGTCAGCGGGCAGAACGACACGAACTCGTCGGATTCCATGGTTCGATCATGCGCCACGCCGGTCGGGAGCGGAAGTCCATCTCTTGTACCTGTTGAGTACCGATCTTGTACTAGTCGACATGACTCCTGGGCGCGACCGTGGAATCCATGACGATCACCACCAGCCCGAGCACGACCACCATCACATCCAGCGACAAGGAGCGGCGAGCCGACTTCGTCGACCGGGCCGCGAAGTGCGGACCGACCATCGCCGAGCACGCCGCCGATCACGACCGGGACGGCACCTGGGTACAACCCGCATACGACGCGCTGCGCGGTGCCGGGCTGCTGGCGGTCGGCGTTCCGGTCGATCTGGGCGGCGAAGGCGCCACGATCGGCGATCTGACGATGATCCAGCGCGAGCTCGGGAAGCATTGCGGCTCGACGGCGCTCGCATCGGCGATGCATCACCATGTCACCGCGTTCACCGCCTGGCGTCATCGTCGCGGACTGCCTGGCGCCGAAGCCACGCTGCGCAAGGTCCTCGACGACGACGTGGTGCTCGTCTCGACAGGCGGTGGAGACTTCACCCGCCCGCGCGGTACCGCCGTCAAGGTCGCGGGTGGATATGAAGTCTCGGGCCACAAGCGCTTCGCCAGCCAGTCCCCGGCCGGCGCCGTCATGTCGACGATGTTCGTGTACGAGGACCCCGAGCATGGCCGTCGCGTGCTCAACATGGGCGTGCCCATGGCCAGCGACGGGCTGGCCGTGATCGAGACCTGGGACACGCTCGGCATGCGAGGAACCGCGAGCCACGACGTCGTGTTGGACAAGGTCTTCGTGCCCGACGAGCGGGTGCTCGCCAACCGACCGTACGACGTGCTCGACGGGCCGCTCCAGGTGATCGTGAGCATTGCGTTTCCGATCATCTGCGGCGCCTACCTCGGCGTCGCAGAGGGCGCCTTCGCCCATGCCGTTGCAGCAACATCATCGCCCGACGACCCGTCGACGCAGCGTGCGATCGGGCTGATGCGCAATCGTCTCCAGGTGGCCGGATGGGCACTCGATGGAGCGCTCGCCGCAGTCGGCGACGATCCGGAACCGTCGATGGAGACGGTCGCCGCAGTGATGGCCGCCAAGCGCGAGATCGGTCTCGCCGCGGTCGAGGTCGTCGGCCTGGCGATGGACGTCGCCGGAGGATCGGCGTTCTTCCGCGGTTCACCGATCGAGCGAGCATTTCGAGATGTTCAGGCCATCAGGTTCCATCCGCTGACGTTCGAACAGACGCTCGCTCACGCCGGCCGACTCGCGTTGGATGTGCCCTGCGACGTGATCTGAGGCGATCGATCTGAGGCGATCGGGTCACTCGAGGACCCGATTCGTCGTACATCCCGGGCAGACACACCCCCGGCGTACAGTGGGGTGACATGACCGGTTCGCCCGAACAGACATCCGACTCGCCGACGAACGTGACGTCGCCCCCGGTGGTCGGGTTTCCGGTACCGACATCGTTGTCGCCATCGCGGGTGTCTGCGTTCACGACCTGCCCGATGCAGTTCCGGTTCTCGAGCATCGAGCGGCTGCCCGAGCCTCCCGGCGTGGCGACCACGAAGGGATCGGTCGTGCACCGTGCGCTGGAGTTGTTGTTCGTGCGGCCGGCAGCCCAGCGGACTCCCGACGCGCTCCGTCTCGATCTGGCGTCCGCCCTCCACGAGTACTCGACCGACCCCGAGTACGTCGGGCTTCGTCTCGACGATGCGGCCGCACTCGCCTTCGCCGCGGACTGCAACGATCTGATCGACAAGTACTTCGCGATGGAAGACCCGACGGCCGTTCGCGAGATCGGGCTCGAATTGTGGATGGAGGCCCCGGTCGGCGATCTGACGTTGCGCGGCATCATCGACCGCCTGGAACTCGATGCCGACGGTGAACTGGTCGTCACCGACTACAAGACCGGCCGCGCCCCGTCCGGCAACTACGAACAGAAGAGCCTCGCTGGTGTGCACTTCTATTCGTTCCTGTGCGAAGCGGTGTTCGGCAAACGCCCCGCCAAGATCCGGCTGATGTACCTCAAGACCGGCGAGACGATAGAAACCGTGCCCTCGGCACAGTCGGTCAAGTTCATCACGACGCGCACGACCGCGGTCTGGTCGGCGGTCGAACGGGCGTGCTTGAGCGGCGACTTCCGGCCGAGGGCGAGCAACCTGTGCAACTTCTGCTCGTTCAAGGCTTGGTGCCCGGCCTTCGGTGGTGATCCGTCCCTGGCCGCCGTCGAGGCCACGGCTGCGTACGAAGCGTTGCTCGTCGAACCGGTCGCGGTGTGAGCGTGGATCCGACCCCCGTATCGCCCGAGCTGCCCACTCCCGGCCAGAGCCAGTTCGGGCCTGGCGTCGACCGCTTCGACGCCCGTGTCGACGACCTGCTCGAGCGCCTTCGCGGCCATCCGGCTGCCGACCAGCTCTTCCTCGCGGCGACCCACCTCGGTGACTTCAGCCTGATCTGGCACATCATCGGAATCACCCGCGGCGTCGTTCGCCGCAGGCCCGACGAGGCGATCGTGCTCGCCGCGCTGCTCGGGGTCGAGAGCCTCATCGTCAATCAAGGGGTCAAGCGACTGTTCCGTCGCGAGCGTCCGACGACGACCGGCGACGATCGCTTGACGGTTCGCCGACCGAGAACATCGTCGTTCCCGTCTGGTCACGCGAGTTCCGCAGCGTTCGCCGCGATGATCCTGACCTCGTGGGACGGCCGCCGACTCGGCGCGTTCTATGTCACGGTCGCTGCGGTCGTGGGTACCAGCAGGGCCTACGTACGAATCCATCACGCATCCGACGTACTCGGCGGCGCCGTGGTCGGCACCGTCCTCGGCATGGTCGGCCGGCGCGCCGCGCGCCGCATGCTCCGCCGCTGACGCACCGATCGTCGATCACCTACTCTGAACACCCTGATGTCCCAGATCGCGTACAACCGAACCATGAGCGACGCCGAGGGTCTGATGTGGCGCCTCGAGAAGGATCCTCACCTCTCCTCCACCTTCGCCAACGTCACGATCCTCGACCGCAAGCCCGATTTCGACAAGTTGCGGCGCCGGATGGAACGCGTCGTGGTCCGCATCCCGCGCCTGCGCCAACGCGTGCAGACGGTGCCGGGCAACGTGAGCGCACCGGTGTGGGTCGACGATCCCGATTTCGATCTCGACTTGCATCTCCGGCGGATCGCACTGCCCAAACCTGGCAGCGATCGGCAGTTGCTCGACCTCGCGACGCTGATCACGGCCGATCCGTTCGACCGGACCCGGCCACTCTGGCAGTTCGTGATCGTCGAAGGTTTGAAGGGGAACAAGGCGGCACTGATCGAAAAGCTGCACCACACGATCACCGACGGTGAGGGTGGTGTCCAGCTGTCGCTCGAGTTCCTCGACTTCGAACGCGATGTGCCTGACCTGCCCATTCCCACCCGGGCGGAGTTCGACGAGGCCCACGAATCGATCGATCAGGGACAGCCCGATTCGATGCGCGACTTCGTGGCCGGCACGCTGCGGATCCCGCTCGGCATCGTGCGCCAGATCAAGGACCTGCTGTCCGATCCCGGCCAGATTCCCGACGCCGGGTCGGCCGCCGCCGACACGTTTCGCGGGATCTTGAACCAGCTCGGCGACACCGAGCGTGCCCGTTCACCGCTGTGGACAGAACGGTCGCTGCGGCGTCACCTCGAGGTGGCCAGTGCGCCGTTCACCGAGACCCGCGCCGCAGCACGCAAACTCGGTGGCACGCTCAACACGGCGTTCCTCACCATGGCCACCGAGGCCGCAGCGTGCTACCACAGCGAACTCGGCGCCCCGGTCGAATCCCTTCGGGCGTCGATGGCGATCAGTACACGTACCGACGATTCGGGATCGAATGCGTTCTCGCTCGTGAGGATGCTCGTGCCGACGGGTGACATCTCGATCGACGAGCGCTTCCGGGCGATCCATGAGTCGAGCGATGCCGCCGTCGGGCAGTCGAAGAGCGCCAACCTCGAGACGATCGCGGCATTTGCGTCGACGTTGCCGACGTCGATCGTCACGCGACTCGCACGTCAGCAAGCACAGACGATCGACTTCGCCACGTCCAACGTGAAGGGCGCACCGATCCCCATGTACGCCGCAGGTGCGCAGCTGCTGCACAACTATCCCGTGGGTCCGCTGAGCGGAGTGGCGTTCAACCTCACCTTGCTCAGCTACCTGGGCAACCTCGACATGGGAATGAACACCGATGCCGCGGCCGTGACCGAGCCGGCGCTCATGAAGCGCTGCCTCGATCGGGCGATCAAGGACTTTCTGGCGATCGCCGACTGAAACGCCTGTAGGGCGCTGGTCAGCCGGATCGGGGAATCAGGAAGATTCCGAGGCGACCGGTTCAGGCACGTCGATGAGCGCCACTGGTTCGGCGGTCAGCAAGGTGCGGACATCGAGGAGCAGGTCGGCCACCTCGCCCGATGAGACGAGTTCTCGTCGCATCATCCGTGCAAGGGCGCCGTCGATGACGCTCAATGCTTCGTTGATCACTGCCTCGTTCGTCGTGTCGGTGCGTTGATCGGTCATTGGTAGACACGGTACCCCTCGCGCGGCCGACCCGCGCGGAGCCCTCGGACGAGTTCACACAATCGTTGCAACGCCCAGATCTACCGATGCCGACGCGTACGATGCCCGGCATGGAGCTGCAGGGCAAGAACGTCGTCGTCACGGGTGCCGGACGCGGGATCGGCGAAGCGCTGGCCCGAGCGTTCCATGCCGAAGGGGCTCGTGTGGTGCTCGCCGACCTGCAGGGCGCGGAAGATGTTGCCGCCACGTTGGAGGGAGCGACCGGCATCACCGCCGATGTCAGCACGGAGGCCGGCAACAAGGCGCTCGTCGAAGCCGCCGTCGAGGTCCTCGGCACGATCGACCTGTTCTTCGCCAATGCCGGCGTCGGCACCGGCCACGAGCTCGACGACACGCCCGAGGACGCCTGGGACATCGCGTTCGCCGTGAATGTCCACGCCCACCGCTGGGCTGCGAAATACCTGTTGCCCGCCTGGCTCGAGCGGGGCGACGGGTACTTCTGCTCGACCGCATCCGCCGCAGGTCTGCTCGCCCAGATCGGCTCCGGCCCGTACTCGGTGACGAAGCGAGCAGCGGTCGGGTTCGCGGAGTGGCTGTCGATCACGTACGGCGATCGTGGGATCAAGGTCTCGTGCCTCTGTCCGCAGGGGGTGAACACCGCGATGCTTCACGCCGGCGACGACCCCTTCACCGGGGGAAACGTCGTCAAGGCCGCCGCCGACGTACTCGAACCCGAGCAGGTCGCCGACGACGTCGTGGCCACCATCCGCGACGAGCGCTTCTTCGTTCTCCCCCATCCCGAGGTTGCCGGGTACATGCAGTTCAAGGCGAACGACCCGGATCGCTGGCTCGCAGGAATGCGCAAGCTGCAGCGTCGAGTCGCCGGCGGCAACTGACGCCGACCTGCCGTGCACCGATCGCCGTCCACTCTCGCCCGCCTGGGCCTGCGGATGGGTGAGCCGATCCGGTTCCGGCGCAACGACAAGGGTCGCTGGATCGTCGGGCGGGTGTCGGGGATCGCGTCCGACGGGAGCGTCACGCTGCGCGACCCCGATGGATCGGCCAGGTCGCTTCGGGCCGAACGCGTCGAGATCCGGCGCCCCGGCTCGCGCGGTCGGTTGCGCTGGCAGGTGGTCAGCGACGTCGCCATCACCTGGGAGCAACTCGAACTCTTCGACGACCCACCCTGACCACCCCACCCCACCCCACCCCATCGCGTTCGCGTGAACAAACAGCCGCGCCACCCCCCACTTTTTTCACCCGAACGGCGGGGGGGGCGGGGTGG
>JANNNB010000286.1:0-1726 GCA_031398325.1 Actinomycetes bacterium
GGGCGATCGACCTGGTCGTTGGTGAACGCTTCGAAGGCACGATCCTCTACGGCAACAACGGTGGGTTCCTCAACCGCCACGCGGCGGCGCGCATCGTGCGCCGAATCGCGAAGGCGGCCGGCATCGACAAGCATGTTGGCCCGCACACGTTGCGTCATGGGTTCATCACCGCCGCACTCGACGCCGGTGTTCCGCTTCGCGACGTCCAAGAGGCGGCGTCGCACGCCGATCCGCGAACCACGATGCGCTACGACCGGGCGCGCGTGTCTCTCGACCGGCACGCCACCTACATCGTGTCCACCTTCATCGCCGGTGCCGCACGCTGAACCGTCTTGCGCCGGCCGCACATACCGGGCATTCGGCGCTACTTGAGCGCGTCCTCGCGACGACGCCGAAACCACCGCCACGTCGTGTAGCCGAAGATACCCACCACCATGAGGGTGCCGAGCGCCACCAACCAAGCGGGTGACCTTGCGAGACCTGCCGCAACCAACACAACCAATGCACACCCTCCTCCGGCGCCAGGCGACAATCGCTTCCAATCCGGTGGGAGCAACGACAGTCCGAAGTCTATGAACCCATCGCGATCCTGTATGAACGTTCACGACTCGTGCACGCCGATGGCTGGTTCCGTGCCGTTCCGACCAGCCGCTCGGGCTGGCAGTGTCCGGCCACTTCGGGCATTCGGGACGGGGACACTCAAGAAGGCGCACCGGCACGACGATGTGACACTGTGCAGCCTCAGGGGGGCGCATGGCCGCCCCCGACGATTTCACTCCCGCCGTCCCCGGCGGAGCCCAGCAGGAGTCGTCGCGGGCGCGTCTTCGTCGTGTCGGGAATCATTGCCGCGGTTCTGGTTGTCGCGACGGTCGCCGCGTTCGGACGGAACGGGGCGGGAGAACCTGACTTCAATCAACGGCGCGAACGTGCCGAGGAGCTCGTAGCTCAGGCGGCTGCCGCCGAAAACTGGGCCGTTGGTATCTCGCCAGAGAGATGGATACGAGAGGAACAGCGGATCGACCGCACATCGAGGTCTGCCTCAATAGATCGCTGGGAAGGCACCGGTCAACCGTCCACAGGCGAAGAACCACCGCTGATTGGACTCCTATTCATAGATCAGGCGAGCTACGTACGCTCCCCGCGGTTCGACAAGCCTTCGGCTACCGAGCCGACCTGGTACCACCAGGAGGACAGCGACGGTCCAACCCCAGAAGCGTTCGAGGCACTGGTGCAGGCACCGTGGGCGCTCCTCGACAAGTACAGCGACGACATGCCTCGACTGGAAGGGTCCGAAGTCATCGACGGTGAGCAACTCGACCGATTCGAACTCTTCATCCCGTCGTCCGCTTTCGACGACGGCGAATCCGTGACGATCGACTTGGTCGGACTTCTCGACCCGAGCAATGGCCTGACGATCTCGTTCTGGTTCGCCGACGATGGCGAGATGCGTCGAATGTTGGCTGTCGGCGATGCGGTGATGGGGTTATCGTCGTACGAATATCGGTCCGAGCTGTTCGACGAACCCATCGCAATCGAAACACCCGTCGCTCCACGCAGTTGGAACGAATTCAAAGAAGCCCAGACCGACTGACAGGGCAACACCACGCCTCACTCCGCCCAGATCTGCCGAACTGCTCGCTGCTCGACCACGACGGGAGCGGGTTGCTGTCGTGATCGGCGACAACTAAGGTTGTCGCAGTGGAGATCCTGCCGAGTGCGCGAAAGC
>JANNNB010000298.1:0-1587 GCA_031398325.1 Actinomycetes bacterium
ATCCGGCTTCGCGATGCATTCGCCCAGACGGCGCCATCGCCGACCTCGACGGACAGCTCCACCATCTTGTCGCGCAATGTCGCGAGGACGACGGGAGGGAGACCACCCATCGATTCACCGGCGGCCCGCATGGCGCCGACGTACTCGCGCATGTCGCTCAGCGGCTTGCCGGTCTCGACGCCAAGGCGGCTGATGACCGGACCGTGGGTGACACCGACACCGAGCCGGAAGCGACCCTCGGCGAGTTCGTGAAGGTAGCTCGCCGAGGTGGCGAGTGCGACGGGATGTTGGAGGTAGATCGGTTGGATCGAGGTGCCGAACTCGATGGACGTCGTCGCCTGAGCGATCGACAGACACAAGCCCATCGCGTCGCCGAAGCTCGGGCAGTAGATCCCCGAGAACCCCCGCCGTTCGATCTCCGTCGCCAGCTCGATCATCTGGGCCCGACGGCCGGGCACCGCTACGAGTGACAGGGCAGGCATGCGTTCGCTCATGACCGAAACCTAGCGACCTGCGCCCGAGCGCACTTCCCCGCCGTTCTCGCGAACAAGCTGCTCTCCCTGTGCCCACCTTGATCACGAGAACAACTCTATGACAAGTTCCCTTGACACATGGACAAGTTTCCTTTACACTGCGAGTATGTCCGAATCGACCAGTCAACGAAGTGTGTTCGAGGCCCGCCAGAACCGGGCCGCCATGCGTGACGCTGCCCCAGCGGTGATCGCGCTCATCGCATCGGAAGTCCTCGTCGCCTCCCTCGAACTCGATCCCGACTCGCATCCGTGGCACGTGGCGGTGGCCCTCTTGCCACTGGTGCCTGCGCTCTGGCTGATCTGGGTGCAGTGGCGCGTTGTGCGGCGATCCGACGAGTTCCAGCGAACAGCCCACCTCGAAGCTCTGGCGATTGGATTCGCCGTCGCCATGTTGGCAGCACTCACCGGCGGGCTGCTCGATTCGGTCGACGTCGGCTCGAGCGCCCAGTGGCTGCAGATCACGTTCATCGGCGGGGTCCTCGCCTGGGTCGCAGCGTTGGCCGTTCGATTGCGGTCCTGAGCACGATGCAGAATCGACTCCGCGAACTGCGCGCCACGAGGCGGTGGAGCCAGGCCGAACTCGCCGATCGCCTCGACGTGTCACGCCAAACCGTCAACGCCATCGAGACGGGCCGCTACGACCCCAGCCTGCCGTTGGCGTTCAAGATCGCCGCTGTCTTCGAGCAACCGATCGAATCGATCTTCCAACCGTCAGAATGACCGAGAACCAGTGGGGCGGTCAGCGGGCGTCGATCGTCTCGGCGAACAGGTCGAGCATCGCCTTCCACGAACGTCGGTCGGCGGCTTCGTCGTAGGCGATCCCGGGAATGCCGGCACCGTTGGCCGCGGGGTTCGTGAATGTGTGTTGGACACCTCCGTACACGTGCATCTGCCAGTCGACGCCACCAGCACGCATCTCGACTTCGAACGCGGCCCGCTGCTCGGCGGGAATGATCGGATCGTCGGCTCCAATGCACACGAGCACCGGGCATCCGATGTTGCCCGCGTCGTCCGGTCGATCCGTAGCGAGTCCGGCGTGGAAGCCGACGATCGC
>JANNNB010000329.1:0-2097 GCA_031398325.1 Actinomycetes bacterium
GTCGTAGTCGATGGCCGTGTCGTTCCACCCGTCGAGCAGCGCTCGTTCGGTGGGGCCGACGAGCTCCGTCAGTGTGACCAGCTCGTCGGGGCGGTCGAGGGCAGAGCGGACCATCGCTGCGATCTGTTCGCCGAACCGTTGGGCGGTCCGGCGGGACGAGCGGACCCGCAGCTGAATTGTGGCATCGGACGGGTCGATCGTCGCCACGACGCGCGCGTCGATGTCCTCAGGCGCACTGCCGGGTTCGCCGAGGTGCAGATGGAGCGCTGGCTGGATCGCACGGTGACGGATCGCAGGCGTTCGCGCTACCAGATCGCGCAAGTACGGTCCCCGTGCCGACAGCCAGGCGAATTCGGCCTCGATCGTTGCGTGGATGTGGCTCCAGCGTTCATCGGCGTCGAATCGACACCGACCGAGCGGTCGGGCGGTCAGTGGAGCGAGAGACCGATGCGCCGACTCGGTCCGCTCGTCCGAGTACGTGAACCACGCAAGGTCCGTGCCGGACGTGCGGGCCCACCACGCCACGACACCGGCGGCGATCGTCGATGCGTCGCCTCGGACAGGAACATCGACGTCGTGCCATTCGGCGTCCGCCGCATCGTCGAGGTGCGTGGGGTGGAACGGCTGGAAGTCCGTGAGCCGCTGCACCCAGGCGGTCTCGTGTTTCGCGAGCGTCGGATCAACAGTCGCCAGATGCCGCCCGAGTGCGGTTGCCGCCGATGTCGCGGTTGCCGCCGATGTCGCTGCCGCCGCCGATTCCGGCAGCAGTTCCTGCAGCTGAGCGACGGTCAGTTCGTCACCCTCGGCCGTGGTGACCTCGAGCATGAGCAACTCGCCCGATGCAGTCGCGAGAATCGGTCCGTCGGGCGTCATGGCGACGCTGCCGGGGGCGTGTGTCGTGGCCGGGAGCACTCTCGTGGCGCCCACCAGGAGAACGTCATCGCCGACGATCCAACGGAGCACGCCGACCCGATTGCGGAACCGCGGACCGAGACTGAATGCCCGTGCGGCGCGGTCCAGCTCGGCGGCCGAGGTTGCCGGATCGACGAACACAATCGGCCGCTCGTATCGCCCGAACCAACGTCGGGCGCGGGGCGATTGCGGCGAGAGCGCGACGTGCTCTGCCGACACCAGGCCGAGGACGGTCGGGAACGTCGCGAGTGCCGCTTCGTAGCAGCGGGCGTTCAACGAGAACGCCGACTCGTCGTCTGCGATGGCGAAGCGATGTTCCAGCAGGACATCTCCGTCGTCGACGGACGTCGTCATCGCGTGCCACGTGATGGCGTGTTCGTGCTCGTCGTTGACGATGACCCAACTGGTGACCGCCAATCCGGCGTAGTCCGGCAGCGGGCCGTCGTGGAAGTTGATCGCGATGTCGACGGCATCGATCACGTCGTCACCGAGGACGAATTCGTTGGCGATGCTGAACAGCAGGTCGGTCGACGTCGACGCGAGCCGGCGGGCCAGATCGCCCGAATCGAGCGTGTCGAAACCCTCCTGTGCCGCGCGGTGTCGCAGTTCGTCGCTTCGCGACGCGATGAAGGACACGACGTGTCCGGCGTCGCGCGAGATCTGTGCGCACTGCAGCACCAGTGATTCGTCGCCGGCGAACGCGACGGTGGGCGTTCCGGCTGCTAGCACGCTGTCGCTCCGGGCACGCTGTGGCTACCGACGATCATCGAGTCCCTGTCCCCGTGCCTCATCAGCCACGCCCCATCGCTTCGTATCCTATTCCGATCAGCCGATCGCCTACCACGGTCGGATCCGCACCGAACGTGGGCGCACTTGCCTGTATCGGAGCGTTCCGGGCGACTCTTGATACCTGTTTCAGGCCCTGCCGGTTCGTGGAGGTGGATACACTCACTCGGTGGATGGACGGCGGGGGCGTGCCCGCGACGGCAACCGAGCGACCGCCGCTCGGCGACCGGTGCTGGTGACGGTGTCGGGCGTGATCCCACCGGATCTCGGCGAGCAGGTGGCCCGCGGCGATCGGCCGCGAGCTGACTACGACGTGATGAGCGAGGCCTTCGACGCCGACCTCGTCGACGTGGACGACGCGTTGGACGCGACTGGGCGAGTCGGCGTCCTGGTCCGACG
>JANNNB010000376.1:0-2689 GCA_031398325.1 Actinomycetes bacterium
CAAGAACAGACCGTCGAACACGAGCACCGCATCCGTGGCGACGTCCACGACATGCTCGCGAGCGGTGTCAGTCGGCTCGTCGAATGCGGCGTCGAGGACTTGGTCGGCGCCCTGATGGAAGGGGATCAAGAGTTCGTTCACGATGCGTTCGAGATCGTGCGAGTCGAGGTAGTAGCCGTCGGCCGAGGTCGCCCCGCGAGCGAGTCGCCTCTCACGCGGTCGATGGAACGAATCGGTCGTCGATCGAATCACGACCCGTCCTCGCTCGCCGAGATGGGCTGCCAACTCGTCTGCGAAGGTGGACTTTCCCGACCCCGATCGGCCGTCGATGCCGACCAGCACACGATGGCGATCGACGCTGCACACTCGATCCGCAATCAAGCTCAGCACGGCGTCTCGTTCGAACGTTCGAATCGGACGCGGGTTCCCATCGAGCCCTGCTGGCATGCGAACCAGTCTGGTGGATCGAGACCGCCAGCGATTGCCGGACCAGTACCGCGATTCCCGAGCGACCGGCTTGGGCGGTGGTGCGGCGCTATTGGTTCCCCCCCTCACGAATTCTGATCGCACGAAGTGCGGTGCTCGAGCAGTGCCAGAATGGTCTGATGTCGGTTCCTCCCATTCGGTTCCGACCCCTTGCCGAGAGTGACCTTCCGAGCCTGGTGAGGTGGTTCGCCGAACCCGAGATCGCAAGGTGGTGGAACCAGCCCGCCGAGATCGACAGCGTCCGAGCGAAGTACCTCCCACGCATCGAGCAGCGCGAACCGACCCAGATGTGGATCGCCGAGATCGACGATGAAGACGGCGGACTTCTCCAGAGCTACCTGCACGTCGACTACAACGAACACGACGAATGTGTCGGTATCGACAAGGCCGTCGGCATCGATTATCTCATTGCCGGTCCACATCGAGGCCGAGGCCAAGGCCGGCTCGTTCTGCGCGCCTTCGCAGAGTGGACACTCGTCCGCTACCCCGACGCGTCGTGCTGCGTCGCAACGCCTGCCCAAGCGAACGAGGCTTCATGGCGTGCCCTTGAACACGCGGGCTTCGCCCGGGTCGGCGAGTGCCAGCCACCCGACGAGCCTCTCGCGTACGTCTACGTTCGGGAACGCGAGCGCGAGTCGACCCCAAGCGGGATGTGATTGCCGTCGGTCCGATTCCTTCGTTGAACGGTGCGACGAGAGCCCCTCAGGCGTCGGCGGCGAGCTGACACGCCCGTGATAGTGCGGCGTCACGCTTGGGCCGTACCCGAGTGGCCGGCCGTTGGTGGATGTCGGGTTACGGCGCTCGCGTTATGAGCGCTGTGGCCGGCACCTCGACTGCGCGGGTTTGCCGGCTATGGGCGGGCGCCGACCGGTCCACGCTTCGCCGATATCGCGCGTCTCGCATCGTGATATCATGATGTCATGACGAAGCAAACCACTGTTCGGTTGCCCGACGACCTCGCCGACGACGCCGAAGCCGTCGCACGAGTGCGCGGCGACAGCGTCAACCAACTCATCATCGACTCGCTTGCCGCCGAGATCGAACGGGTGCGAGCCGACGACGACTTCACCGCCCGCGCGAGGAAGCTGCTCGAACGCGACCGAGAGATCCTCGACCGACTCGCTAAGTGACCCGCTACCTCAGCCTCGCTGAGTTCTGGTTTCTCTCCGAACTTGTCACCGGAATCGACGCCGCGACGCTGACCAAGGCCAGCCGTGTCGATCTCGCCGATTCTGCGCTCCATGCGCCGCAGGCCGGCTTCGACGACACCGACTTCTACCCGGACGTCTACGACAAGGCGGCTGTACTCGCCTGTCGGATTGCGTGGAATCATCCGCTCCCCGACGGGAACAAGCGAGCAGCGTGGGCTTGCCTCGTGCTGTTCATCGATCTCAACGAAGGCTCGTGGAACGACGCACAACCCGACACCGACGAGGCCGTCGAGGCAATGCTTGACGTGGCCGCACGCGACGTCGACGAAACATCGCAGGCAAGAACGCTCCGATCCGCGCATGAGTACCGGCGTGACGAGCGACGCGATCACTCGATAACGCCCGCTCGTAGTCCCAGAGGGTGCGGAGCGGCTCAAGTGACACGCCGTATAGTTTCGCGATACGATATTCGTCACGTGGACATCTACCGATCTGCGCGCAAGCACGGTGTCGCCGACGCCGACATTTTGCATGCCGTCGACCACGCGCTCGGTGCCGCCGAGCAAGACGACGGAAAGGTGCTCTACCTCGGTGCTGATCGAGCAGGCAACATGCTCGAGGTGGTTTCCGTGACCCGTGACGATGACACCGAGATCGTGATTCACGCAATGCGGATGCGTCGAATCTACGAACCGCTACTTCGTGAGATGAGAGGAACCAATGACTGAGAACAAGACACACGGACGAACCAAAGCGGGCGTCGAACTGACCGACGATGTGCTCGACGAACTTGCTGCACAGGCCGAGGGCGGCCTCGATGTCGCCAACCTGCGACGCCGTCCCGGACGTCCGTCGATGGGATCCGGGCCCGCCGATTCGTTACCCGTCCGGCTCGACCCTGAGCTACGACGGGCGGTAGACGAACGCGCAGCGGCTGAACACACCACCGCATCCGACGTCGTTCGCGAAGCACTGCGCCGCTACCTCCGAGCCGGTTGATCGACCAGCCTCCTGCTGACGGCCACCCGATAACACCGGACGCGATCCGCACC
>JANNNB010000111.1:0-8014 GCA_031398325.1 Actinomycetes bacterium
GGCGTTCAGTCGACGGACGATCGCAACCACCTCGCTCGGCACGTTGCCGTGGACGGTGACCTGGTCGTAGCCGACAGGAACGAGCAGGTCGTCGGTTCCGGTCTCGGATCGGACGAGCGCTGCACCGAGACCGGTCGCTGCGTCGACGAGCGCCGGATGTGCCAGCCAGAGATGACTGTCGCCGGCAACTGCCGGATCGAGTTCCAGCACCGCAGTGGTGACAGGTCCGGACGTCGATCCGACCGCGTGCGTGTCCCAACGTGGTCCGAGCCGCAGATGGCTCCGCTGCTCACCGAACGGGTCGAGTGACCCGAACGTCGACGACTCGACCGGTTCGGTCGTGGGTGCTGCGATCGAGGTGTCCGACACCACAGCACTGCTGTGCAGGATCCAACCATCGATGGCGCCAGCGTCACTCTCGAGTTCGATCGAGGTACCGCTCGGCTCCTCGTGGAGCCTCACCCGGATCGGGACGATCCGGTCATCCGGAACGGCCAGAGCCTCGTGAACCGTCACGGCCGACAGGGTCGGGTTCTCGCTCCCGCGACCGATCACGGCCGCCGCAGCGAGTAGCTCGAGGTGACCCGTGCCGGGCAGGACTGCCTGGCCGTCGAGGGTGCGGTGTTCGTCCAGCATCCAGTGGTGGGCCGTGCCGAGGTGACCGAACACGGTGATCGAGCCGTCTCCGTCGTCGAGCCGCTCCTCGAACACCGGATGCGCAACGGGCGTACCGGTGCCGGTGCCGTGGCGGATCGACTCGGCGGCCCGGTGTGCCATGCCGACGCCGCTCCAGACCCCGTAGCCGATGGTGACGATGCGCAGCCCACCGTGCTGTCCGGCCAGTGAGTCGAGCACCGCATTCGAGGCGACGTACGCGACCTGACCGGCAGGTGTGAGCACGGTGCTCGTCGACGACACCAGCACGAGCAGTCCGGCATCGCGACGTTCGAGTTCCTTGGCGAGGACGACGGCTCCCCGTGCCTTCACGCCGATCACCGTCTCGATGTCGTCGGTGTCAGCGAGGGCGATCAGTCGATCACGGAGCGTGCCCGCGGCGTGCACCGCCCCGTCGAGTTGCCCGAACATGTTCTCCGCGGCGTCGACCGCTGCGACCACGCCATGCGGGTCTGCGAGGTCGGCAACGATGAGTTCGACTCGACCACCGAGCGCTTCGAGTTCGGCCAGACGTCGCAGCCGAACGCTCGTCGGGTCCATCGGACCGTGCTCGAGCATCCACGTCGAGCGTTCGTCGGCGGGCGGAAGTTCGCTGGAGGTGACGATGGCGAGGTTGCATCGGGTCCCGGCGAGCTGCATCGCGATGGAGTGGCCGATCGCTCCGAGCCCTCCGGTCACGAGGTAGGAACCGCCTTCGGTGAACCCGGCCGCGCTGTCCTCGTCGGCGACCGACTCGGAGTGACGAAGTGCCGGAACGAGTCGGTGGCCCGCTCGGATCGCCACGACGGGGTCGCGGCGTCGGCGCAGCATCTCGTCAGCAACGGCGACGACGTCGGCTCCGTCGTTCGTCGATCTGTCGATGAGGAGCGTGTCGATGTCGGGGTACTCGTTGGGGATGACGCCAGCCAGGCCGAGCGCCAACGCGTCGACCGGGCGAGCAGCCGCCTGATCGATGCCGAACGCCCCGCTCGACACCATGACGAGACGGTGACCGGTGGTGAGACCGTTCCCGATCGCCCGTGTGACGTCGAGGCCAGTCCCCAGCCAGAACTCCGCCGCAGCGTCGACGTCTGTGGGGTCGTCCGACGAAGGACCCACGAGGACGATGCCGTCGCCGTCAGCGAGCCCGAGTTCGACGTCCGGATCGCCGAGTCGGGCCGGGTCGAGTCGGTTCACCGCGAGCGCGCGGGAGCACAGTTCCTTCGTGATCAGCGCAGCGAGTGCATCATCGGGCGCCGCGACCACGAGCCATCGTGGCCAGCGACCGACCTCGATGTCGGCCGGCGGGGCGTCGTCGTCCCAGGCGGGCTCCCACCACATCTCCGACGGCTTTTCGTACCGGTGCAGTTCGGTCGGCCGTTCGAGTCGGTGCGCATGATCCCGCGTCGAGCCGGATTCGCCGGCGGCGAACGCCACGACGGGACGGTCGGGCGCATCGAACCAGTGGCGCGAACGCTGAAACGGGTAGGTCGGCAAGGTGAGCACCCGACGCGCACCGCCGATCGGCCGCTCGAGTTGCACGGGTACCCCGACCGCCCACTGCTGTCCGAAGGCCTGGAGGGTGAACGCGGTGTCGTCGACGACCTGACGGGGATGTCGAAGTACCGGAATCGACGCGACGGGAGCGTGCGCGCAGCGACGGGCATAGGACGACAGTGACTGACCAGGCCCGAGCTCGACCGTGACGGTGGGAGCTTCGGCGAGCACGACCCGCAGGTTGTCCGCGTAGCGAACGGTCTGGCGGAGGTGCTGGACCCAGTACTCGGAATCGGTTGCCTGCTCGGGGGTGATCCACGTACCGGTCAGGTTCGACATGTATCGGGCGGTCGGCCGCGACAGCGTCGTCGTTGCAACGACGGCGCGGAAGTCGTCGAGTACCGGATCGAGCAGGAGGCTGTGCGCCGCGGCTGCGAGCGGAATCAGCGTCCCGGGTGACTCCATGGATTCGAGGCGCTGCGCGATGTCGGCAATCACGTGGCTCCGGCCTGCGATCACGCATTCGTCGTCCGTGTTCACCACCGCCAGCGAAACCCCATCGACGACCAGCTCGCGAGCCGCCTCCTCGCCGAGCGGGACGACGAGCATCGCAGCCTGCTCGCCACCGACGCGTTCCATCAGCGACGCCCGGGCGACCACCAGCCGTAAGGCGTCGTCGAACGTGAGCACACCGGCGAGGTGTGCAGCGACGTACTCGCCGAGGCTGTGGCCGACGTATGCGTCGGGTTCCACGCCCCATTCGAGCCACTGACGGGCAAGACCGAGCGAGGTGAGGAACACGGACGGGAGCGACACGGTGGGCGCGTTGAGCCCGCCTGTCGCGTCGTCGGCAGCGAGCAACTGGCTGAGGTCGACGCCCGACAGGTCGCGCACCCGGGCGGCGCCGTCGCTCATCACGTCGTGGAAGGTCGAGAATCGATGGTCGAGCCCGCGCGCCATTCCCGGATACTGGGAGCCACCACCCGGGAACAGGAACGCAACTCGCGGGGCCACCTCTGCAGCGTGATGTTCGAACGACCGGACGCGATCGATGTGGGTGAGTTGCGCGACCGCGCTCGCGGTGTCGGAAGCCGTCACCACACGCCGCACCGGGAAGCGGCGCCGACGGGTGGCGAGCGTGTAGGCGACATCGGCGAGCTCCGCATCGGGGTTCGCTTCGAGGTACGAGGCAAGCCGTCCGGCGGCATCTGCAACGGCCTGGCCGTCTCGACCCGACAGCGCCAACGTCTGCTCGCGGTCGGACGTGGCCGAGGATGGCCGCACCGGTGCTTCCTCGACGATGACGTGAGCGTTGGTGCCGCCAACCCCCAACGAGCTCACTCCGGCCCGTCGCACGTCGGTACCTGGCCACGGCGCAGCGGCTCCGGACAATGTGAACGGCGTGTTCGCAAGGTCGAGCAGCGCGCTCGGACCGGTGTGGTTGGCGATCGGTGGAAGCGTCTGGTGACGCAGCGCCTGGACGACCTTGATCAGGCTGGCGACCCCGGCAGCGGTGTCGAGGTGGCCGATGTTCGGTTTGGTGGAGGTCAGCCGACAGAAGGCCGTCTCGTCGGTGGTCGCCCTGAAGGCCTCGGTGAGCGCAGCCACCTCGATCGGATCGCCGACCGGTGTGCCGGTGCCGTGCGCTTCGAGCAGCTGGACGTCGCGAGCGTCCACGCCGGCGACGGTCAGCGCCTCCTTGACGACATCGGCGTGCCCGTCGACGCTGGGCGCGAGGTACGACACCTTTCTCCCGCCGTCGTTGTTCACCGCCGAACCCTTGATGACGGCCAGAATCGGGTCGCCGGCATCCCAGGCATCGCCCAACCGCCGCAGGGCGACGACGCCGGCCCCGCTGGTCAGCACCGTCCCGTTCGACTCGAGATCGAATGCCCGGCAACGCCCATCGGGGGACAAGATCTCTCCCTCCTGGTACTCGTAGCCCACCCGGTGAGGCACCTCGATCGTGGCGCCACCGGCGAGAGCGAGGTCGCACTCCATCGACAGCAGGCTCTGGACGGCCAAATGGACGGCCACGAGCGATGTCGAGCACGCGGTCTGGACGTTGATCGACGGGCCGCGCAGGTCGAGTCGATACGACAGGGTCGTCGCCAGGAAGTCCTTGTCGTTGCCGGTGTGGCGCAGCAGGAACCACCCGAGCCCGCGCACGAGCTCGTGGTTCGGCACCAGGTTGTTCATCAGGTACGTGTTCATCCCGCACCCGGCGAAGACACCGATCGCGCCTTCGAACTGTGCGGGGACGATCCCACCGGCCTCCAGCGCTTCCCACGCACACTCCAGGAAGTGGCGGTGTTGCGGATCCATGATCGCTGCGTCGCGAGGTCCGATGCCGAAGAAGGCGGGATCGAAGTCCTCCACGCCTCCGATCACCCCGCTTCGCCGCACATAGTTCGACGCGGTCGCATCGGCCCGGGACACACCGTTCGCCACGAGTTCGTCCACCGAGAGGTCGTCCAGGCAATCGTCACCATTTACGACGCGTCGCCACAGCTCGTCGACGTTCGCAGCACCCGGGAAGTGTCCCGCCATGCCGATGATGGCGATGTCGGTGTCGGCGATCACGGGATCGAGTCCCGTCGACGAGCCGATGGTGCTCATGCGTTTCCTCGTCGGCGTTCGAGCATCTGCCGTCGCAGCGCTCCCCGGTCGGTTCCGGCGACGCGTGCACCGCCGTCGGCGGCCGGATCGGCGCCGCCCAGTTGCTTGAGGTGGGCGGCGAACGTGGTGACGGTGGGGTAGCGGAACACGTCGGTCAGCGCCAGCCGGTCGCCGTTCGGCGCTGCCTGCAGGCGCCTGAACACCGCGACCGCGAGCAGCGAGTGCCCTCCGAGGTCGAAGAAGTTGTCGGTCCGTCCGACCTCGCAGTGCAGCTGCTCCGTCCATGCCTCGGCGACGAGACGTTCGAAGTCGTCGGTGGGAGCGACGATCTCGGTCGTACGAACGGCGGAACCGCGATCGATGACGTTCGGCAGTGCAGCCCGGTCGACCTTGCCATTCGGCGTCAATGGCAGGGTCGCGATGGCCGCGATCGCATCTGGCACCATCACGTCGGGCAGCGTCGCCGCCACGTACTTGCGCAGCAGCGCCTCGTCGAGTTCGGCACCAGGCTCGAGCACGACGAAGCCGATGAGTCGCGCATCTGCAGCGTCGCCACGAGCCACGACCACCGAGCGTTCGACCGTGGGGTGCAGATCGAGATGGGCTTCGATCTCACCGAGTTCGATCCGGTGTCCGCGGATCTTCACCTGGAAGTCGACCCGCCCGGCGAACTCGACCACGCCGTCGTCACCGATGCGGGCCAGATCGCCGGTCGCGTAGACCCGACCCATGCCCGGGCGATCGACGAAGCGTTCGGCCGTCAGCTCTTCACGACCGAGGTAGCCGCGAGCAACGCCGTCGCCGCCGATGTGCAGTTCGCCGAGCGCTCCGACGGGCACGTGCATGCCGCGCTGATCGAGCACGTGCAACGTCGTGTTCCCGATCGCGCGGCCGATGGGGATCGGCCCGGTCGGCGGTTCGTCGATCTCGTGGACGAGCGACCAGATGGTGGTCTCGGTGGGGCCGTACATGTTCGTCAGCCGGCCGGTGACCGTGCTGCGCAGTTCCTTCGCCAGCTTCTCGGGAAGTGCTTCGCCACCGACCATGAGATGGCTGATCGACGTCAGGGCCCGGCGATCGGGCTCGTCGGCCATGAGCATGGCGGCGAGCGACGGGGTGCATTGGACGTGGGTCACCGAATGAATGTCGACGAGGTCGGAGAACGCATCGCTGAACTCCGGCGGCGCGTCGGATGGCTCGCCTGGCGCGTGTCGTTCGTCGAGCACGACCTTCAGCTCGCCGAGCATCGGGAGTGAATCCAGCACGAGGTCGGTGTCGACACCGAAATCGATGAGGCAGGCGATCTCGTCGGTGCCGATGTCGGACAGCGACCGTGCCATCTCGGTGGCGTCGTCGATGCTGCCGAAGAGTCCGCTCGTACCGAGGTACCGCTCGGCGGCGACCGTGAGTAGCTCGTCCATCTCCGAATCGGTGAGGGAACGGAACGCCTCGTCGGCGGAGGCGCCGGCCTTCGCGAACGTCGGGAAGGTCGACGCCATGTTCTTGAGGAGGCCGGTCGCAGTGCCCAGGTACCGCTTGAGTGGTTCGGCCGCAAGATGCTTCGCCCGATCGGTGTCGCGATCGAGGAATGTGTGCAGCATCACGGTGACGTGCCCGTCACCGGCATGCCCCGCCGCAGCCCATGCCGCCCGGTACACGGCGATGTTCTCGGCGAGCTGCTCGATGGACTGTCCGAGAAGGTGGGTCAACAGGTTCAACCCGTCGTGGCCGGCCTTCTCGAATGTCGCGGTGGTGCCGGCAGATGTCAGCCAGATCGGTAGTTCGGGCTGGATGGGTCGCGGGAGGGTGCGCACACCGACCACTTGCCCGTCCGGCCCGACCATGTCGACCGAGTCGCCCCGCCAGAGCGCCCTGACCTCTTCGATTCGCGTTGGGAGCGCTTCGCGCGCGGTCTCGTAGCCGCTCGGGTTCAGCACGAAGTCGTTCGGTTGCCAGCCCGGCGCGAACGAGATGCCGACGCGTCCACCCGAGAGGTTGTCCACGACCGCCCATTCCTCGGCGACTCGCGCGGAGGAATGGAGCGGCAACACGACGCTGCCCGCTCGAATGGCGATGTTCGTCGTCGACGTCGCGATGGCGGCACCGAGCACGCTGGGATTCGGGTAGGCACCGCCGAACTGGTGGAAGTGACGCTCGGGGAGCCACACGGCTTCGAAGCCGTGGGTGTCCGCGTACGTGGCGCTCTCGCGCAACAGGCGGTAGCCGTCGGACGCCTGAGCTTCCCCGGCGGCGAAGAAGAAGAGGCTGAGCGACGTCGAACGGGAGGGTGACATGGCTCCCGGAGTGAGTCGTGGAGCTGCCGCGGATGACGTGATCCCATGTTGCTGGATCACCACGTGGAAGCCACGCGTCACGGTCCAGAGCAGCTCGAGCACCGAGATGTCGAAGGACAGGCTCGTGACGGCCAGCCACACACCCGCCGGGTCGTGATCGATCACGTCGTCCATCGCGGCGAAGAAGTTCGTGACGTTCCGGTGCTCGAGCATCACTCCCTTCGGGCGTCCGGTCGAGCCGGACGTGTAGATGACGTAGGCGAGGTCGCTCGAGTCATGATCGGACGGCCGTCGCTCGCCCGGGGAGGCGTCACCGTCGGCGGGGGAGAGGACGACGAGGTCCGACGTCGACAGACCGGAGGCCGTCTCGGTGTCGGCGACCAGCACCGTCAGTGCCGCGTCGACGACCATGTAGGAGAGGCGGTCCTGCGGATACGTGGGGTCGAGCGGCACGTACCCAGCGCCGATCGAGATCACGGCCAGCACTGCGACGAGCAGGTCGGTGTCTCGTTCGAGAGCAACGCCGACGAGACTTCCGCGTGAAGCACCGGCCGCCTGAAGCCTCGCCGCGAACGCGTCCACCGCGCTGGACAGCTCCGCGTACGTCAGTGTGAGTCCACCGCTCGTCGCTGCGAGAGCATCGGGGCGGGCCATCGCCTGGCGACGGAACTCGGCGTCGATCGTGGCGGAACGGTCGTAGTCGATGGCCGTGTCGTTCCACTCGTCGAGCAGCGCCCGTTCGGTCGGTCCGACGACCTCGGCCACGGCGACCAGTTCGTCGGGGTGGTCGAGCGCGGAGCGGACCATCGCCGCGATCTGTTCGCCGAACCGCTCGGCGACCCGGCGGGACGAGCGGACCCGCAGCCGAAGTGTGGCATCGGACGGGTCGATCGTCGCGACGACCCGAGCGTCGATGTCCTCCGGCGCGCTACCGGGTTCGCCGAGGTGCA
>JANNNB010000381.1:0-1755 GCA_031398325.1 Actinomycetes bacterium
GAGCACTGCGGACGCGTGCGCGAGCACCCGGATCGTGAGAAGCCTGTCCATCACACGCGCCAGCACTCGCTCCGATGGGTCGACCATGCCATGGGTCTGGAGCACGTACGGCACGGATCGCACATGGGCCGCCACAGCAGAGGGAAGCGCGACGAGGTCGCGCGCCACGTGGACGTGGACGAGGTCGTAGCGGCGAACGTTGGCGGTTGCGAATCTCGTGAGCCCAGGGCTGACCATGCCACTGAATCCGGTGCCGGGAATGAGCCGGTGCGCCGGGTACGACTCGACGCCAAGTTCGCTCGATGACCACTCGACACCGTCGAGCGAACGAGCTCGGCCGGCGATGACGTCGACCACGTGTTCCCTGCTCCGAAGCTCGGCTGCCTGATTCAGCGCCACCGTGAGCGGGCCGCCGTACGGGTTGCCAGGACCGACGAGCGGTACGACGTGCAAGACCCGCACGTGTCAGCCGGACGATGCCGTGTCGTGCTGCCGGACGCACGCACGGGGCGCGAGCACCTCGGCACCAGGTGCGACGTCGGTCGTCACCAGGGCAGTTGCTCCGACCACCGCTCCCTTGCCGACGCGGACGCCGCGCAACACGGTGCTGCGGACTGCCAGCCATACTTCGTCTTCCACCACGATGGGGCCGTTGTCGAACTCGAACGTGGGTGATCGTCGGTCGTGACTTCCTGTGCACAGCAGCACATCTTGGGAGACACAGACGTTCGCACCGATTGAGACGGGTTCGAGATTCAGGATCCAGACCCCGTCGCCGATCCATGAATGGTCGCCGATGGACAGCTTCCACGGCCAGTGAACGCGGACGCCATGACGTATCAGCACTCCATCGCCGACATTCGCCCCGAAAGCTCGGAGCATCCGTACACGAGCACCCTTCGGAACCCACCACCGCTTGAACAACAGGTTCTGCACGACGAGCCAGGAAATCTGCACGTGAACCGGGCGACCGCGGCTGTACCCAGCATGGGTGAATCCGCTCAGATCTCTCGACACTCGTCGAGTCTAGATTTGCTGGGAGGTCACCGGGTATCGAACATGCAAGACTCGCGGTTCATGCGGCGGGCGCCGGGCAAAATCGACAGAGACAAGCAGAACGAGACGCGAGACGATTTCGTCGCTGCAACGTGTCATGTCTGAACGTATCTGGTCCCAAGCACCGGAAGATGTGGATATCCACCGGGTCTGCATTTGGATGAACTTTCCGTCCCATCATCAGACTGCGTTCTTTGATGCAATCGATCGCGATGACCGGTTTGAGTTGCGAGTGCGCTATTTCGGCGTGGCCACAGCTGGTCGCGTCGAGCAGGGTTGGAATCGCAGCCACGAATGGAGGAGCTACGAGCAGCTAATTGATCCGAATGGGACCGACGCGGACCACTTGGAGGGCGTGAGCGACGATTGGCGAGCTTGGCTGCACATCACGTCCGTGACATTTTCGGCGAGCCTTGCCAGACATTTGATCGACGCCGGCGCGGCCTGGTGCCATTGGTCGGAGATGCGCGGGATTCGTCTCGCTCGGGCTGTCCGCTACGACAATCGAGCCTTTCTTGCGCTCGAACGGCTTACGAACCGGCTAGAGCTTCTCAGCAGACGAGCCATGATCCACCGTGCCTCACTCGTTCTCGTGCAAGGAAAGCTGGCTCGCGAATCGTTCGTTCGCCTGGGCGTGCCCGACGACCGCCTGGCAGACCTCTTCTACTCACCTGGTCCAGTACACCCTGGCCGGCCATC
>JANNNB010000007.1:0-2412 GCA_031398325.1 Actinomycetes bacterium
GCACGCGGGCTGGCGATGAACGTGACGACGTCGGCGATCTCGTCCGGCCGTGCGAGTCGCCGGAGCGGGTTCTCCCGCAGGATTCCGTCGAAGAGCTTTGGATTGTCGCGTTGTGCCCGATCCCACGAACCACCGGGGAACATGACGTCACCAGGCGACACGACGTTGACACGGATCCCCCGTCGGGCGACCTCGAGCGCCAACGATTTCGTCATGCTCACGGTCGCGGCCTTGACCGCGGCGTAGGCCGGCATCCACGGCACGCCGACGTTGCCGGCCCGCGACCCGATGAACACGATGTTCGCGTCGTCGTGGTCGGTCATGTTGGCGAGGCCGGCACGGGCCAGCGAGTTCGCCGCCCCGATGTCGACGGCGAACGACTTCGCGAAGTCGCTGCCCGCCTGCGCGCTCACATTGGACACGACGACATCGAGCCCACCGAGTTGTTCGATGGCCCAGTCCACGAACGATGCCGGCCCGTCGGGGTCGGCCATGTCGACGCAACGCTGATGGACTTCACCGCGCTCGGTGAGTTCCGCGGCCGTCGATTCGAGCACCGCCGCGTCGCGAGCACAGATCGCCACCCGCGCACCCTCGTCGAGGAAGGTCTCGGCGATCGCCCTACCGATGCCACGACTGGCACCGGTCACGATCACTCGCTTGCCGGTCAGCATCAGATCCATCGGTGGCCTTCCATCGAACCCACAGTGACAGACCCGCGCTGCTCAGCCAGCGCTCGACGGACAGCGGCATGTGGTGAGCCGAGTCGACCCCCCGAGCAGCCGTGTTCGCAACTAGGGGACGTCCCCAGTGCCTGGGATCAGCCACGAGCGGATGATCGTAGGGTCGCTCCGATCGGGGCGACCTGGGTATCGGAGCGGGAGAACGTGATGAGTCGAGTGGTCGAGAACGAGCTGCCAACGCCGAGGGAATCGAAGGTTTCGTCGACGGTTTCCGGCACGGGTCCGGGTGAGCGCCGACTGAACGGTCCGCAGACCACGGGTCGTGAGTACTCGAACCTCTCGGAGCCGGTGTTCCGAACCGTGACCGACCAGGACGTCGCCGTGCCGATGCGAGACGGGATCCGTCTGCTCGCCGACGTGCACCGTCCGTACGAGGACGGCCGTTTCCCGGTGCTCGTCTCGGCGTCGCCGTACCCGCGACAGATCCAGGACCTCGGAGCGCCGATGGGATTCATCGAGGCCGGGGCGAGCGACTTCTGGGTTCCTCGCGGGTACGTCCACCTCATCGCCAACCTGCGCGGCACGTGCGGATCGGAGGGCACGTTCACGATGGGCGACGAGCAGGAGCGCCTCGACCTGTATGACCTCGTCGAATGGGCCGCCGCGCAACCGTGGTGCGACGGCCACGTCGGCATGATCGGCATCAGCTACTTCGCGATGTCGCAGATCGCGGCTGCGCTGGAGCACCCGCCGCATCTCGAGGCGATCTTTCCCGTCGCGGTCAGCCCCGATTGGTACGAGGCATCGCACCACCACGGGCTGTTCAACTCGTCGTTCATCACGCCCTTCCTGTCGATGGTCGGGGTGACCTCCGGCCACGGCGACGAACTCTGGCGTAGCCGCCTGGTCGACGCCGCACGCCACGTCCTGAAGGGTCCGCGCGTCCACGAGAAGTTCGCGACCATGAACGGTGAGGCGTCGATCGCCATCTTGAAGGGCGCCATGCGGCTCCATCACGATCCTCACCCGTGGGACGAGCTCTGGCGGGCCGTCGCGGTCGAACACCAGACGCGCGACGAGTTCTGGGAACCCCGCGACATGCTCACCGGGTTGGCCGACGTGTCGATCCCCGTGTACCTCGGCTGCGATTGGCAGAACGTGCCGCTCCACCTCCCCGGTACCTTCACCGCCTACCACGCGCTCGCCGACAACCCGAACGTTCGCGTGGGTCTCCTCGACGAGTTCGGGCTGACGTGGCCCTGGGAGAGCCTGCACGTCGAAGCGCTGGCCTGGTTCGACCACTGGCTCAAGGGACGCGACACCGGCATCATGGACGGGCCACCGATCCGGTACGCGCTCCCGGGTTCGGACGAATGGCACACCGCCACCGAGTGGCCGCCCACCGGGGCCATCCACCGCGAACTCGCGCTCCGAGCCGACGGAGGTCTCGGCGACGACGGAACGCCCGGCAGCCGCGAGTACATGGTGCTCGGCGCGGGGCTGCACCGGGCGAAGGTGAGCCCGACCGACCCGGTCTCCATGCTCACGTGGACCAGCGTCCCGTTGGATTCGGACGTCGACATGGTCGGTGATCTGGAACTCCACCTCGACGCGATCAGCACCGCTGCCGACACCGCGTGGATCGTCACCCTCCAAGATGTCGACGTCGACGGCACGGTGACCGACATCACGAGCGGGTGGCTCCGCGCCAGCCTGCGGGAGGTGGACG
>JANNNB010000025.1:0-40504 GCA_031398325.1 Actinomycetes bacterium
CTTGGCCCGCTCGGCGGCGCGCCGGTTCGTCAAGCGGCCGACCTCGGCCTGCGTCCACAGCTGCATCAGCCGGTCCTTGCGCGCCCCGGTCTGTTCCGACGGGTCGAGTGCTTTCCAGATCGCCACCGCGTCGTTCGCCTGGGCGCCGCGCTTGGACACCTCGCCGCTACCCGCTCCCCCGCCCGAGCCGATGGCGTTGCGTTCGTTCATCAGCGTCGTGAGGCTGGCCCGCCACCCCTCACCGACATCGCCGACGCGATGGGCGTCGGGGACCCAGACGTCGGTCATGTAGACCTCGTTGAATTCCGCCTCGCCCGTGATCTGGCGGAGGGGCCGCACCTCGACCCCGTCGGCGTGCATGTCGAGCGCGAAGTAGGTCATCCCCTTGTGCTTGGGGGCATCGGGATCGGTCCGGGTGACGAGCATGCCGAAATCGGCGATGTGCGCCAGCGTGTTCCAGACCTTCTGGCCGTTGACGATCCACTCGTCGCCGTCGCGGACCGCCTTCGTGGCGAGGCCGGCGAAATCGGATCCCGCGCCGGGCTCGGAGAACAGCTGGCACCACACCTCCTCGCCGGTGAACATCGGGCGCAGGAACCGCTCACGCACCTCGTCGCTGCCGTGCGTCGCGATCGTCGGGCCGGCGAGGGCCATGAAGAACGTCGCCGGGTTCGTCGGCTGGGCGCCGGCGGCGCGCAGCCGACTCTCGACCAGCTTGTTCAGGTCGGGGCGCACTCCGAGCCCGCCGAACTTCTCCGGGAAGTGCACCCACGCCAGCCCGGCGTCGTAGCGGGCCCCGCGGAACGCGATGTTGTCCGTCGTCTTCGGGTCATGGGTGGCGAGCAGGTCGTCGAGCGCCGCCTCAACTCGAGCGGTTTCGGGATCGGTGCTTCGAGCGGTCGCGGGTGCCTCGGTCACAGTCATGGGCTCCAGCGTGCCAGACATCCCCACTCTCATCCCAAGCCAGCGAGCGATGAGCGAAACCCCCGGATTCGGGGATCTCGCTCATTCCAGGCACCGGCTGGGTCGCTACTCGAACAGGGCAGCGATGAACTCGCTCGGGACGAAGGGGATCAGGTCGCCGATCGTCTCACCGGTACCGACGAGCTTCACCGGGATACCGAGTTCGGTTTCGATCGCGAACACGATCCCGCCCTTTGCCGAACCGTCGAGCTTGGTCAGCACGACGCCGGTCACGTCGGTCGCGTCACGGAACTCACGGGCCTGGATCAGCCCGTTCTGGCCGGTCGTGGCATCGATCACGAGCAATGTCTCGGTGACGCGTCCGGTGCCCTTCTCGGCCACGCGACGCACCTTGCGGAGCTCGTCCATCAGGTTGGACTTGGTGTGGAGGCGGCCCGCCGTATCGGCCATCACCAGGTCGATGTTGCGTGCTGCGGCGCGTTCGACACCGTCGAAGATGACGGAGCTCGGGTCGCCTCCCTCGGCTCCCCGGACGATCTCGGCACCCGCACGCTCCGCCCAGGTCGTGAGTTGCTCCGCTGCGGCGGCCCGGAAGGTGTCACCGGCCGCCAGCAGCACCGAGCGCCCACCCTCGATCTGCTGGTTCGCCAGCTTGCCGATCGTGGTGGTCTTGCCCACCCCGTTCACGCCGACGAACATCCACACGTTCGGGCTGCCGGGCTCCCCGTCGACGAAGGCGAGCGAGCGATCGGAGGTCTCGAGACGGGCGGTCATTTCCGCCTGGAGTCCGTCGAGAAGTTGCTGCGGCTCGGTGATCTCCTTCGCGGCGACACGCTGCCGCAGCTCGTCGAGCAACTGCTGCGTCACACCGACGCCCACGTCGGCGCGGAGCAACGCCTCCTCGAGATCGTCGAAGGTGTCGTCGTTGATGGCGCCCCGCCCCAGCACTCCGGCGAATGCTCCACTGAAGGTGGAGCGGGCCTTGGACAGACGATCGCGCAACGAGACGGGACGCGCCTCGACGACCGGCTCGGGCTCTGGCTCGACGACATCCGGTTCGAACTCTGGCTCGACCGTCTTCGCCGGACGGCCTTGCGGGGGCGGGACGGTGGGACGAGCGGTCGGGGTCGGAGCGGTGTCGCGAGCAGCGTTGCGCCGGCTGACGACGACGACGCCGATCCCGAACACCACGACCAGCACGGCCAGGATCAGGAACAGAAATTCGATACCCATTGCGGCGCGACGCTACCGCCGCACCGAACTGGAGGAAGGGCCGATCAGTGGGTCGAGCTGTCGACCGACACCCGCTCGGTGACGACCTTGCTCGAACCACCTGGCTGCATGCTGACGCCGAGCAGGCAGTCGCCGGCTTCCATCGTGCGCTTCTGGTGTGACACCACGATGAGCTGGGCGTCCTTGCGGAACTCCTGGATCAGACCGAGGAAACGGTGCAGGTTCACGTCGTCGAGGGCAGCCTCGACCTCGTCCATCACGTAGAACGGTGACGGCCTCGAACGGAACACCGCGAAGAGATAGGCGAGCGCCGTGAGGCTGCGCTCGCCACCCGACAGGAGCGACAGCTTCTTGACGTTCTTGCCGCCGGGCTTCGCTTCGACCTCGATGCCGGTGTTCAGCATGTCGTCGGGAGCGGTGAGCGTGAGCTTGCCCGAGCCACCGGGAAACAGCAGGGAGAACAGCTGCGAGAAGTTCTCCGCAACATCTGCGAACGCTGACGCGAACACATTCTGGATCTCGGCGTCGACTGCGGCGATCACACGTGCGAGATCGCGCCGGGTGCTGCGGACGTCCTCGAGCTGCTCCTCGAGGAACGAGTGACGACCTTGCAGCTCGTTGAACTCCTCGAGCGCGAGCGGGTTGATCGGACCGAGCAGTCGGAGCTCACGGTCCAGCTCGCGAAGTCGCCCGGCCGGACTCGCTCCCTCCGGCAGCTCGGGCATCTCAGCTTCCTCGGCAACCGCTGGCTCGATGTCCAGCTCACGTCGAAGCGTGTCGATCGCAGTTTCGAGCCGCAGCCGCGCCTCGGCCTCACCGAGCTCGGATTGGCGCGCCCGCTCGCGCACCGAGTCGAGCGTGCGTTCCTGCTCCGACCGCTCGCGTCGGAGCGAATCGAGTTCGACCGTGAGCCCTCGAACCTCGTCGCTCTGCCGGCGACGCTGCTCGACGAGCATGCCGTGTTCGACCTCGACGGTCGCACGATGCGCCTCGACCACGCCGACCAGGCTGTCGATCACGCCGAGCGATCGTTCGACCTCGGCGCGCTGGCCGGCCGCAGCCTCACGGGCGATGACATCGGCGGCCAACCGGCGTTCGGTCTCGGCCAGCTGTTGCTCGAGCAGTTGCTGTCGCTCGTGGAGGCTGGCGTTGCGCACCTCGAGTTCGGTTCGGCGCGACGTGAGCGCCGACGCTCGACGATCGAGCTCCGCCCGAAGTTCGCCGCGGGCACGAGCTGCGTCGACCTCGGCCTGTTCATCGGATTCGAGCCCGGGCAACAACGCCGTGAGTTCGTCGATCCGTCGCTGCTCACGCTCCACCGAGGCACGCCGTTCGTCCAACGAGGCGGTGAGCCCGTCGAGTTCGGTCCGGAGCTCGCGCAACTCGCGTTGGGCCCGAGCAAGGCCCTCCGAGGCAGCGCTGAACCTGGCGTCGTTGGCATCGAGCGCCTGCGTCAACGCGGCCTCGTTCGCCCGCGCCTCCGTCAACGTCCGTTCCGCCTGCTCCACTGCGGTGGTCGCCGATGCGAGTTCACCTGCCGCCAGATCGGCGTCACGAACCGCGTCGTCGAGCGCGGCAGCTGTCGCCCCGGTGCTCGCGGCACCGATCCGCCATCCGCTGAGGCCGAAACGGTCACCCGACGCGGTGACCACGACGGCGTCCGGATGCGCCAAGGCGGTGTCGACTGCAGTCGCAACCTCGTCGACGCACACGGCGTGCCCGAGCAGCCCGTCGAGCAGTTCGGCGACGCCGGACCTGGACGATCGGGCATGTGGCCGCACGGGGCGACCGACCGACGATGCCGGGTGCGATGTCGGTCGTACACCGAGCGCGATCACGGCACCGCTCGTCGAGGAGGTCCGTAAGGTCTCGAGCGCGCGGCGTCCGGCTCCCGGGTCGTCGACGACCACCGCCGTCAGGGACTCGCCGAGGGCGGCCTCGACGGCCGGGCCCCAGCCCTCGTCGATCTCGATCAGGTCGAGCAGCGTGCCGAGAACACCCTCGACGCCGGCCAGACGCTCGGCTCCGGCGCGAGCGCGAGCCGAGTCGAGGGCGAGCTGGAGCGCCTCGACGCGGGCGGATGTGCTCGATGCGGCCGCCGCTGCGTCGGCCCTCGACGACCTGCGAGCTTCGGCGCTCGCCAGCGCTTCTGCGAGCTGCAGCTCGGCCGCTTCGACCTGCTCGACGAGTGCCGATTCCACCTCGCCGGACGTCTCACACTCGGTGCGGAACCGAGACGCCGCCGCCTCGAGGACGGCGATCCGTTCGAGCAGGGAGGCCGCTCGACCTTCGTGACGGCGCACCTCGTCGACCACCCGGTCGAACGCCGTTCGGACGGAGCGCAGCTCTCCCCGGACCTCGGCGGCAGCGCTCGCAGCTCGGTTGTTGGTCTGGTCGCTCGGTCCGACGGCGGCCAACGCCGTGGCACGCTCCTCTGCGAACAACGCTTCGTCAGCGAGCAACTCCGCCGACGCCGGCTCCATCGCTTCGAGATCCTTCGCAACGGCGATCAGCTCGTCCTGGAAGCGTCCCGCCTCGGCCTCCAGGCTCGCCACCAGGTCGGCATCGAGCAACTGCACGCGATCACGTTCCAGCGAGCGGCGCCGCTCCGCGAGGACCGCGGCGAGGCCGCGTGCCCGCTCGCGCAGCTGCTCGACGCGCACGAGTCGATCGCCCGAGTCGCTCTGGCCCCGAGCCGACAGATCGGCCTCGATGGCCATCACCGACGTGTCGAGCCGGGCCAACGACGTTTTCAGCTCGCTCTCGGTGGACGCACTCTCGATGCGCGTCGCCGCCAGCGATTCGAGCTTGACCCGCCACGACGCGATCTCCCGGCCGGCGACGAACGTCTTCAGGGCGTTGAGCTCGGTGACCAGCGTGCCGTGGCGCTCGGCGGCGGCGGCCTGGCGCTCCAGCGGGCGCAACTGTCGGCGGACCTCACGGAGCAGGTCCTGGACGCGCAACAGGTTGGCCTCGGTCGCATCGAGACGGCGCTCGGCCTTCTCCTTGCGCTTGCGGAACTTGAGGACGCCGGCCGCCTCCTCGATGATGGCTCGCCGTTCCTCCGGTCGGGCGTTGAGCACCGCATCGATCTGCCCCTGGCTGACGATCACATGCTGTTGACGGCCGACCCCCGCGTCGGACAGCAGCTCTTGGACATCGAGAAGTCGACACGGCACGCCGTTGATCGAGTACTCGGAGTCACCGTTGCGGAACAGGATCCGCGTGACGGTGATCTCCGTCAGGTCGACGCCGAGTGTGCCGTCGGCATTGTCGATGGTGATGCTCACCTCGGCGCGACCGAGTGCGGGACGCTTCGCCGTGCCGGCGAAGATCACGTCGTCCATCTTCTGGCTGCGGACCGACTTCGGCGCCTGAGCGCCCAAGACCCATGCGATCGCGTCGACCACGTTCGACTTGCCCGAGCCGTTCGGACCGACCACGACCGTGACCCCGGGCTCCAGGACCATCGTCGTGCTGTCGGCGAAGGACTTGAAGCCCTTGAGGTTGAGACTCTTCAGGTACACAGCGTCGGAGAACCTACTCGCGCGATCGCCTCCTCCCCCGGAATGCCGCACCGTGGGCGTGGCAGATCGGCGTCAGTGCTGGCAGACGGGGCAGAAGTGTGTACCCCGGCCACCCGTCGTGGTGCGCCGTATCCAGCCCCGGCCACAGGTCAGGCATCGTTCGCCGCCGCGGCCGTACACCCGGTGGTCGTCTTGGTACGAGCCACCCGCCCCCATCAGATCGACGTACTGCGCATCGCCGAGTGTGGATCCGCCCGCTGCGATCGCGTCAGTGAGGATGTGCACGATCGAGTCGTGCAGTCGGGCGGTCGCACGGGCGTCGAGGGACGACGCCGGTCGATCGGGGCGTAGCCGAGCATCGTGCAGGATCTCGTCGGCATAGATGTTCCCGATGCCGGCGATGGCATGTTGGTCGAGCAACAACGCCTTGAGTGCCCGGTTCGTCGATCGTGTGATCGCACGCAGATCACGGCGGGTGAACGGGTCCGCGATCGGATCGATGCCGAGCAGGGCGAGTTCAGGCAACTCGAGGGCCACGTTGTCCGGATCGAAGACGACCACTTCGCCGAACGTACGCGGGTCGACGAACCACAGCTCCCGTCCGTCGTCGAGTTCCAGCACGACATGGGTGTGCGCGGGCCGCGCAGCACCTTGCGCCGCCACGAGCACCTGCCCACTCATCCGCAGATGGATCATCGCGACGTCACCGGAATCGAGTGCGAGCAACAGGTACTTCCCGCGTCGATCTGCCCGTTCGATCACCACATCGGTCAACCCGCTGATCAGCGCCGCACGTGACGTCCTCCGAACGACACGCTCGCGACCCACCTCGGCGCGCACGACCCTGTGGCCCACGACCTGTTCGGCGAGCCCGCGCCGGACCGTCTCGACCTCAGGCAGTTCAGGCATGCGAGGTTGCGGCCATCACGCCATCACGCCAGCACGCGGTCATGCCAACACGGCGCAGGCGACGGTGGCGGCGACCTGTTCCGCGGCCTTCTTCGAGCGCCCCGATCCCTCGCCGAGCACGACACCGTCCACGATCACGGACGCGACGAAGGTCTTCGAGTGATCGGGACCGGTCGATGTCACCACATAGACGGGCGCTCCTCGTCCAGCGCGGGCTGCGAGCTCCTGCAGCTGAGTCTTGTTGTCCAACTGATCGAGACCGTCGATCGTGGACGGGAAACCTGGCGTCACGAGCCGATCGACCATCCCGTGCGCGGCATCGGCCCCGCCGTCGAGGTAGACCGCTCCGAGCACCGCCTCGAAGGCATCGGACAGGATCGAGGGCTTCTCCGAACCCTGTGCCGCGGCTTCTCCTCGACCGAGTCGAATGTGCCTGCCCAGCTCGATGCTCCTCGCCACCTCGGCCAATGCGAGGGCGTTGACGACACTCTTGCGCAGATCGGTCAGCTGGCCTTCCGGCGTGTGCTCGAAGCGCCGGTACGAGATGTCGGCCACCGCCCAGCCGAGCACCGCGTCGCCGAGAAACTCGAGCCGTTCGTTGCTCTCGTCACCAGGATGCTCCGCGCACCACGACCGGTGGTTCAGCGCCCGATCGAGCAATGACCGGTCTGCGAACTCGTGGCCGATGCGTGCCTCCAGCTCGCTCACGTCCGCCGCCGCCGCTCGATCGGTCACGTCGTCCCACCGTCGGACACGGTTCAGGCAGTCGCCCGTTCGTGGACGTAGTCGACGGCGTCGCGGACGGTCTTCAGATCCTCGAGGTCCTCGTCCTCGATACGGAAGCCCGGGATACGGCTGCCCAGCGCCTCCTCCAAGGACTCCACCAACTCGATCAACGCCAGCGAGTCGGCATCGAGATCGTCGACGAACGACTGGCCCTCGGTGATCCCGTCAGGCTCGATCTCGAGGATGTCGGACAGGCGATCACGGACGATTGCGAAGATCTCGTCGCGTTCGATCGGGTCCTGTGGCGCGGAAGTCTCGTCTGGCACGGCAGGCAGTGTAGTGGTGGGCGCCGATCCGGTCGGGCCCGGCGGGAGATCCGGCGGCGTCAGGCGTTGGCCGCGATGGCGTCGCGGATCTCCGAGACGACGTCGTGTTCGACCATCTCTCGGGCGACACCGATGCCGTTGACGATGGCCTCGGCGGTCGACGAGCCGTGGGCGATGATGCACACCCCGTCGACGCCGAGCAACACCGCTCCGCCGTAGGTGTCGGGGCTCAACGTCTTGTAGAGCGGCAGGAGCGCCGGCATGAGCGCGTCCGCGTGCGGCTTGTAGTGCTCTTCGGCGGTGAATGCCTCGAGCAGCGCAGCAACCACGGTCTTCATGCCACCTTCGAGGGTCTTCAGCACGACGTTGCCGGTGAATCCGTCGGTCACGCAGACGTCGACGTTCGTGCTCATCACGTCGCGGCCCTCGACGTTGCCGATGAAGTTCAGCCCGGTCGCCGCGGACAACAGGTCGTACGTCTCCTTGCGCAGCGTGTCGCCTTTCCCCGGCTCCTCACCGATCGACAGGAGGCCGACGCGCGGCTCGGCGATCCCGAACCGATGGCGGGCGTACACCGCACCCATGAGGGCGAACTGCACGAGCCACTCGGCCTGGACCTCGGAGTTCGCCCCGGCATCGAGCAGGATCGTCGGCGTCGAGCCGGGCACAGGGATCGGCGTCGCGATCGCCGGGCGCTTGACGCCCGAGATCCGACCCATCCGGAGCAGGGCGGCGGCCATGGTCGCGCCCGTGTTCCCGGCGGAGATCATGGCGCTGGCACGACCGTCACGAACTGCCTCGGCGGCACGAACGAGGGTCGAGTCCTTCTTTCGCCGGACACCTTGGGCCGGATCGTCGTGCATTCCGATGACCTCGGATGCTTCGATCAGGTCGAGTCGACGACCTGACGCCGCATCGGTGCAGTCGAGGTCGGCAGGGCCGACGAGGACGACGGGCGTGCCGGCCTCGGCAGCGAGGAACGCTCCGGCGACGATGGGGCCTGGTGCGTCGTCGCCGCCCATGGCGTCGACGGCGATTGGGAGCATGTGAGGGTGTCGGCCCGGCTTCGGCGCCGGATCAGCCGACGTCGACGACGACGCGGTCGCGGTACCAACCACAGGAGCCACACACCGTGTGCGGGACCTTCGCCGAACCGCAGCGCGGGCACAAGCTGCGAGGAGGCGTGCTCAGACGCCACGCGCTCGCCCGACGGCTACGCGTCTTCGACTTCGATGTCTTCTTCTTGGGAACGGCCATCGTTCGCTTTCCTCGTCCATGTGACCGCATGCCGACACGGCTGCGGTCCGATCGTGTGCGGGTCGCCGGTTCGGCTCACCCGTGCCCCAAGGGCCGCATCACGTTATCGGTGCTCACGCAAGATCGCTCAGTCCGTGTCGCTCAGTCCGGGTCGAGAGCGAGCGAGTCGAGCGCTGCCCACCGCGGGTCGGTGACCTCGGTGTCGCAGTCGCAGTCCTGGAGGTTGCGATCGATGCCGCAGGACGGGCAGAGTCCGGCGCAGTCGGGGCGACACAGGCGTTCGTCGTCGAGTGCGAGCAGGGCCGTTTCCCGCACGAGCGGGTTCAGGTCGAGCTGGCCGTCTTCGATGACGAAAGCGTCGGGATCGATCACCGTCTTCTGGTAGAGCTCGTCGATCTCGACCGGCTCGACTCCAACGAGTTCGACGAGGCATCGGCGACACACCCCGACCCACGGAACACCGATCGATCCCCGCACGGAGATCCCGTCGTTCAACGCTTCCAACACCAGGCCGAGCTCGATGTCGCCGCCGAGTGCGGAGTGCTCGACGCCGATCGGCTCGCCCTCGACGGTGGTGTCGACATGACGGATCGCACCAGGTTGGCGCAGTAGTTCGACGGCGTTGAGCTTCAGCTGGCGAGTGATGTCGGCCATCTGTCCACGCTACCGGCGGGCGGGAATGTGGGGCCTCAGCCGTCCTGGTCGAAGAAGCCCATGGTCGGGTCCTCCTCTTCGATGCCGGCGGTCTCGTCGCGTATCGCACCGATCGACAGCCGTTGACGGCCGGCGTGCACCGTCTTCTGCAGCTTGTCGAGCAGGATCTCGAACGATCCGAGCCGTTGGTCGAGGAAGTCCTCGGTCTCGTGCTTGAGCCGCCGTGAGTCGGCCTCCGCCGTCTCCATCACCTGGCGGGCCCGCTGTTCCGCCGCCCTCACGACCTCGGTGCGCTGCACCATCCGTTCGGCCCGGACGCGCGCCGCTTCGAGCAGTTCGTCGGCTTCACGTCGAGTCTTGGCGACGAACTCCTGGCGCTCCTTCAGCATCCATCGCGCCTGACGCAGCTCGTCGGGCAACCGGTGCAGCGACTCCTCGAGCAGTTCGATGATCTCGTCGCGATCGATGCGCGGCGACGACGACAGTGGCATGGTTGGCGCGGTTGCGACGATGTCGATCGCCCGCCGCAGCAACGTCTCGGCATCGCCCACGTACCCGCCGGGCACACCTGGATCGGGGTACTCGTCGTCGATGTCGTCGTAGTCGTCGTGTTGTTCGCGGTCGTCGTAGCTCATGGCTCAGTTCTCGTCGGAATCGGCGAACATCTGCTGGAGCGCACCCGCGACGGGGGCTGGGACGAGATGTCCGATCGCCCCACGGTACTTCGCGATCTCGCGGACGAAACGGCTGCTGATGTAGCCGAACTCGGGCGAGCACGGGAGGTACACGGTGCGAATCCCGGTGACGGCATGGTTGTTGTGGGCCATCTGCTGCTCGATCTCGAAGTCTCCTGCGGTCCGCAATCCCTTCACGATGAAGTCGGCGCGGTCGACCGCGGCGGCCTGGACCGCCAGACCCGATCGTGCCTCGACGATGACCCGACCCACCCCGTCGGGATCGAGGTGCGCGAGCGAGACGCGCGCGAGTTCGACCCGCTGTTCGACCGGGAAGAGACCGGACGGCTTCGACGGATTGTGCATCACGGCGACCACGACGGATCCGAACAGCTCGACCGTCTGCTCGATGACGTCGAGGTGGCCGAGGTGGATGGGATCGAAGCTGCCCGGATAGAGCACACGCAGGGACGGAGTGCTCGTGTTCATCGATGTGGAACCTAGTTCGCGCCGGGTGCTGCCGGACGTTCAACGAGGCGTTCGAGGTGCGTCACCGTCGCCCGTCCGTACCGCTTGCTCCTTCGCGGTGCCCACCCGTCGACCGGATCGATCGCTCGGCCCGACTCGGCGATCACCATGTCGACGGTCAGCAGCTCGAGCAGACGTGGCCAGTCGTCGAACTCGTACGGGGGGTCGGCAAAGGCGACATCGGCATCGATCGAACCGGCCACCGAGAAGACGTCGAACGTGATCACCTTGCTCCGTGAGCGCAGGTCGAGCGCATCGAGATTCGCCTCGAGTGCCCGCAACGCTGTTCGGTCTCGTTCGACGAAGACGCAGTGTTCAGCGCCGCGTGACAACGCCTCGATCCCCAGTGCGCCGCTGCCGGCGTAGAGATCGGCCACGAGCGCCCCCTCGATCAACCCGGCGCTGCCGAGCGAGTTGAAGATCGCCTCCCGCACCCGATCGGTGGTCGGCCGGGTGGTGGTGCCGTCCGGACTCACCAACCGGCGCCCACCGAGTGCTCCTGCAACGACACGCATCACGTCGAGGCTAGGGGGCAGACTGGACCGGTGATTCGTCCTGCGAAGCAGATCGTGTGTGTCGACTGTGGTGGCCGCTGCTTCCTGCTGACCCATCCGCCGGAGGACGGCATCTGGGAGGCGGGTGAGTTCGTGGCGTATCGGTGTGAGGACTGCCTCGACCGGTGGGACCTCGAACTCACGGAGGACGACGACGACGAGTCCGGCCGAGGCGACAACCCCGCCCCCGACCGCTCCTCCAGCTGGTGACACCGCTCCCCGGGCGGTGGGGTTCGTTCAGTTCTTCGTGAGGAACGCTTCGTCGTCGGCGCTGAGGAGGAGGTCGAGCTCGTCGGCGAGAAGGGGGTTGTCGGCGAGGGTCGGATCGGCGTCGACGATGTCGAACGCGGCTTGTCGTGCCAGTGTCACCAGCTCGCGGTCGCGCCGGAGCGACGCCAACTTCAGGTCGTTGCGGCCCTTCTGCGCCGTCGACATCAGCGTTCCCTCGCCGCGCAGGTCGAGATCGACCTCGGCCAGGGCGAAGCCGTCGGTCGATGCAACCAGCGCCTCCACGCGCGGGTTCGACGTCGGAGCTTCCGGATCGTCATTCTGTTGGGTCACCAGCCAACACGTCGACGGGTGTTGTCCCCGGCCCACCCGCCCCCGAAGTTGGTGGAGCTGCGCGATCCCGAACCGATCGGCATCGAGGATCACCATGACCGTGGCGTTCGGCACGTCGACGCCGACCTCGATGACGGTCGTCGCGACGAGCACATCCAGTTCGCCACGCCGGAAGCGATCCATCGTCTCCTGCTTCTCCGCCGGCGACAGACGCCCGTGGAGCAGCCCGAGGCGAAGGCCCGACAACTCCTCGGTCGACAGGCGGACGAACGTCTCCTCGGCCGACGCGACTTCGAGTTTCTCGCTCTCGTCGATCAACGGACACACCACGTACGCCTGGCGACCGTCGGCGACCTCGGCACGCACGTCGGCCCACACCTCCACCTCGAGCAGTGGGCCTTCCGCCCACCTCGTCACGATCGGCGTTCTCCCCGGCGGCATCTCGTCGAGCACGCTCACGTCGAGATCGCCGTACACCGTCATCGCTGCAGTCCGCGGAATCGGGGTCGCGGTCATCACGAGCACGTCAGGCACGTGACCGGCGGACTTCTCCCGCAGCGCGGCACGCTGTTCCACACCGAAACGATGCTGTTCGTCGACGACGACCGCACCGAGGCTGGCGAAGTCGACCTTGTCCTGAATGAGGGCGTGCGTGCCGATCGCGATGTCGACCGAGCCGTCGGCCAGTCCGGCCAGGATGTCCTTGCGTGCCGCCCCCGTCACCCGATTGGTCAGCAGCTCGACCCGCAACGGACGATCGCCGAACAGGCTGTCCGGGTCCGGCACCATGAGGTCACCGAGCAACGCCTGCACTCCCGTTGCGTGCTGTTCGGCCAGCACTTCGGTCGGCGCCATCAGCGCGCCCTGATGCCCACCCTGCACCGCGGCGAGCAACATCGAGACCGCCACGACGGTCTTGCCGGAGCCGACGTCGCCCTGCAGGAGCCGATGCATCGGATGTGGTGAGGCCAGATCGGCTGCGATCTCACCGATCACACGCTGTTGGGCCTGGGTGAGGGGATACGGCAGGGCGTCGTGGAAGCGTCGCACCAGCTCGCCGTCGACGGTGTGGACGAGGCCGCGCGAAGTCCGCTCGAGCTCGCGCTTACGCAGAACGAGGACGAGCTGCACGCGGAGCAACTCGTCGAAGGCCAGCCGACGGCGGGCGAGCTCCTTCTCCCGCATCGATTCGGGTGCATGGATCGATCGCAGTGCTGCACCCCGGTCGATCAGGCCGTGCCGAGCCAGTACTGCCGCTGGCACCGGGTCGGCGATACCGCGGTCGCGACATCGTCGGAGCGCCTCGTCGACCCAGCCGGCGAGCTCCCACGTCGAGATCTGCGCCTTCTCGCTCTGCGGATAGATCGGCACGATGCGGGCGGTCCGGTCGCCGATGAGATCGACGATGGGGTTGGACATCTGCAGGCCGCCTCGATAGGTGTCGGCCTTGCCGAACAGTGCGATGTTCAATCCCTCCTTCAGTTGACGTTCCCGCCATGGCTGATTGAAGAACACGACGTCCATGCGGCCCGACCCGTCCCCGACCGAAACGTTCACCATCGTGCGCCGGTTGCGGGTCATCCGCTTGGTGACCGACCGGACGGTCACGAGCACGAGCGCTTCCTGGCCTGGCACGAGGTCGGCGATTCGTGCCTCGTTCGTCCGGTCGACCCAGCGACGTGGATACGTGGTGACCAGGTCCAGGACCGAATGGATGCCGATCGTCCCGAGCGCTGCGTGCTTCTTGTCGCCGACCCCCTTGAGTCGTTCGACGGGAATGTCGGCGAAGTCCCGCAGCGTGATCGCGTTCGTGTCGGTCACTCGACGCCGAACAGATACGGATAGAGCGGCTGACCTCCGTACTGGACCTCGCGGGCGACCGCCCCGTGATGGTCGGCGAGCCACCCTTCGATCTTGGCGGTGGTCGCGCCGTCGGAACCTTCGCCGGTGATGATGGTGATCAATTCGGCGTCGTCGCCGACGATCTGTTCGAGTAGACCGATCGCCGCGTCGACGACCTCATTGCCCTTCGACACGATCCCGTCGCCACGGCTCAGCCCGATCCAGTCGCCGACGACGATGTCACCGAGCGACGATCCAGTGTCACGTACTGCCTGCGTGATCTCGCCCGTGGTCACCGATTCGGCCGCCTCGGTCATCTCCGAAGCGTTCTCGCTGCCGTCGGCCTCGGGGTCGTACACGACCAGCGCGGCGAGCGCTTCCGGCATCGACCGGGTCGGCACGACGCTGACGTTCTTGCTCGTGAGCGCGTTCACCTGCTCGGCCACCGGGATGATGTTCTTGTTGTTCGGCAGGATCACCACGTCGTTCGCGTTCACGTGCTCGACGGTGTCGAGCAGCTCGGCGGTCGACGGGTTCATGGTCTGGCCACCGGTCACCACGCCCTGTACGCCGAGCTGAGCGAAGAGCTCGACGAGACCGTCGCCGCTGCACACCGCGACGACTGCGGTGGTCACCGGGGGCAGGCCACCGCCGGCGCGAGGCGCGGCGGCTCCCGTCATCGACCGCTCACGCTTCGCGTGCTCCTCGTCGACCTCTTCGAACAGGTCGGTCACACGGATCCGGCGGGGACGACCGTCGAGATCGAGCGCCACCTCGATCGCGGCGCCGACGTCGTTGGTGTGCACATGACAATTCCACAGGCCATCGCCACCGACGACGACGATCGAGTCGCCGATGTCACCCCAGCCCCGCTTGAACTCGTCGATTCGGTCGTCGAGCAGGTCGAGGAAGTACATGACCTCGTAGCGCTGCTCGCTGACGTCGAGTTCGCCGGCCGTTGCGGACGTGCGGTGAGCGACAGCCTCGAAGGTGGCCGCCGACATCGACATCTCGTCGTCGGGTTCGGGGCCCGCTTCCGGCAGCGCGTCACCCGCGACGACATGCAGCGCAGCATCGAGGAGCAGCAGGAACCCGGCACCTCCCGCGTCGACCACCCCTGCTTCCTTTAGCACCGGCAGCAGCTCGGGCGTGTTGTCGAGCGCCCGCTTGCCGGACTCGCGTGCCGCCCGAACGACCTCGGCGAGCGAGCCACCCGCATCGGCGGCCACCTTGGCCGCGTCGGCACTCTCTCGAGCCACGGTGAGGATGGTGCCTTCGATCGGCTTCAGCACGGCCTGGTAGGCACCGGCGGCAGCGGCCTGGAGCGCTTCGGCGAACTTGAGCCCCTGCACGTCGGCCTGTTCGTGACGCGCCTCACGCATCGTCTCCTTCAGCGTCGACGCGAACCCGCGAAGGATCTGACTCAGGATCACACCGCTGTTCCCGCGAGCGCCCATGAGCGAGCCATGACTGATCGCGTCGCACGTCGCCACAAGGTCATCTGGATCGGTGGCGTCCATCTCCTCCACCACCGCATCGAGCGTGCGTGCCATGTTGGTGCCGGTGTCGCCGTCGGGGACCGGGTAGACGTTCAAGCGGTTCAGCACGCCGGCATGGTTCCGTACCGTGTCGCGGAACGTTCGCACGGTGTCGCGCAAGGCTTCAGTGTTCAACCGTTCCAATGTGGGCACGGCGCAAGATCCTACGGTGCGCTGCGCGACGCGAAAGCTCCTGGCCGATCACGGTGGGCTCTGCGAGGTCGCTTGGTAGCATTGCCCGTCGTTTGTTGCCGGGCTCTTGTTGCCGGTCGTTTCAGCGTGTTGCAGGAGAATTCAAAATGGCTTCCAAGTGTGAACTGTGTGGCAAGGGCCCGTCGTGGGGCATGTCCGTGTCGCACTCCCATCGTCGTACGAAGCGCCGCTGGAACCCGAACATCCAGCGTGTGCGTGCCTCGTTGAACGGCTCGACCAAGCGCGTCAACGTCTGCACCAGCTGCATCAAGTCCGGAAAAGTCGTCAAGGCCGGTTGAGCGTTTCCCAGCCATGCAAGGCGTGATCAAGGCGTACGACCCGAGCAACGGCGACGGGCTCGTCATGTGCGACACCGATTTCGCCGACTACGAACTCGCCCCGAATGCTCTCGAGGGCTCGATCTTCCGGATGCTCCGGCAGGGTCAGCGTGTGATCTTCGACCTCGACGGTGCCGGCCGAGCGACCTCGCTCCGCCTCGGCTCCGAGGTCGACATGGGCACTCCCGGCTACTGAGCCGCGCCCCTCGACTCGGCCGTCCCGCTGGGCGGTTCGTATTTCGACCGAATCTGGTCGCTGGTTTCGTCGGAACGCGTCCAGCCCCGTACGCTTTGTTTCGTACCTTTCGGTGCGCCTCCCCCCGTCGAACGACGACGGCGCCACCGAAACACATCGGACGCAACCACTCGACTCAATGAGGAGCAAAGATGAGCGGAACCACGAACAACCAGCGACTCCGGGAGTGGGTCAGCAAGTGGGCGGAGATCATGCAGCCCGCAGACGTCCACTGGTGTGACGGGTCCGCCGACGAGTACGAAATGCTGTGCCAGACGCTCGTCGAGTCGGGCACGTTCACCAAGCTCGACGAGGCGAAGCGCCCGAACAGCTACTGGGCGCATTCCGACCCGGCCGACGTCGCCCGCGTCGAAGATCGCACGTTCATCTGTTCGGAGACCGCCGAACAGGCCGGCCCGAACAACAACTGGCGCGATCCGTCTGAGATGCGCAAGGAGATGACCGAGCTCTACACGGGTTGCATGAAGGGCCGCACGATGTACGTCGTGCCGTTCTCGATGGGCCCCCTCGGCTCGCCGATCGCCCACATCGGTGTCCAGCTGTCCGATTCCGCGTACGTCGCGGCGTCGATGCGCATCATGACCCGCATGGGCCAGAAGGCCCTCGACGTGTTGGGCGACAACGACTGGGTGCCCTGCCTGCATTCCGTGGGGGCCCCGCTCGCTGACGGCGAAACCGACGTTCCGTGGCCGTGCGACGGTGACAACAAGTACATCGTGCACTTCCCCGACACGCGCGAGATCTGGTCGTACGGCTCGGGCTACGGCGGCAACGCACTGCTCGGCAAGAAGTGCTTCGCGCTGCGGATCGCGTCGGTCATGGCTCGAGACGACGGCTGGCTCGCCGAGCACATGCTGATCCTCAAGCTCACGAACCCGACCGGCGACTCGAAGTACATCGCCGCTGCGTTCCCGTCCGCGTGCGGAAAGACCAACCTGGCCATGCTGGTTCCGACGATCCCGGGCTGGACGGCCGAGACGGTCGGCGACGACATCTGCTGGATGAAGTTCGGTGACGACGGACGCCTGTACGCCATCAACCCCGAAGCGGGGTTCTTCGGCGTCGCGCCCGGCACCGGCTGGGACACCAACGCCAACGCGATGGAGACCCTCTGGGGCAACTGCATCTACACCAACACGGCCCTCACCGACGATGGCGACGTCTGGTGGGAAGGCATGTCCGACACTCCCCCGGCGCGAGCCACGGACTGGCGCGGCAACCCGTGGAACCCCGAGGTCGACACCCCGGCCGCGCATCCGAACGCTCGATTCACGGCCCCCGCCTCTCAGTGCCCGTCGATCGCATCGGAATGGGAAGACCCTGCTGGTGTGCCGATCTCGGCGATCCTGTTCGGTGGCCGTCGCCGCACCACGGTGCCCCTCGTGACCGAGGCCAACGACTGGGAACACGGCGTGTTCCTCGGCTCGATCATGGCGTCGGAGACCACCGCCGCGGCGCAGGGTGCCGTCGGCAATCTGCGGTTCGATCCGATGGCGATGCTGCCGTTCTGCGGCTACAACTTCGCCGACTACTTCGCCCACTGGTTGTCGATGGAGAAGCACACCGACCCGGCCAACCTGCCGAAGATCTTCTTCGTCAACTGGTTCCGGCGTGACGAGGACGGCCGGTTCCTGTGGCCCGGCTTCGGTGAGAACAGTCGAGTGCTCAAGTGGGTGTTCGAGCGGGTGAACGGCGATGCCGAGGCGATCGACACCCCCATCGGCAAGCTGCCGACTCACGGGGCGCTCGACACCGACGGTCTCGACATCGACGGTGCCGACCTCGAGGCGCTCCTCGAGGTCGACGTGGCCGGCTGGATCGCTGCGATCCCGCAGATCCGCGAGCACTATGCCGCCTTCGGAGATCGTCTCCCCGCATCGCTGTCCGTCGCGGTCGACACCCTGGAAGCTCAACTCAGCAGCTGAGCTCGGATCAGCTGGCCAGACCCCAGCGCTGCTTGGCGGCCTCGACGGCCGGGAGACCGAGGTCGCCTGTCGATGCCGCTTCCGGGCGATAGGCCTCGCCCACCATCGCGGCGAGCGTCGCGCCGGTCGACATCGACAACGCGTCGAAGTCGTAGCCGCCCTCGAGGACGACCACCGTCCGGCGATCGGGCACCAACGCCTGCAATCGAACGGCAAGATCGGCGTAGTCGGCCGACGTGAGTTCGAGCCCGGCGAGCGGGTCGTTGCGGTGGCCGTCGAAACCGGCCGAGATCAACAGCCAGTCCGGCCGATGCGCCGCCACGATCGGCGCGATCACGTCGTCGAACGCCCGCCGGTAGACGTCGCCACGCGTCCCGGCGGGGAACGGCAGATTGAGGTTCGAGCCGGGCGCCAGTGATCCGCCGGTCTCGGACGCGAGCCCGGTGCCCGGGTACAGCGGCGCCTCATGTGTCGACACGTACAGCACCCGTGGATCGTCGTAGAAGATGTCCTGGGTGCCGTTGCCGTGATGCACGTCCCAGTCGACGATGGCCACCCGCTGGCCCCGATCGGCCAACGCAGCCGCAGCGACGGCGACACTGTTGAACAGGCAGAAGCCCATCGCCTGGTTCGCCAACGCGTGGTGTCCGGGAGGCCGGCTCGCCGCGAACGCGACATCACACTCTGCGTCCTCGAGTGCACGCACGGCATCGAGGACCGCGCCGACACCGCGTTGCGCCGTGAGGAACGACCCGGCGACGACGGAGGTGTCGGCATCGAGATCGCCACCGCCCGCCTCGCAGAACCGCTGCAGTGATTCGACGTACGTCGCCGTGTGAACCCGCGTGATCTCGTCGATGCCCGCCACGCTCGGCTCGCGGAACGTCACCGCCTCGGTGAGACCCGCCGCCGGGATTCCGGCCAGCGATGCATCGACTCGCCCTTGGCGTTCGGGGTGCCACGACGGCGTCACATGCTCGTCGAGTTCGACGCTCGCGAAGACGTGGATCGGCACTGCCACCCACTCACCCTAGAGGCCGGAGCCGCCGGAGCCGCCGCAGACGCTCCCAGGTGCGATGCTGGTGACATGCCGACGACGAGCACGTTGCAACCCGGCGAACCCTCCCCGTGGGAATCGACCATCGTCCTCGGCAACGGCGACACCGCGATCATCCGTCCGTTGGTCCCGTCCGATCGCGACGCACTCGCTTCGTTCCATCGATCGCAGTCCGCCGACAGCATCTACCGCAGGTACTTCTCGCCCAAGCCCGAACTGACGAAGCGCGATCTCGACCATTTCACCGAGATCGACATGGTCGATCGGGTGGCACTCGTGGTCGAGTCGCGCGGAGAGTTCGTCGCGTGGTCGAGCTATGAGCGCTGGCCGGGTAGGAACGAAGCGGAAGCCGCCTTCATGGTCGCCGACGATCATCAGGGCGAAGGAATCGCCACGCTCATGCTCGAGCACCTCGCGGCGATCGCCCGGTCGAACGGCATCGAGCGCTTCACGGCGGAGGTTCTCGCTGACAACCGGGCGATGCTCGCGGTCTTCGCCAAGGCCGGCTGGCCACTCCAGCGACGGTTCGAGTCCGGTGTCGTCGACCTCGACTGGGAACTGGCCACGACCGAGGAGTTCCTCGACAGCGTCGAGCGCCGTGAACAACGTGGCGACTCGCGAGCTGTCGCCCGCATCCTGCTCCCCCGGGCCATCGCCGTGATCGGGGCGTCGCACCGCGACGGTTCGGTGGGTGCTGCGCTCTGGCGTCATGTGGCGTCGAGCGTCACCGTGCCGAAGTATGCGGTCAACCCATCGCCAGGCATCGACGACCCCTACGAGTGGTATGCGACGGTCGACGAGCTGCCCGACGAGGTGTCGCTCGCGATCATCGCCGTGCCGGCGGAACAACTCGATGCCACGATCGACGCCTGCATCCGCAAGCGCATGCGCGGCGCTGTCGTGGTCACGGCCGTCGACGGAACCGCGGTCGACGTCGACGCGATGGTGGTTCGAGCGCGTCGAAACGGGTTGCGGATCATCGGGCCCTCGAGCATGGGCATCGCGTCGCCGAGACCGGAGTCACTGCTCCAGGCGGCTCTCGTCGACGTCGCGTTACCGCCCGGCCAGGTGGCCATCTCGATGCAATCAGGGTCACTCGGCAGTTCGGTACTCCGCCAGGCACGAGACCTCCAGCTCGGTCTGTCGTGGTTCGTGTCGTTGGGCGACAAGGCAGACATCTCGGCCAACGACCTGTTGCAGTTCTGGGAGGAAGACGCCAACACCAAGGTCGTCGCGATGTACACGGAGTCGTTCGGCAACCCGCGCAAGTTCGCCCGCATCGCCCGGCGGGTTTCGCGGACGATGCCCATCGTTGCGGTGCGCACGGGCGCGGCCTCCGTCGGCACGCTCGGCGGAGCGCTGTACCAGCAGGCGGGCCTGATCGAGGTGTCCACCGTTCCTGCGATGCTCCACACGGTTCGGGTACTCGCCACGCAGCCATACCCTCGCGGGCCACACATCGCCGTGCTGACGAACTCTCGCAGCCCCGGCACGCTGGCTCGGGCCGCACTCGAGACAGCGGGCCTGTCTCCGGTCGACGGGCCGATCACACTCGACTGGCGGTCGGGGCCGGCCGACTTCAGGGCCGCCGTCGAGGCCGCCCTCGCCGATGATGACATCGACGGGGTCCTCGTGATCCATGCTCCTGCCGTCGCCGACGACGTCGACTCGACGGCGGTCGACATCCATCAGGGCGCGCTCGGCGCCACCAAGCCGATCGTCGCGATCATGCTGGGCGGCGACGACGGACCTCTGATGGAGGGTTCGGCGGTTCCCGCGTTCGCCTTTCCCGAACAGGCGGCTGCCGTGCTCGGCCGGGCGTATGCCTATGGACAGTGGCTCGCGACCCAAGCGATGGCCGAGCCCATCCCCACTCGCAGCGTCGATCCTGACGCCACCCGGATCGCCATCGACGACATCGTCGGTGCCGGCCGTCTGCAGGCAGACACGACCGACCAGTGGCGGATCCTCCATGCGTACGGCATCTCGTTCGCTCCGGCTCGAACCGTCGTGCCGGCCGCTGCGGTCGCCGCCGCCGACGAACTGGGTTACCCGGTCGCCATCAAGGCGATCCGGCGCCGGCCGGGCCGCTCGGTCCGTTCCGGCGTCGCGCTCGACGTCACCTCCGCAGCCGACGTCGAAGAGGTCGTGGCCACCATGGTCGAGTCCCTCGGTAGCGATGCCGACCTCGTCGTGGTCCAGGCGATGACCACCCCGGGAGTCGACCTGCGCATCCACTGTGAACTCGACGAACGCCTCGGGGTGATCGTCAGCGTCGGCCTCGGCGGCGCCCAAGCCGACGTCATCGCCGACCGGACGAGTCGACTGGCGCCGGTGTCGCCGGCCGTCGCAGCGACCATGCTCGACGAGACCCGGATCCGCGCCGCGCTCGCCGACACCGACATCGATCCATCGCCGATCGTCGACGCGATCGTGCAGGCCGCTCAACTGGCCTCCGATCACGGACGAATCATCGAACTCGACCTGAACCCGGTGATCGCTGCGACCGACGGCGTGGTCGTCACCGACGCCGTCATCCGACTGAACGCGACCGACGAAGTCGATCAGCCGCTTCGCAGGTTGGACTGACGCCACCGACCGATTCCACACGACGGTCCCCCACACCGGCGACGCTCGATGCGAACATGGGACGTCGTGACCACCGGCATCATCGTTCCTCTCGTCGCCATACCGCTCATCGTGATCGGCGCGTACGTGTGGTACCGGCGCAAGATGAGGGCCCTCAGCCTCGACGACGACACACGCGAGGTTCCGGGTGTCCGCCTGACCGCGGAGACACTGCGCCGTCTTCCGTACCCGCCGTGGCGGGTCGTCTACGAGATCAGGTCCTCCCAGTTGGAGGGCGCCGACCACGTCGTCGTCGGGCCGTGCGGGGTCATCGCGCTCACGACGGTCGTGGCCGACCGACCTGCGCCGGGTCGACCTCGCGAGTCGGCGATGGTCGCGTCGTCCAACCTGGTGCGCGCCGCCGTCGACGAGCACACCGAGCCGGCCGGCGTGCGCTGCGATCGCGTGGTGAAGGTCTACTGGGGCACGCCGCAACCCGAGACGCCAGCGGGTCAGGACGGAATGAACGGCACGATCGACGTCGAGGGCCAACGTCTCGAGGCCTGGTTGGAGTCGTTGCCGACCGGTGCCGTGTCACCCGAGCAGATCGAGGCGGCCTGGCGAGCGGTGGTCAGCGGCATCGGCCGCCCCGACCCACTCCCCTGATCCGGCGCCGCAGGAGATCGTTTTCGGTCGTGCGGTAGCGTCGCGCCGATGGCGACGCCCGATGAGTTCACCGGTCCGACGACGGAACTGCTCCAGTCGCTGATCCGGAACGGGTGCGTCAACGACGGCACACCGGACTCTGGCGACGAGACCCGGAACTCCGACCTGCTCGTCGACTACTTGGAGGGTGCGGGGCTGGATGTCGCGCGATTCACTCCACGCCCCGGACGCGACTCGATGGTGGCGCGCATCGAAGGTTCCGATCCCGATGCGCCGTCACTGTGCCTCATGGGCCACACCGATGTCGTGCCGGTCAATCCGGACGGTTGGCGGCACGACCCGTTCGCCGGCAACATCATCGACGGTGAGGTGTGGGGGCGCGGCGCGATCGACATGCTCAACCTCACGTCGTCGATGGCGGTGGCCTTCAAGCGTCTCGCACAGGAGGGGTTTCGGCCCAAGGGGGACCTGATCTACTTCGGTGTCGCCGACGAGGAAGCCGGCGGCGTCTGGGGCGCCGAGTGGATGGCCGACCATCACTGGGACGTCATCGAGGCGGACTACGTACTGACCGAGCTGGGCGGCTGGTCCTCGGTCGGCCACGATGGCACCCGCTCGATCACCGTGAACGTCGGTGAGAAGGGACTTGCGTGGCGCCGACTTCGCGTCAGCGGAACGCCGGGCCACGGTTCGATGCCGTTCGGCGCGGACAACGCGCTGATCAAGGCCGCCGAGGTGGTGCGGCGGCTCGCGGCCTATCGCCCGGCCGCCCACATCGACGAACTCTGGACGGCGCAGGTCGACTCGATGCCGCTGCCCGACGAGCTCCGCGCCGGCCTCAAGTCACCCGACCACATCTGGGAAACGCTCGAGGGACTCCCAACGGCGGTTGCCCGCACCTGCCACGCACACACCCACACCACGTTCTCACCGAACGTCGTCCATGGCGGACAGAAGACCAACACCATTCCCGACGTCATCGACATCGACCTCGACATCCGAACCGTTCCCGGCACGACGCCCGAAGATGTCGAGCAGCACCTCCGGGAGGCGCTCGGCGAGCTGTTCGATCAGGTCGAATTCAGCGTCCTGCAGCATTCCGATCCGACCCGCTCCGAATTCGGACCAGGGAACGAACTGTGGGACACCCTCGCCACCCACACCCAGATCGCCTACCCCGGAGCGAAGCTCATCCCCGGACTGATCGTCGGCGGCACCGACGCCCGGTTCTACCGAACACGGGGCAAGGTCGCCTACGGGGCGGGCCTGTTCTCACCGGAGATGGACTTCGCGTCCTTCGGTACCCGCTTCCACGGAAACGACGAACGGATCGACACCGCATCGCTCGGGCTCTCGGCCAACTACTTCTACGGAATCGCCAAGGAACTCCTCACCTGAAGAGGTCGCGTTCCGAGTCGCGCAGCACCGGTGCCATGGAGGCCGTCTCGTCCGTCGTCCATTCGTGGCCCCGGATCACGGCGACGGGGACCCGGCTGGTGTTTCCCTTGACCAGTTCGGCGGCGGCGGCGAGTTCGTCGACGACACAGATCTCCTGCACCCGGAACTCGTGGCCGTGTGGATCGACCTCGCCGATGTAGCTGTGCAACGGAGCGATGCCCGCCACACCGATCGCGATGTCTGTCTGCCCTTCCCGCCACGGACGACCGAACGTGTCGCTGAGGACGACGGCCACGTCGACGCCGAGCTCGGCGAACCGTGCTCGGAAGGATCTGGCCGAGGCGTCGGGGTCGCGGGGCAACACCAGCACGCGGTCGTGCGCACCGCTCGACGACTGATCGACCCCTGAATTCGCGCAGCAGAACCCGTGATGCGTCTCGGTGATCAGCACCGGGCCGATCTGGCGGATGATCCGCTTCGATTCACGGAGCACGATCTCGACGACGCGGGGATCCTTCTCCCAGCGCAGCGCCCACGACAGCGCGAACGCCGACGGGTGGACGTCAGCGAGTTCGACCGCGCACCCCTCCGCCTTCGACACGATCTTCGAGGTGACCACCACGATGTCGCGGTCGAGCAGCGGTTGGCCCTGATCGTTCGCCGCAGCGAAGATCAGCTCGGCGAGATCGACACCGTTCTCGATCTCGGGCAGACCGCGCACGCCATGGATCTGGACGCTCGTCATGATCGGCTCACTCGGGCAGCGTGGCGAGGAACGCCACGAGTGCCGCGTTCACCGGTTCGGGGTTCGTGAGGTTGGCTGCGTGTGCTCCGCCGACCTGTACCACCGGACCTGACCCGACCAATCCGCCAGCGAGCGCCTCCGCCCGTTCCATCGAGATCGCGGTGTCCTCCGTGCCGTGCACGACGATCGCCGGACAGCTGATCTCACCGAGACGGTCGGTGACGTCGTCACGAGTCATGAGGGTGGCGTACGGCTGTTCGAACAGCTCCTTCGGTCGGGCCTGCCACTTTGCGATCCACGCGTCGTTGAAGTCGGGATCCGCGATGATGATGTTGGCCACCACACCCGCGAGGTCGTCGACCGGTCCTGCCGTCAGCCAGATGTCGCGCATCTGGTCGTATCCCTCGGCGGTGGCGGGATCTTCGGTCCCGGCCTGGGTGTCGAGCAGGATCAGGCCGCGCACTCGTTGGGGAGCAGTCAGCGCCACGCGGAGCGAGATGAATCCACCCTGGCTCATTCCGCCAACGACCGCCCGGTCGATTCCGAGGTGGTCGAGCAGGCCGAGGCAGTCGCTGGCCGAATCCCAGTAGCTGAACGGTTGGCCATCGAACTCGGTCCGGCCGAACCCGCGCTCGTCCCAGGTGATCACCCGATGCGTCGGCGACAGGGCCTCGACCTGCGGCGCGAACATCTCCTGGTCCATCAGGAACCCGTGCGCCAGTATCACAGCGGGGCCGTCGCCACCAGAGTCCTCGAAGTAGATTCGCTGGCCATTGATGTCGGCGTGGGGCATGGGCGAAAGGTACCCGATCGGCCAACATGGTCAGATGCCGAACGAGCTGCCCGAATCCGACACGACGCCGAACATGGTTTCCGAGATCTTCGATCGGAACGCGTGGGCGGTCGTCCCCGGGTTCGACTTCACCGACATCACGTACCACCGCGCCGTGGATGCCGCAGTCGTGCGCATCGCGTTCAACCGTCCCGAGATCCGCAATGCCTTCCGACCCCACACCGTCGACGAGCTGTACACCGCGCTCGATCACGCCCGCATGTCGACCGATGTGGGCTGTGTGCTGCTCACCGGCAACGGCCCGTCACCGAAGGACGGCGGCTGGGCATTCTGCTCCGGCGGCGATCAGCGGATACGCGGCAAGGACGGCTACAAGTATGCCGAAGGCACCGACGCCGCATCGATCGAGCCCGGCCGCGCCGGTCGGTTGCACATCCTCGAGGTGCAGCGTCTGATCCGCTTCATGCCCAAGGTGGTCATCTGCGTGGTGCCGGGCTGGGCGGCCGGCGGAGGGCACTCGCTCCATGTCGTGTGCGATCTCACGCTCGCCAGTACCGAGCACGCCCGCTTCAAGCAGACCGACGCCGACGTCGCCAGCTTCGACGGCGGGTACGGCTCGGCATACCTCGCCCGCCAGGTCGGCCAGAAGTTCGCCCGCGAGATCTTCTTCCTCGGTCGCGAGTACACCGCCGACGATGCGTATCGGATGGGAATGGTCAACGCGTCGGTGCCCCACGCCGAGCTCGAGGCCACGGCGCTCCAGTGGGGACGTGAGATCTGCGCGAAGAGTCCGACCGCCCAGCGGATGCTGAAATTCTCGTTCAACCTCATCGACGACGGCCTCGTCGGTCAGCAGGTCTTCGCGGGCGAGGCGACGCGCCTGGCGTACGGCACCGATGAGGCCCAGGAGGGCCGCGACAGCTTCCTCGAAAAGCGCGACCCCGACTGGTCCGCCTACCCCTACCACTACTGATCCACTCCTGATCGGTCCAACCCTCATGCCGTCATTCCACGTTTGCGACAACGTTTCCGCGAACCGGTCCTCAGAAGTCTTGTCACAAACGTGATGGCGGTCATCATGATCGAGGATCCGGACGATCCGTTGTTCCGGCAGTTCAGGCTGAACGAGCGCGGCCTCGCAAGCCGGACCGAGAAACGCGACGACGCAGGAGCCGGACTGTTCTTCGCCGAGGGCGACCTCGTGATCGAGCGGGCGCTCGCGTCCGGCTGCGTCCCGGTTGCCGCGCTGGTCGACACCGAACACGTACCCGACCTCGCCGGTTCGCTCACCTGCCCGGTCTACGGGGGCGGGATCGAGATCCGCCGGCTCGTGACCGGGCTCGGCTACCCCCACCCGATCGTCGCGCTGTTCGAGCGCCCCGCACGACCACGTGTTGCCCAGCTCGCAGCTCGAGCGACACGTCTCGTGGTACTCGAGGCGGTCGACAACCCGGCAAACGTCGGCTCGGTGATCCGCAATGCTGCTGCGTTCGGTTTCGACGGGCTGATCCTCGACCACACGAGCGCCGACCCGCTCGCCCGCCGATCGCTGCGCGTCGCCATGGGAACGGCGTTCGCGCTCCCCCACGCCCGGACCAGGCGGCTCGCCGACGAGCTCGGCCAGCTCGCTGACTGGCAACTCCTGGCGATGACGCCGGATCCGTCAGCGATGTCGATCGACGACGTCGAGGCCGGCGAGCGTGTTGCGGTCCTGATCGGATCGGAACGCGCCGGGTTGAGTGACGCGTTGCTCGACATGTCGACGCGTGTCCGCATCCCCATGGCCGATGGCGTCGACTCACTGAACGCCGCCGCCGCCACGGCCGTGGCGTGCTTCGCCCTGCGGCGATAGAACGACCGCCATGTCCTCGGTGCTCCTCTTGTCATGTCCCGACCAACCGGGGATCGTCGCAGCCACCGCTGGGTTCATCGCGGAGCACCGGGGCAACATCATCCATGCCGAGCAGCACGTCGACAAGGTCGGCAACGGGACCGGTTCGGTGTTCTTCCAACGAATCGAGTTCGATCTGCCGAGCGGAGGCCCAGGGACTGCCGCGTTCCTCGAACGTTTCCGTCCGGTCGCCGACGCCTTCGGCATGACCGTCGACATGCGTTCCACCGACGAACCGGTGCCGACGGCGATCCTCGCTTCGAAGCAACCGCATTGTCTGAACGACCTACTCAGCCGCTGGCGCAGCGGCGAGTTGCCGATCGACGTCAGGGTCGTCGTGTCGAACCACCCTGACCACGAGGCGTATTGCCACCACCTAGGAATCGAGTACGTTCACCTGCCCGTCGACCCGGGCCGGAAGGCAGATCAAGAGGCTGCACTCCTGTGGGCGCTCGACGATGCCGGAGTCGAACTGGTCGTGCTCGCGCGCTACATGCAGATCTTGGGGCCAGCCGTCATCGACCGGTTTCCCAACCAGATCATCAACATCCACCACTCGTTCCTGCCGGCGTTCGTCGGCGCCAATCCGTATCGACAAGCCCACGACCGAGGAGTGAAGCTGATCGGGGCAACCGCCCATTACGCGACGTCCGACCTCGATGAAGGTCCGATCATCGAGCAGGACACCGTGCACGTCACCCACCGAGACGAGGTCCGACGACTCACGGCGAGGGGTCGCGATCTCGAAACCATCGTCCTGGCCCGCGCCGTGCGGGCACACGTCGAGCACCGCGTGCTCGTGCACGGGCGCAAGACCGTTGTGTTCTCCTGAGGTCAGGCAGTGGCGACTCGCTTGGCGTGGCGGCCGCGAGGCGCAGAGCCGCTCGGTTCCCACCGGAAGCGCTTGAGAGCCACCACTAGGCCGGCGAGACCCCAGAGTGCCACGAACCCCATCGCTGCCCAGTCGAACGCCGGTGCGGACACAGTTGGGTTGAAGCAGGCCTGGAACGACTGCACGAACGGCTTGAGCGGAAAGATGCTGCCGACGATCTCCAACCAGCGCGGCGGATCGTCGACTTGCACGAACACGTCGGACACGAACGCGAGCGGCAGGATGATCGCGTTGGCGGCAGCCGACGCCGAGCTGGCCGACTTGACGAGGGCGGCGAGCGCCATGCCGAGGGCGGCGAACGACGCCACACCGACGAGGAACGTGACGAACGCGGCTGGCAGCTTGGCCGACTCGATGTCGAGGTCGTAGGCGACGACCCCGAGCGCCAGCATCACGACGACACCGACGAAGGCGATGATCACGGCTGAGCAGATGAATCCGCCGAGGTACACCCACGTCGGCAGGGGCGTACCCCGCCAGCGCTTCAGCACACCCTCGTCTCGGCGAAGCGGCACCATGTTGGCCAGATTGGTGAACGTCGCCGACACGGCCGTGAACGCCGCGAGGCCACCGGTGTAGAACTGCGCCGACGACCACGAGCCGTCCGGGGTGTCGATCCGGTTGGAGCCGAACAGCGCGTTGAACAGCACGAGCATGATCAACGGCAGTCCGAGCGTGAAGAACATCGCGATCGGAATTCGACGGAACGATCGCAGCTGGTACTCGGTCTGTGTCCAGAGCAGTCCTGGCGTCGACGGGAAGGAGATGCCGCTCCTCATGACGGGCCTGCCTCGACATTCGCCGACGGCGGTTCGGCAGCCGCCGACTCCGAGGTCAACGACAGGTACACGTCTTCGAGCGACGCCCGGTGTACGGCGAGCGACTCGAGCTCGACGCCGGCATCGAGCGCCCACCCCGTGAGACGATGGACGGCTGCCGTCGGCTGGTCGATGGTCGCTTCGACCAACCGTCCGGCGACTCGGATCTCCGATCCGAACATCGGAGCGAACAACGCCGAAGCATCTCCGATCGCCACCGATTCGGGGAGCATGAAACTGACGACCGTACCGCTGGCCCGATTGATCAATTGTTCCGGTGTGCCTTCGGCGATCATCCGACCGCCCGACAGCACGCCGACGCGATCGGCCAGATGCTCGGCTTCGTCCAGATAGTGGGTCGTCAAGAGCACGGTCGTGCCGTCGGCGCCGAGGGATTCGATGAGGTCCCACGATTTTCGACGAGCGGCCGGGTCGAAGCCGGTCGTCGGCTCGTCGAGGAACAGCACCTCGGGACGTCCCACGATCCCGAGGGCGAGATCGACACGGCGCCGTTGACCGCCGGACAGCGAGCCGACTCGTGCGTCGACCTTCTCGCCGAGACCGACCAGATCGACGATCTCCTCCAACGGACGTGGCGATCGGTAGCAGCCGCCGTAGAGCTCGATCACTTCGCGGACCGTGAACTCGGTCTCGACGCCCGACGACTGCAACACGATGCCGATGCGATCACGGAACTCGCGTCCGGCATTCCAGGGATCACGATCGAGCACCTGCACCGATCCGGACGTCGACTCGCGATGTCCTTCGAGGATCTCGACCGTGGTCGACTTGCCGGCACCATTCTCGCCGAGGAGCGCGTACACCTCTCCGGCGACCACCTCGAACGACAAACCATCGACAGCTCGCGTGTCTCCGTAGTGCTTGCGCAATTGGTCGACTCGGATGACCGCCATGGCGCCGGGAACGCTACCTGTCGCTGCCGTAGGAGGCCGATGTGATGGGCAAACCGGTGTCGTTGCGCAGGTGCTCAGCGGCCGTGACGAAGTAGGTCATCAGCTCGTCTTCGATCCCTTCCGCCATGTCCGCGGCGATCGACGCATCGTCGCATGCCGCGGCGACTGCCGCGCGCATGTGGAGCAACCATCGGTCGCGCTGGAGCGGCCCGACCAGGAACGGGAAGTGCCGCATGCGCAGTCGCGGGTGACCCCGCTCGTCCGAGTACGTCGTCGGCCCGCCCCAGTACTGGACGAGGAAGAGCGTCAACCGATGGCGTGCGCCGGTGAGGTCGGGTTGCTCGGGGTAGAGCGGGAGCAGCACCTCGTCCGTCGCGACGCCGGCGTAGAACTCGTCGACGAGACGTTCGAAGAACGGGATGCCGCCGACCCGAAAAAACAGCGTGGGCGCCGTGTCAGACACGGCGCCCACGCTAGGGGGAGTTCTCCGGAACGGAAGGGGAGATCCGTTTCCAGGAGGGTTTCAGCTGTCGGCGAACATCGCCTCGGCGTCGAACTTGCGGTACTCGATCAGCTCGTCGGCCCGAAGCACGAACGGCGTGTCGCCGTTGCACGGGTCGAGCACGAGCGCATCGTCGGTAGCGAGCAGGACCAGCACGGTGATGACATCGTTGTCGGACGTCTTCATCTCGATGACGTCACCGGTGTTCAGTTGGTCCATCAGGATCGTGGTCATGTTCGCTCCGCTTTCGATGCTCGGGTTGTTCGGGACACTCGTATGGTGCCCACGCTGTTCAAGACATCGGTAAGAACCGGGAAATACTTGAACAATTCCCTGACGGAGCGTGGCGTCCGACACAGCCCGTTCTACGAGTGGGTGCTCACCGGGCGTCCTGCAATTCGTAGTAGCTGATGAGTTCGCTCTCGGTCGAAGGGTTCATGGTGTGCGAACGATCGGCCTTTGGCGCGGACGTCACGACGCGCTTGTCGAACGGGATGACGAAGGAACCGTCGTCGGCCGTGTAGCCGACCGACACCGGCACGTAGTGCGATGCTCGAAGGAGTCCGACGTCGACCACCGCCCACGTTGGTTGACCTTCCGCATCGTAGAGAACATCGTTGATGGTGCCGACGAGCTTGTGGTTCGGGTCGACGACTTCGTGACCCCGGTACTGCATGGTCATGGCTGACTTCCGTTTCCCCGCCCGCTGGTGGAGATCCGATTGCGCTACGAGTACCCGTCCGTCATCAAACTGTAACATTCGGGGCCGACGACAGCCACCTCAGTGGAAGTCGGGGGCGGTGTAGTCGGGGAAGATGTCCGGCAGTCCATCGCTGATCTTGACGGGATACGTGGCGGGACGTTTCTCCAGAAAGCTCATCACGCCTTCTCTGGCATCGTCGCTCGCCCCCCTGCTCTGGATCCCACGCGAGTCGACGCGGTGGGCTTCCATCGGGTGCGATGCACCGAGCATGCGCCACAGCATCTGCCGAGTCAGGGCCACCGAGACCGGCGCCGTGTTGTCGGCGATCTCCCGGGCGATCGCGCGGGCGGCAGGGAGCAGGTCGTCCGCCGCATGCACGCTGCGCACGAGCCCGCCGGCCAGTGCCTCGTCGGCGGGAAACACGCGGCCGCTGTAGCACCACTCCGCCGCCTGGCTGATCCCGACCAGCCTCGGCAGGAACCACGACGAACACGCCTCGGGGACGATGCCGCGTCTCGCGAAGACGAAACCGAACTTGGACTGATCGCTCGCCAAGCGGATGTCCATCGGCAATGTCATCGTCACACCGATGCCGACCGCGGCGCCGTTGATGGCACCGATGACCGGCTTCGTGCAGTCGAAGATCCGCAGCGTCACCATGCCACCGCCGTCGCGCACGACACCGACCGGTGTCTCGATGTCGCTGCCGCCACCCGAGAACGTTTCGCCCCCGCCGCCGAGATCGGCGCCGGCGCAGAACGCACGGCCTGCGCCGGTGACGATCACGGCGCGCGCGTCGTCGTCCTCGTCGACCCGATCGAACGCATCGATCATCTCGCGCATCATCGTGCCGGTGAACGCGTTCATCCGATCGGGACGGTGCAGCGTGATCGTCGCGATGTTGTCCTCGACGCCGTACAAGATCTCGGTGTATTCCATTCAAGGAACGTAACGAGCAGACCCCTGCCGCGGAGAACCGGTCGGTGACGTCAAATATCCAAGAAACGCGATGCCGCGATGCCTGATCCGATGGCACCGGCGAGGGCGCCGATCACGACCATGATCAGCATCACGGTCTGGTCGTAGCCATCGACCACGACCAGGGCGGCGAACCCGCTGTTGGCCGGGAACTCCTTGACCCCGCTCGTCCATTGGCTGTTCCACGCCCACAACCCGACACTGGCGACCGCCCCGCCGATGATGCCGTGCAGCAACCCTTCGAGCATGAACGGGATACGGATGAACCAGTCGGTCGCGCCCACGAGTTTCATCACCTCGATCTCGCGACGGCGGGCGAAGATCGCCGTGCGAATCGTGTTCCAGATCAACAGCACGGCAGCGAACAGCAGGAAACCCGACAACAACAGAAGACGGAACCCGAAGAAGCTCTGGAGCTGCGAGATCAGACTGATCTGGTCCTCGGCGAACTTGACCTCGTACACACTCGGCAGCTCCTCGAAGGCCGTCGAGAGCTGTCGCAACAGGTCGATGTCGGTTCCCTCCGTCGGCACGGCCTTGAACTGCGTGGTGATGTTGCTCTCGTCGAGCAGGTCGCGCACACCGGGTTCGCCAGCGAGCACCCGGTCGGCTTCGGCGAGAGAACAGGTGGCGTCACAGAACGTGAAGCTCTCGATGAACTCGGTCTGTTCTCCGAGCACGCGCTCGACGAGGTCGAACTGGTCGGGGGTGGTCGTCGGACGCATGAACACGATCATTTCGACCCCGCCCTCCCAACGCGAGAGCAGGTTGTCGAAGGCATGCTGGCTGAGCAGGGTGAGGCCGACGCCGAGCAACGAGATCGCGGCAGTGATGATCGCCGCGACCGTGAGGGTGGCGTTTCGGCGGAAACTGTCGAACGTCTCGCGCAGTGTGTATCGAACTCGTGACCACATGTCGTTCGCTCAGCTCACTCGTAGACGCCGCGCGCCTGGTCACGCACGATCACACCACGATCGAGCTGAATCACCCGCTTGCGCATCGTGTTCACGATCCGCTGGTCGTGGGTGGCCATCACCACGGTGGTGCCGGTCTTGTTGATTCGGTCGAGCAGTCGCATGATGCCCTCGCCGGTACCGGGGTCGAGGTTGCCGGTCGGCTCGTCGGCGAGCAGGATCAATGGGCGGTTCACGAACGCTCGTGCGATCGACACACGCTGCTGCTCGCCACCCGACAGCTGGTGCGGCAGGCGATCCTCCTTGCCGGCGAGGCCGACGAGTTCGAGCACCGCCGGCACCTGCTGGTTGATGACGTGCGACGGCCGTCCGATCACTTCCTGCGCGAACGCGACGTTTTCGAACACGCTCTTCTCGAGGAGCAGCTTGTAGTCCTGGAAGATGTTCCCGATGTTGCGCCGGAGGTGCGGCACGCGCCCTGGCGGCATGTCGACGATGTTGCGGCCTGCCACCCACACGGCTCCACGCTCGGGTCGATCCTGGCGGTTGAGCATCCGCAGCAGCGTGCTCTTGCCCGAACCTGACGGGCCGACGAGGAACACGAACTCGCCCTTTGCGACGTCGAAGCTGGCGTCGCGTACTGCGACGACCTCGGTCGAATAGCTCTTGGTGACGTTCTCGAGTCGAATCATGGGTGCATGCCTGCCGCCGACACTCGCCGAAGAGGCTCACGCAGGGTATCGCCGAACCTCAACTGGAGAACGTCACCCTCCGGTGACGGATGACCCTGTCACTCCGACTCTTGGCCGGCGCGGCGCCAGCGGAGATAGCCGATGACGAGTTCGTCGATGTCGCCGTCGAACACGCCGCTCACGTTGCTCGTCTCGACCTCCGAGCGCAGGTCCTTCACCATCTGGTACGGCTGCATCACGTAGCTGCGGATCTGGCTGCCCCAACCGACCTGAGCCTGCTTGCCGGCGATCGCGTCGAGTTCCGCTGCGCGGTCTTCCTCGGCCTTGGCAGCGAGCAACGACGTCAGCCGACCCATCGCCCGCTCACGGTTCTGCAACTGGCTGCGCTCCTCCTGGGAGCTCGCGACCAGACCGGTCGGCTCGTGGATGAGGCGCACGGCCGACGACGTCTTGTTGATGTGCTGTCCGCCAGCCCCCGATGCCCGGAAGACCTCCATGCGGATGTCGGATTCGTCGATGTCGAGATCGACGTCTTCGAGCAGCGGCCACACCTGGACCGCGGCGAACGATGTCTGCCGGCGCCCCTGATTGTCGAACGGGCTGATGCGCACGAGTCGGTGGGTACCGCGTTCGGCGGTCATCAGCCCGTAGGCGTATCGACCGCTGATCGTGACCTCGGCCGACATGATCCCGGCCTCGGCGCCCTCGGACACGTAGTTGAGGCTGATGTTGAAGCCGCGACGCTCGCACCACCGCTCGTACATCCGTAGCAGCATCTCGGAGAAGTCCTGGGCGTCGACGCCACCGTCCTTCGCGTTGATCTGCACGATGCAGTCGCTGTCGTCGTGCTCGCCGGTGAAGAGGCTCCGCAGCTCGAGCTGGTCGAGGGTGGCCCGGATCCCGTCGAGCGCCTCGGCGATATCCGGCTCCTGCGACTCGTCGTCTTCGTCACGAGCCAATTCGTGGAGCACCTCCACGTCGCCGACCCGGGCGGTCAGATCGTCGAACGTCGCCAAGTCGTCGCGGATGTTGGCGTACTCGGCATTCAGCTTCTTGGCCCGTTCCTGGTCGTCCCACAGGCCCGGTTCGGCGACTTCGGCCTCGAGGATCGCGAAACGCTCCCGGTTGTCGTCGATCGACAGATACTCCGACGCCTCGTCGAGGCGACGCTGCACGTCGCGAATGTCCTGGGTGAAGTCACGCATGGTCGATACCCCTCGGGGCCAGTCGGCTCAGGTCGCGCCGTGGCACTGCTTGAACTTCTTGCCCGACCCGCACGGGCACGGAGCATTGCGCGGCGTCTTGGAGAAATCGTCCTTGACGATCGTCTGCTGCTTCGTCACTGCGGGGACCGGCGCGGCCTCCGGCGGCAACTCGCCCTCGGCGACGGCGGCGCGGGCGGCGCGATCGAAGCCACCCTCGTCGTCGTCATCGGACGAACTGGTCTGGAGGTTCTGGACGGCGGGCGCGTCGTCGGCGGGCTGAGCCTGCTGATTCTGGACGACCTGGACGTGCATGACGTACTTCACGAAGTCCTGTGCGATGCCGGTCATCATCGAGCCGAACATCTCGAAGCCTTCGCGCTGCCATTCGACGAGTGGGTCCTTCTGGCCCATCGCACGAAGATTGATGCCGCCCTGCAGGTAGTCCATCTCCTCGAGGTGCTCGCGCCAGCGCTGATCGATGATGCGCAGCATCACCTGGCGTTCGACCTGCCGGAGCACCTCCGAGCCGAGTTCCTCCTCGCGTCGCTCGTAGTGCGCCGTGGCGTCAGCCATGAGGATGTCATAGAGCTCGTCGGTCGAGTTGATGTCCGCGAACTGCTGCTCGCTGATCGAGTTCTGCCAGTAGAGCGTCAATTCGGTCGCGAGACCAGGGAGATCCCATTCGTCCGTTGCCGCCGACGCGCAGTGCGTCTCGATGAGCGCGTCGACCGCCTCGGCCAGGTACTCCATTGCGGCCGAACGCAGGTCTTCGCCGTCGAGGATCTGGTCGCGGCGCTTGTAGATCACCTTGCGCTGCTCGTTCATCACCTCGTCGTACTTGAGGACGTTCTTGCGGATCTCGGCATTCTTCGTCTCGACGGTGGTCTGTGCCCGCTCGATGGCCTTGGTGACCATCTTGGCCTCGATCGCTTCGTCGTCGGGAAGCGCTCGACCCATCACGTAGCTGAGCGCGCCCGTGGCGAACAGACGCATCAGATCGTCATCGAGACTCAGGAAGAACCGGCTCTCGCCAGGGTCACCCTGACGACCCGAGCGACCACGCAACTGGTTGTCGATGCGACGGCTGTCGTGACGTTCCGAACCGATGACGTAGAGACCGCCGAGCTCGCGAATCTCGTCGCCTTCTGCTCTGCACTGCGCTGTGTACTCGGCGAGCAGTTCGGCGTAGCGGGCCAACGCCTTCTTGCGTCCCTCCTGGAAGTCCTCCGGCATCTGGTCGAGCGGCATCGGCAGTTCGTAGTCGTCGACCAGGAGGCTGGGCTCGTAGCCCTCCTTCAGGACGTCGGCGCGGGCAAGCCCTTCGGCATTGCCGCCGAGCTGGATGTCGACGCCACGACCTGCCATGTTCGTGGCGACGGTGACCCGGCCGAGACGGCCTGCCTGCGTGACGATCTCGGCTTCACGGGTGTGTTGCTTGGCGTTGAGCACCTCGTGCTCGATCCCACGTTGCGTGAGCAGGCGACCGAGGTGCTCGCTCCGACCGACGCTCGCCGTGCCGACGAGGATGGGTTGGCCCTTCGCGTGACGAGGTTCGATGTCGTCGATGATCGCCGCGAACTTCGCCTCTTCGGACTTGAAGATGAGGTCGGCCTGGTCGATGCGCTGCTGGGGGCGGTTGGTCGGGATCGGTACGACACCCAGGCCATAGGTGTTCATCAGTTCGGCCGCTTCGGTCTGCGCCGTCCCGGTCATGCCGGCGAGCTTTTCGTACATGCGGAAGTAGTTCTGCAGCGTGATCGTCGCGAGGGTCTGGTTCTCCTCCTTGATCTTCACGCCCTCCTTCGCCTCGACCGCCTGGTGGATCCCCTCGGACCAGCGCCGTCCTTCGAGAATGCGACCGGTGAACTCGTCGACGATCTTCACCTCGCCGCCCTGGACGATGTAGTCCTTGTCGCGTTTGTACAGCTCTTTGGCCTTCAGGGCGACGGTGAACTGGTGGACGTAGTTCGACTGCACGTTGTCGTAGAGGTTCTCGACCTCGAGCGCGGCTTCGACCTTCTCGATGCCCTCCTCGAGCGGGACGACGACGCGCTTGTCCTCCTCGACCTCGTAGTCGACATCACGCTTGAGTCCGCGAACGATCGAGGCGAATCGGTAGTAGAGCTTCGCAGCGTCGGCAACGCGGCCCGAGATGATCAGCGGGGTGCGGGCCTCGTCGATGAGGATCGAGTCGACTTCGTCGACGATGCAGTAGTTGTGACCCCGTTGCTGGACCTTGTCGTCCTTCTTCTGCGCCATGTTGTCGCGCAGGTAGTCGAAACCCATCTCGTTGTTCGTGCCGTAGGTGATGTCAGCGGCGTAGCTCTGGCGCTTCTCGGCCGGTGAGGTGCGATACCCCGGAATGATGAGGCCGACATCGAGACCGAGCCAACGATGGATCTGGCCCATCCACTCGGCGTCGCGGCGTGCCAGGTAGTCGTTGACCGTCACCAGGTGCACACCTTTGCCGGTCACACCGTTCAGGTACGCCGGCAGCGTCGACACGAGGGTCTTGCCCTCGCCCGTCTTCGCTTCGGCAACCCAGCCGAAATGCAGGGCAGCGCCGCCCATGAGCTGGACGTCGTAATGGCGCTGTCCGATCACGCGAGTGGCGGCCTCACGCATGACGGCGAACGCCTCGATGAGCAGGTCGTCGACGTCGGCACCGTTGTCGAGCCGCTGACGGAACTCGTTGGTCTTGGCCTTGAGTGCTTCGTCGGACAGTGCCCCGATTTCCGGACCCAACGCGTTGACGTCAGGAACGATTCCTTCGAGGGCCTTGACCTTCTTGCCTTCTCCAGCCCGGAGGATGCGATCGAGGATTCCCATGCAGCGATCGAGCCTATCGGCAGGGCTTCGGGCCGTGGCGGCGGCGCATCCGCCCGCCGGGTGGTACGAGCGGTGGGCGACCCCACCTGGTCAGGCGACGGCAGCGAGTCCGGGACGGTTCACCGACGCCGGGGTCGAGGCCACGGCGTACAACAACACCTCGGCAGCACCCGCCGATTCGAGCGCCTGAGCAGCGTGCGTCATCGTGGCGCCTGTCGTGACGACGTCGTCGACGACGAGGATCCGCTGGTCGCGTACGTCGGGTCGAGCTCGAAAGACCGAGCCGGCGAACCGCTCCCGGCGGGAACGACCCGTCTGCGGTCCATTGGCACCGGATCGATCGAGCAGGCGTCTCGCCGGAACGCCGAGCTGGGCGGCGATGTGCCGAGCCAGGAGCTCGCCCTGATCGAACCCGCGCTCGCGGCGCCGCGCTGCGCTCGTGGGGGCCCACGTGACGTAGTCGATGCGGGTGTGATCTCCGTGTTCGATGATCTGGTTCACCACCAGGCCAGCCAGATGACGGCCGACCTGCCGGCGGTTCCGGTATTTGAGGCCCAGTACGACATCACGCGCTCGGCCGGTGAACGGCACCGCTGCACGGACACCGTGTGACTGGGGACGCGGAGATCGCCCCACGAGAGCGAATCGACACGTGGTGCACACGGGCGCACCCGGGGCATCGCATCCGGCGCAACGAGTCATCAAGAGCATTCCCTCATCATGACGAGGGGGTATGACACTCGACTCGAACTCCTGACGACACTGGCCGACGTGGTCGCTACCGTGCCGGCGTGAACCGTTTCATCCCGACCGATCGACCCGTCGAGCGCATTGCCCGGTGTGTCGCAGGACTCTCGTTGTTCGGGATCGGGATCGCACTGCTGATCGACGCGAACTTGGGCGCTGCGCCATGGGACGTCTTCCACACCGGCATCAGCGAACTCACGGGATGGTCGGTCGGGGTCATCATCATCATCGTCGGCATCGCCCTGCTGTTGCTGTGGATCCCCCTCCGCGAATCAGCCGGGCTCGGCACCGTGCTCAACGCGTTCGAGATCGGACTCGTCGTCGGTGTCATGCTCCCGCTCATCCCCGAACCCGAGATGTTGGTCGCGCGCGTGGTGATGATGATCGGCGGCGTCGTGATCATCGCCATGGGCTCTGGCCTCTACATCGGCGCCGGGCTCGGCCCGGGGGCCGCGCGACGGACTCATGACCGGGCTCGCCAAGCGCGGCATCTCGATCCGTCTCGCCCGCACCGGCATCGAGGTCCTGGTGCTCATCGCCGGGGTTCTGCTCGGTGGGTCGATCGGCATCGGCACCGCGGTCTTCGCACTCGGCATCGGCCCGCTCGTGCAGATCTTCCTCCCCCGCCTCGCCATGCACGAGTCCCCTGTCGCGACCTCGACGATCGAGCCCGCCCTCCCCGAAGTGTGACCCCACGCGTCGAAATCGACGCGTCATGTCACACTCCGTGTCTTCAGGCGGCGCGCAGGTTGCGGCGGCGGGTGTCGACAACTTCGATGACCGCTTCGAGCACCTCGGCGGGACGCTTGGTGGCATACCAACCGAGGTAGAGGAGTTCCCACCCGGCTGCCGCAGAGCGGAGATCCCGTTGCTCGTCCAGAGGCTCGGACAACGGTCCGAAGTGGAAGCGTCGGCTGTGCGCCTCGAGCCCGAGCCTGACGGAAGGTACGCCGAGATCGACCCGCGCCACGAAGCGACCGCGATCGTCGAAGATCTCGTACTGCGGAACGACATCAGGCAACCGGTCGTCCCGCAGGCACAGGGCGAGCAACTCCTCGAACCAACTTTCGGGGACGCGTCCCTCGTACGGAATCGCGTCGAGATGTCGAAGCAGCACGCCGGTCCCGCGCTGACCCGGACGATGCAGACGCTCGGCGGTCTCACGCAACCAGCCGAGGCTCGACCCGCGGCGACGGGCGTCGGTGAGTGCACGGCCAACGAGCCGATGATCGCGAACCACCGATCCCAGGTCGGCAAGTGTGCGCGCCAGATTGGTCGTACGGATACCGTCGACGGTCACGAGGTCGCACTCCTCGAGGGCAACGATGTGATGTGACGTCGTTCCCGGCCGGAGTCCGTCGGATCTCCACCGGTGGCTCCGATCGACACTCACCTCGATCGCAGTGGCAGCGGTGAAGCCGTCGAGCCGATGGAGACGGGCCGCAGAGCGATGCGACGCCACACCGTGAGCCCCGGCTGCGAGGGTTGCAGCCATGACGGACCGCTCGAATGTCGCCCGCGAGCCGCCGACGACGAGCACGCCCGTGAACGGCTCGCTCAGCCAACCCTGGAGGAGTGCGGTGGCGACCCGATGGGAATTCACTCCGATGTCGGCAGCCTGCCGTCTCGTGATCACGCCGTGCTGAGAGGCTGCGAGCTCAACGACAGCGTGAATCGCGCTGTTCGTCATCCTCCCGACCGTACGCACGGGCTGTGACAGCCCCGGTTGGCCGCTCGAAGTGTGAACCCACGCGTCGAAATCGACCTGTGGCGTCACACTTCCTCGATCGCGTGTGATCGACCCGGAAAGGTGTGAGCCCACGCGTCGATTTCGACGTGAGGGCTCACACTTCGGGTGTTCGGAGGATCAGTAGCGGTAGTGCTCGGGCTTGAACGGGCCCGACGGGTTCATGTCGAGGTACTCGGCCTGCTCGTCGGTGAGCTTGGTCAGCTTCACGCCGAGCGCGTCGAGGTGCAGACTGGCGACCTTCTCGTCGAGATGCTTCGGCAGCACATACACACCGAGCGGGTAGTTGTCGGTGCTGTTGTACAGCTCGATCTGGGCGATCACCTGGTTGGTGAACGAGCACGACATCACGAAGCTCGGGTGGCCGGTGGCGCAACCGAGGTTCACGAGGCGACCCTCGGCGAGGATGATGATCTGGTGGCCGTCGTCGAACTTCCACACGTCGGTGCCGGGCTTGAGCTCGTCACGGGTCGCGCCGGAG
>JANNNB010000098.1:0-1586 GCA_031398325.1 Actinomycetes bacterium
CCCGAGACGACGCCGTTCAGCTCGTTCCACGACCCGGCCGGTCAGGTGTCGGTGCGCGATCTCCCCTGCCCGTACGTGTGCGTCAACTTCATGCCCGTCGACATGACGCCCCTCAATGGTCCCACCCGCCAAATTCCCGGCTCCCAGCGCTCACGGGCACCGATCCCTCGACGGTCGGAAGAACCCGAGTGGATGCGTCTCAGCACGGTCTGTCCGGCGCCGGCGGGAGCGGTGCAGATCCGCGACGTGCGAGCATGGCACGGCGGAACACCGAACCTCACCGATGAGGTTCGAGCGATTCCGAACGTCGAGTTCTACGCGCCCTGGTTCCGTGAACCGATGGTCCCGGGCATCACCCGGGCCGATCAGCGCACGCTCTCCGAGCATGGCCAACGAATGACCCGCCACGTGGTGGCCGACTCCGCCGACGAACTCGATACGAGCTACACGTTGACCCCACCCTGGCGATGAGTGCTCGATGAACAGGTTGTTCACCCCGCACGATCCGATGTTCCTCGCCGATCCGTATCCCGCACTCGCTGCCCTACGGGAGGCAGCACCGGGATTCTGGAACGAGCAGACCGGGCAGTGGACGATCACCCGGTTCGCCGACATCCACGAGGCGCTCCGCGACCGGCGCCTCGGCCGGTCGTACATGCCGCGCTATACCCACGCCGAGTTCGGCCGTCCTGAGCCCGACACGAGGTGGGCGGCATTCCACCAGCACGAGGCGTGGTCGCTGCTGTGTCTGGAGCCGCCTGACCACACCCGCATCCGCCGATTGGTGGCAAAGGTGTTCACGCCTCGGGCAGTCACCGCCATGCGACCGGAGATCGAACGGTGGTCGGACGAACTCCTCGACGTCTGTGTGGAGAAAGGACAGTTCGAGTTGCTCGCCGACTATGCGCAGCCCTTCTCGGTGGCGGTGATCTGCGCAATGCTCGGCGTCCCGCGCGAGGACACCCGGGCATTGCTCGACTGGTCGCACAAGATCGTGAAGATGTACGAACTGGCGCCGAGCGAGGTCGTGATGGTTACCGCGAACCAAGCAGCAGCCGAGTTCATCGACTACACGAAGGCGCTGATCGCCGCCAAGCGGCGTGCACCCGACTCACTCCTGGTCTCCGAACTCGTCCGCGTCGAGGACGAGGGCGACGTACTGACCGAAGCAGAGATCATCTCGACGACCATGGTGTTGCTCGAAGCCGGTCACGAAGCAACGGTGAACACGCTCGGCAACGGCCTGCGCGCATTGATGCTTCACCCCGGCGAGTGGGAGCGCCTCGTACGGGGCGAGGTGCCCGCCAAGGTTGCCGTCGAGGAATTGCTCCGCTGGGACGCCCCGCTGCAGTTGTTCGAGCGGTGGGTGCTCGAGCCTGGTGTCGTCATCGCCGGAGAGGAACTCGAGGTCGGACATGAGGTCGCCATGCTCTTCGGTTCGGCCGAACGCGACCCTCGGCGCTTCGACGAACCCGACCGCTTCGATGTGGGACGCAACGATCCGGCTCACATCGCCTTCGGTGGCGGCATCCATTTCTGTGTCGGCGCGCCCCTCGCCCGACAGGAGATCGAGGTGTCACTCGCCG
>JANNNB010000125.1:0-22878 GCA_031398325.1 Actinomycetes bacterium
GCGAAGCGCGTGCAGGACATCGTGTTCGGTGTGCCCGCGCTCATAGCGACGTTACCGATCATGGCGATGATCGCGCTGGCGATCACGCTCGACAGCTCCGGCCCGGTCTTCTTCCGTCAGCGCCGACACGGCTTCAACAACGAAGAGATCGTCGTGTGGAAGTTCCGCACGATGCGTCACGAAGCGGCCGATGCTCGCGCCGAGCGACAGGTGTCGGCCGACGACGATCGCGTGACGCGGGTCGGACGCTTCCTACGATCCACGAGCCTCGACGAGCTCCCCCAGTTGTGCAACGTGATCGCCGGAGACATGTCGCTCGTCGGGCCGCGCCCACACGCGATCGGCATGAAGACCGGCGAATTCGAATCCGAGCAGCTCGTCGCCGACTACGCCCACCGCCACCGGATCAAGCCCGGAATGACCGGTTGGGCGGCGATGAACGGATCGCGCGGGCCGCTCCACCAACCGGAGGACGTCGCACGGCGCGTCGAACTCGACGTCAGCTACATCGAGCGACAGTCGATCTGGCTCGATCTCCAGATCATGGTGATGACGATCCCGACCCTGCTCGGAGATCGCTCCGCCATCCGCTGAAGTGGCGGGCGGAAGGGGTTGTCACCCACCGCGCAGGCGGCGGAGCCAGCTCTCGCTGTAACGCAAGCGACGTTCGAGTTGGTCGATGGTGGCCGTGCTCACCGAACGGACCGCCGCGAGGCGGTTCATCTCGCCTTGTACGCGTGCATGCCCCCATCCGGTGAGGTCGACGAGTCGTTTCGCAACGTCGGCGTTGCGGGTGCGCAGGTCGTCCTTCTGCTCGGCGACACTCAGCGAACTCCAGGCGACGCTGCCCGCCTCGGTGGGGATGTCCGGCAGATCGACGGCGAGCGTCGGGTCGGCGGAGAACATCGGATCAGGGGGGTCGGGTTCCTCGTCGAAGAACTGCAGGCCGTCCTCGGTGACCCCGTGGACGCTGATGCCCGTCGCCGTCGACGACACCACGCTGAATAATGAGAGCTGTTCGAACAGGTCGTCGTCGCTGACCAATGCGTCGAGACCACCGTCTGCCGAGAAATCGTCGTCGTCGCGCTCGCCGGGTGGGCGCAGCACATGGCGCCGCGCCTCGGCGATCTGGAAGGCGTGCACCCGAAGTCGAGGGTCGTCGGGGATGTAGACGAAGGCCTTCTGGCTCGTCCGGCCGGCTTGCCAGCGCACGAAGCGGCCAACGGCTTGGCGGAAGAACAGCTCGGTCGAGGTGGTGGTCGCGTAGACGCCGACGCGCAGGCGGGGGATGTCGACGCCCTCGGACACCATGCGCACGGCGACGAGCCATGGTCGGTCGCCGTGTGCGAAGTCGGCGATCTTGCGCGACGCCCCCGGGTCGTCGCTGACCACCACTTCGGCAACGACGTTGAAGCGGTTGCGGAGCAAGCGGACGATGCCCTGCGCGTGTTCCTGATCCGTGGCGATCGCGAGCCCGCCGGCGTCGGTCTGTTCTCGGCGGATCGCGCGGAGCCGGTCGTGGGCCTGACCGAGCACGGTCGGGAGCCAATCGCCGTCGAGGCTCAGCGCCGTGCGGAGACGGGCGGACCCATGGTCACGCGTCAGGTCGTCGCCGAACGTCGCCCGTACGACGTCACCCGATGGTGTGCTCCACTCCATCTGCCCGTCGACGCGGGGGAAGTACACCGGCCGCACCACTCCCCCGTCGCGTAGTGCATCGGCGTATCCGTAGGTGTAGTCCGCGTGGGCGAGGTCGCCTTCAGCCATCACGTCATAGCGGACGAACGGGATCTTGGCGCTGTCGCTGCGGAACGGTGTGCCCGACAGCGACAGGCGCTTGGCCGCCAGCTCGAAGGCCTGGAACACGCCATCGCCCCAGGCGCGTTCGTGACCGGCGTGGTGGATCTCGTCGAGGATCACCATGCCATCGGCCGCCAGCCCTCGCAGCGCGCTGGCAGCTCGGGGCATGGCGACCTGCTGGTAGGTCGTGACGAGTCCGTGCACGTCGCGGGCGAGGCCCTGGCCGGGCGTCCAGTCGGGGTCGAGCTGGAGGCCGAGGCGGTGCGCCGCGAGTGACCACTGCACCTTCAGGTGGCTCGTCGGTGCGACGACGACCAGCCGACGGCCGACTGCGACTCCGTCGGCGACCCAGTCGGCCAGTGTGGCGCGGGCGCAGGTGAGCGCGAAGGTCGTCTTGCCCGCTCCAGGGGTGGCGACCGCGAGGAAGTCGGGGTCGGGGGTGCTGCGAAAATGGTCGAAGGCCGCGCGCTGCCACGGTCGGAGGGTGACGGTCGACATGGGGGGCTGCTGAGTGTGCCCGCAACCCGAGCCAGCCCCAACCCGCTGACCACCCGCGGACCTCGAAAGGTTGAGTCATGATCGATGTAAGATGTTTCCGGGCACAGATAGTGGGTACTTCGTGACAGATAGTGGGTACTTCCCCACCAGGTCGTGCCACCCACGACCGTTCGAGCACACAAGCGTTCCGGAAGGAACCGATGGCCCTCACAGACACGCTCGGCACGAGCCGGCTGGGTACCCGCCTACTGGGCGATCGAGCACGACGGCCGGCACCGACGGAGTTCGGACAGTGCCAGTTCGCTCCCGGGCACGCAGATCAAGTGGCGCCGGCGATGACGGCGTTGATGGAGTCCTCGACCGACGGCATCGTCGTACTGCAAGCCGTCCGCGACTGCGGCACGATCATCGACTTCGAGTTCGTCATGGTGAGCGCGACCGCCGAGCGGCTGGTGCATCAGGTCGCGGCCGATCTCCTGGGCAAGCGGTTGTCCACGATCATCACGGACATTCCAACGGCCCGGTTCGCGGACTACGTCACGGCGGTCGAGACCGGCACCGCTCGCACGACGAGGATGCAGTTCCCCGGCTGGACCGAACGGTGGTTCGACGTGAGCGCAATGGGCTTCTCCCAAGAGGGGTTGGTGACGATCTTTCGTGACGTGACCGATGCGGTCCGTCACGACGCGCTCGTCGATGGACTGCACCGACGCCAGGAGGTGCTCGAGCGGCAAGCGCTGACGGATCCGCTCACCGGGTTGGGCAACCGCCTCCTCATCGACAGCCGACTGGAGCACGCCATGAGTCGCCTCGACCGGCGCGAGACGTTGGTCGCAGTCGCCTTCATCGACCTCGACGGTCTGAAGCCGATCAACGACGCCCACGGGCACGCCGTCGGCGATGCCGTGCTGATCGAGATCGGCCGTCGGCTGGCCTCGGTCACCCGGCCGTACGACACCGTCGGACGTATCGGCGGCGACGAGTTCGTCGTCCTGTGCGAAGACCTCGACGACAACGACGACGTCGACAAGATCGTCCGCCGGTTCGTGGCGCGCTGCTCCGAGCCCATCCAGGTCGGCGGTCGAGAAGTCTGTGTGGCCGCCAGCGTGGGCGTCACCGTTGCCGACTCGAGCAACACCGACCCCTGCGCGCTCCTCGATGAAGCTGACATGGCGATGTATCGAGCCAAGGTCAAGGGTGGCGATCGGATCGAGTACTTCGACGTCGCGACGCAGGACCGAGTGTCATTGCGTCAGGACCTCGAGGCCGAACTGCGCAGGGCGCTCGACATGAACGAACTGGACATCGATTTCGACTCCGTCCTCGCGCCGGACCGATCGAACATCGCCTTTCGCGCCACCGTCGGCTGGACGCATCCTCGTCACGGAGTCATCGACGGGCCGACGCTCCACGACGTCGCCAACACCATCGGGAACGTCCGGGCCTTGACCGATTGGGTCCTCGACCGGGCGCTCGCCATCGTCGCACCATGGATGTCGTCGCCGGTCGGTCGGGTCCTGCCGTTCGTGATCGTCGACGTCGACAGCGGGGTGCTCACCGGGCCGGGCTTCACCGAGCGCCTGATCGACGCTCTGGAACGGAACGGGGTCGACCCCCCGTCGATCTGCATCGCCGTCGACGGCGCCTACATGGTCGACCACATCGACGAGGTCAAGGTGGTGCTCGACCGTGTCGCGACCCTCGGCGTGCGGGTCGCCCGCGAGGGCGTGATGACCGCGACGGCATCGCACACCTACCTCTGCGAGCTTCCGATCAGCATCATCATCTTGGACGATTCGCTCACGAACGACCTCTGCGAAACGGATCGAGAGCTGCTCGGCGTCGTGATCCGCACGGCCAAGGGAGGCAGCCGGCTCGTCATGGCACCGGCGAGGAACGCGACGCAGTTCGACATATTGGTGTCGCTCGGCGCCGACCTCGTCGAGTACCGACTCCCCGAGCCGCCGTCATCGGCTCCCGGGCCACACTGAGCGGCGCCCGGGAGCGACCGAGCCGTGAGCTGAAGGGGGCGTCAGGCGTTGGCTTCGCGGCGTGGCAAGACCCAGTCGGGGCGCACGAAGTGGCAGGTGTAGCCCGCGGGGTACCGCTCGAGGTAGTCCTGGTGCTCGGGTTCGGCTTCCCAGAACGGGCCCACCGGTGCGAGCTCTGTGACGACCTTGCCCGGCCAGAGGCCCGAGGCCTCGACGTCGGCGATGGTGTCCTCGGCGATCGCACGCTGCTCGTCGTCGACGTAGAAGATCGCGGATCGGTAGCTCGCGCCCCGATCGTTGCCCTGTCGGTTCTTGGTCGTCGGGTCGTGGATCTGGAAGAAGAACTCGAGCAGGCCACGGAACGATTCCTGCTCGGGGTCGAAGATGATCTCGATTGCCTCGGCGTGGGAGCCGTGGTTGCGATAGGTGGCGTTCGGGACGTCACCGCCCGAGTAGCCGACTCTCGTCGACACGACGCCCGGCCGCTTGCGGATCAGGTCCTGCATCCCCCAGAAGCACCCGCCGGCCAGCACGGCCCGTTCGGTGGATTCACTCATCGTCGGCTCCATTCTCTTCTCTCTCGTCGCTCGTGGTCGGTCTCGCATTGTCGCGGAGACCGACATCGGGGCCAACACCTCGACCGTCCCCGATGTTCCCCGCCGATGTACCCCGGTGTCACTCGACGGTGTCACTCGACGGTGTCGCACGCCGAGAATCGTTCGGCGAGCTGCGCCATGCGTTCCCGGAGCGATTCGGGTGCGATCACCCGGAAGTCGACGTCGAGCATGCCGATGTGGAAGACGATGGCGTCGAGGGTGTCGGCGCCGGTCGTGATCGACGTCGTGTGCTCGTCGATCGCCTCGAGCACGGCCACGGTCGGCGGAACCTTGGCGGCGATCACTTCGATCGGCGAGGCGAGTTCGACCGTGGCCTGGTACCGGTATGGCGCCGTCGTGATGGAACGTTGCACGAGCTCCACCGCGTCGGGCGGATCGCCGATCGCGAAACGATGCCCGGTCGGGTCGGCCGTCATGATGCGGTCGACTCGCCACGTCCTCCATTCGGACAGGCGCGCGTCCTGCGCGACGAAGTACCAGCGGCGGCCGATGCTGACCACCCCCGAGACGACCACCACCGACACGAGCAGCGACCCGACTCGTGCCACCGTCGACATCGACTGGAACAAGGAGCTGGTCGAACAGCTCGACTGGCATTGGCAGGGCCAGCTGCGGCCTCGGCTCGACGGCCTCACCGACGCCGAGTACCTGTGGGAGCCGGTCGACGGCTCGTGGAGCTTGCGACGGCGCGACGAGGCGACCACGGCGATGGCCGCCGGCGCCGGCGACTCCGTTGCGGACTTCGACTTTCCGGAACCTGATCCCGCTCCGTTCACCACCATCGCGTGGCGCATGGGCCACATCTCGATCGGGGTGCTGGGTGAGCGTGCTGCGAACCACTTCGGTGAACCAGGCAGCGTCGAATACGGCACCACCGACTGGCCGCTCACCGCGGCTGGCGGCCTGGCGCAGCTCGACGAGCACTATGCCGCGTGGATCGGCGGGGTGCGTTCACTCGGCGACGAGGGGCTGCGTCGCGTCTGTGGCCCGGCGGAGGGACCGTTCGCGGACTATCCGATGGCCGCGCTGGTGCTCCACATCACGCGCGAGGTCATCCACCACGGCGCCGAGCTCTGCCTGATCCGTGATCTCTACCGCTCGAGTCAGGCGGGCACCGGCTGGAGCGCATCGTGATCGGCACGATCCAGATCGCCGTCGACTGTGCCGACGTCTCACGTATCAGGCGATCGCAACCGTCCAGTACTGGAACAAGTCGTTCGTGGTGTAGCCCGCCACGTCAGCGAGCACGTCGGTCGTGGCACTCGAGAAGAAGCAAATGGATCCGCCTGGTGGCAGCTTCACGCTGACCAGGTTCGGCACGTTCACTCCCGCGAGGAAATTCAGGTTCGACACGTCTGGCTGCGTCTCGCCGCATGGCCACACCGTGAGGTATCCGCTCGCTGTGGCATTCGCGATGGTGACGTTCATCGTCACCGACACTGCCCCGGTGCTCGGCACTCCAGCAGTGCCAGCAAGGCGAGTGGAGATCGACCCCGACGCTGGGAGCTTGGCGATAGCCGGCTGGCCGATCGGGACACGGGTATCGAGGACCCGTGTCGGGGTCAGATCGACGAAGCCCCCGGTCGACGCATCGGAGAACCAGAGTGCGACGTCGGCCAGAATGTGGGTCGTCGCGGTTGAGAAGAAGCAGACCGTCCCGATGGCCGAGAGCTTCACGGTCACGAGGTTGGCCACGTCGATCCCGCGCCGGAAGTTCAGGTTCGACACGTCGGGTCGCGGTTGATCGCACGGCCACACGGTCGTGTAGCCGTCGCCTTGGCTGCCCGTGGAGGTGACGTTCATGGTGACCGCCTGCACGCCGATCGGAGGGATGCCGTTCAGTCCGGCGATGTTCATGGCCGTAATTGTGTTCGCAGGGATCAAGGTGCTGCCGAGTCCACGGCGGGTGTCGAGGATGCGCGTCGGAGTCATCGGGGTGGAACCGACGCCGCCCCCGAATTCGTACGTTCCGGCGATGTCACCGAGCACGTTGGTGGGTGCCGAGCCGCTGATGCACACGGTCCCTGCCTCCGACAACCGGACAGTCACGAGATTGGGGACGTCCACTCCACGTTCGAAATTGAGGTTCGACGCGTTTGGTCGGTCCTCATCGCAGGGCCACACGGTGAGGTATCCGGCCGCCTGAGAGCCCGTTGCGGTGACGTTCATGGTGACCGCTGTGGACCATGGAGTGATGTAGTCGACGAGGTTGACCTCGAGGACTTCGTCCGGTTCGAGCACTCCCGTGCCGTCGGTGCGGGTGTCGAACACACGCACCGGAGGGATCGGCTCGAAACCAGGCGCTGGCACACCCACGAGCTCACTTGTCGTTCCCGGTGGCAGCCGGGTCGGGTCTGGCCCGGTGGTGTTCAGGCTCCCGAGCAACGTGACTTCGATCGATCCTCGGCCGACGGTGCTCACGCACGCGTGTTGGCCCGCGCCGAGGTTGATCGAGTCGACCGTGATGCCGTCGCCACCCTGGGTTCCCCACCAATTCATCGGCGGCATGCCACACGGATGAACCGAGAGCAGGGTGTAGTAGCTGGTGTCGCTGTACGCAATCGAGTACGTCGCACCACCCGCGGAATCCGGAATCGAACCGTCCCGCGGCAAGGTGAACAACAGTTCCGAGTTGAACGAGTCGATGTCAGTGGTCAGTTGAACCGTGGGAGCCGGCAGAGGTTCATACTGGAGCCCACCGACGAACGGGGCCGCTTCGACGAACCCCCGCCGTTCGATGACCAGGTGCACCGGGACCGAGGATCTCAGGCACATCGAATTCTCGGCGCCGACGACGATCGCTCTCGAGTCCACATACATCCGCTCGAGCCGGAACGTGGGCTGCGCGTCGGGCTGACCTGCGCACGGGAAGACGTCCGCATCACCTGGCACCGACACCGTCGGGAGCACCATGACCACCAACAGCCCCGACGGCAGGGTCACGTTGGTGCCCGCAGCGACCGGAGCCGTCGCTCGTGTATCCACCAGGCGTTGGTTGCCCAACGACGAAATTCGTCCGGTACCCCCTGCGGCCAACACCGCCGGACCGCCCACGCCGACGACACCGACCGACGACACCGCGAGCGCCAGCCCGACCACCCATTGAACTGTCCGCCTCATCGCCCCATTGCCCTTCCGCCTCGACTGTTGTCGGGCATCCTGACAGATGGCGGGTGCCGAACCACAGCGGACATGCCTCGCACCGTCGCCATGATTCCTGCGGCTCACAAGGCCAACGCGGAGGTCGCAGCGACAGGCCCGAGGTCCAGCACTCATGCGGGCCGCTTTGTCGTGTCGAACTACCGATCGCCTCCGCACGTGCGTACGACGCTGCGGGAATGAAACACGAACGTCGTGTCCTGCTGTCGGTCGCATCGGCCCGCAGTCCTGGCGCTGGTTGCGTTGGTTCTGAATCAACTGCTCGGCAGCGCAGCTGATCACCACCGGCCCGTCCGATCAGCGGGACCCGACACGATCGACGAGTGCCTAGTGTGACGGCGTGACACTCCCCGCAGACCCCGACTGGTGGCGCCGCGCCGTCGTGTACCAGGTGTATCCACGATCGTTTGCCGATGCCGACGGCGACGGCACGGGCGACGTGGCCGGCATCATCGACCGCCTGCCGTACCTGGCACAGCTCGGCGTCGATGCGATCTGGGTGAGCCCCTGGTATCGCTCGCCGCTCGACGACGGCGGCTACGACGTCGCCGACTACCGCGACATCCTCCCCGAGTTCGGCACGCTCGCCGAGGCCGACCGGTTCGTGGCGACCGCCCACGAACTCGGTATCCGGGTCCTGATCGATCTCGTCCCCAACCACTGCAGCGACGAACACCCATGGTTCCAGGCTGCGCTCAGCGCGGCTCCCGGATCACCCGAGCGCGACCTGTTCATCTTCCGCGACGGACTCGGACCGAACGGCGACGAGCCGCCCAACAACTGGCCGGCGATGTTCGGCGGCAGCGCCTGGGAGCGAACGACCGACCCCGACGGCACACCCGGCCAGTGGTATCTGCACCTGTTCGCACCCGAGCAGCCCGACTGGAACTGGGAGAACCCGGTGGTTGCCGACGAGTTCGATGCGATCCTGCGCTTCTGGTTCGACCGCGGCATCGATGGCTTCCGCATCGACGTCGCCAACTCCATGGCCAAGGCCGCCGGTCTGCCCGACCTCGACGTCGACGAACAGGGCCGACCGATGGCGACGACGCTCACCGGTACGCCGTACATCAACCAGCCCCACGTGCACGAGATCCTCCGGCGCTGGCGCACGGTGTCGGATTCGTACGGCGACACCGACCTCGGTCCCCGCATCTTCGTGTCGGAGGCGTGGGTCACCCCCGCCTCGGAACTGGCGAAATACGTTCGGCCGAACGAGCTCCACACGACGTTCAACTTCGACGCACTGATGTGTGAATGGACGGCGGAGTCGCAGCGCAACGTGATCGACCTGACCTTGGGTGCAGTCAGCGCCGTCGGCGCGCCGGCCACCTGGGTGCTCGCGAACCACGACACGACGCGCGTCGCGACCCGCTACGGACGCCCCGTCACCGGTGCCCGATTCACGCCTGACGGGATGGACATGGAGTCCTACGCCGGGGTCGGCAAGGTCCCCGACGGCCATACGGACATCGATCTCGGCCGCAAGCGGGCGCGTGCGGCGGTGCTGCTCGAACTCGCCCTGCCTGGAGGGGCGTACGTCTACCAGGGTGACGAACTCGGCCTCGACGAGGTCGAGGACCTTCCCGAGGAATTGCTCCAGGACCCGATCTGGGAGCGCTCGAACCACACCGCTCGCGGACGCGACGGGTGCCGTGTGCCGATCCCGTGGTCGGGTGCCGCGGCACCGTTCGGCTTCGGATCCGAGCGTGCCGCCCCGTGGCTGCCGCAACCGGAACGCTGGGCGACGCTCACCGCCGCGCTGCAGGACACCGATCCGGCGAGCCACCTGAACCTCTACCGGGCCGCCCTCGCCGAACGGCGACGCAACCCCGCACTCGGAGACGGCACCCTCACATGGGACGACGACGCGCCCGCAGGCGTGCTCTCGTTCACCCGGGAGCCGGGGTTCCGGTGCGTTGTCAACTTCGGTGCCGATCCGTACCCGCTGCCGGCCGACACCGAGGTCGTGATCTCCTCCGCGAGCGCTGATGCCCGCGAACTCGGGACCGACGAGGCGGTCTGGCTGCGGGCCGGTGCGCCGCCGGCGCCATGACGCCTCGATGCCTCGACACCGCGATGACCAAGGATCGTCACCGACCGATGAAGCGACTCGTGTACGACGTGATGTTGCCGACGTAGTTCGCCCGTTCGAAGGCGTTCGGGTCCGGTGAGGCGTTCCGGCTCACCGCGCCACGCATCTCGTCGACGCGGTCGTAGCCGTGTCCCTCCATCCACGTGCGCAATTCCTCGGTGATGACGGCGACATGGCCGGCGCCGTGCTGCAGCACCGCCGAGGTGGTCATGGCGACGTCGGCGCCCACGAGCAACAGCTTGGCCGCGTCGAGTCCGGTGTGGACGCCGGTCGAGCCGGCGATCGAGATCGACACCAGGTCGTGCACGATGCCGACCCACCGCATCGGCAGACGCAGCTCCCCCTGGTTGGACAGTGCGATCCGTGGCTCCACGGTGAGGGTCTCGAGGTCGAGGTCGGGCAGGTAGAACCGGTTGAACATGACGATGCCGCGTGCGCCGGCCGCCTCGACACCCACGGCGAAGGCCGCGACCGAGCTGTAGAAGGGTGAGATCTTGACGGCGACCGGGATCGTCACCTCCTCGACGACCAGTGCGACCAGTTCGAGCTGTTCGGCCTCGAGTGCTGCCCCGCCGATCGACGGGTCGGCACCGATCGCGAACAGGCTGAGCTCCAGCGCGTCGGCACCGGCATCCTCCAGGAGCCGGGCGTAGCGGAGCCAGCCGCCCACGTCGGTTCCGTTCAAGCTGGCGATCACCGGCACCTCCACCCGTTCGCGAGCGGCTTCGATCAGCCCGAGGTAGGCATCGGCGCCGGTGTCGTATCCGTCGAGTTCGGGGAAGAACGAACTCGCCTCGCCCGAGTTGTAGTGGTGCAGCGAGTAGAGCCGGTCGATCTCGGCGGTCTCGTGCTCGATCTGTTCCTGGAACAGCGACGGCAGCACGACCGCCCCCACCCCGGCGTCGTCGAGCTGCGCGAGCCGGTCGAGTTGGCCGGTGAGTGGGCCGGCCGACGCCACGATCGGTGACCGGAGATCCAGCCCGAGATAGCGGGTCCGCAGGTCGGTCACGGCGCGCTCCGTTCCGTGATGTCGCCGGTCGGGTCGTCGTCGACCGCGTCGGGGTCGGGGTCTGGGTCATGGACGGGTGGTGGATCGTGATGTGGCATCGCTCGCTCCACACCGGCGAGTTGTTCGTAGTAGTGCCACCGCTCGTCGATGCCGGCCTGCGCCAGCGCCATCAACTCGTCGGAGAGGCTCGGATCGGTTCGGGCGAGCATGGCGAACCGCGCCTCTTTCATCGCGAAGTCCGGCAGCGGGATGCTCGGGGCGGCCGAATCGAGCTGGAACGGGTGCCGGTGTTCGTCGGTCGAGGGCTGGTACCGGTAGAGCGGCCAGTAGCCCGACTTGACCGCCGCCTTCTGGTGCGACATCGAGGTCGTCATGTCGATCCCGTGGGCGATGCACGTGGAGTATGCGATGACGAGCGATGGGCCGTCCCACGCGTCGGCTTCCAGGAGCGCCTTCACCGTCTGGATGTCACTGCCGCCGATCGCCACCTGGGCGACGTACACGTTGCCGTAGCTGCGAGCGATCGCTCCGAGGTCCTTCTTGGCCGTCCGCTTGCCCGCGGTCGCGAACTTGGCGACGGCACCGAGCGGGGTGGCCTTCGACGCCTGACCGCCGGTGTTCGAATAGACCTCGGTGTCGAGCACGAGCAGGTTGACGTTGCGGCCGCTGCCGAGCACGTGGTCGACGCCGCCGAAGCCGATGTCGTAGGCCCAGCCGTCACCGCCGACGATCCAGGTGCTGGACCGGACCAACTCGTCGACGATCGCCTCCAACTGGCGTGCCCGCGGATCGTCGACCGACACGAGCAGCGAGCGCAGCTCCTCCACCCGCTCGCGCTGCACCGTGATCTCCGATTCGGTCGGTACGACGTTCGCGAGCAGCCGTTCGGCCAATTCGGTATCGATGTGCGCGCCGAGCTCGCCGACCAGCCGTGCGGCTTCACGCTGGAGGTGCTCCGTGCCGAGCCGCAGGCCCAGCCCGAACTCGGCGTTGTCCTCGAACAAGGAGTTGGCCCACGCCGGGCCACGCCCGTCGGCATTCGTCGACCACGGTGTGGTCGGGAGGTTCCCGCCGTAGATCGACGAACAACCGGTGGCGTTGGCGATCACGAGCCGGTCGCCGAACAGTTGGGTGAGCAGCTTGAGGTAGGGCGTCTCGCCACACCCTGCGCATGCCCCGGAGAACTCGAACAGAGGCTCGAGCAGCTGGGACGTCTTCACCGAGTCGTGGGTCACGAGGCTCCGGTCGAGCTCGGGGATCGTCAGGAAGTGGTCCCATCGATCGCGTTCGATGTCTCGGTGTTCGACGGCCGGTCGCATGTTGAGCGCCTTGCGCTTCACCTCCGACTTGTCCTTCGCAGGGCACACGTCGACGCACACGCCACATCCGGTGCAGTCGTCCGGGGCCACTTGGATCGTCAGCTGGTACCCGGGGAGTTCGCGGGAGCGGAAGTTCTTGTGCGGCATGTCGCCGGGCCCGACCGTCGGGAACACCTTCATCCGGATGGCGGCGTGGGGACACACGATCGTGCACTTGCCGCAGTCGATGCACAGGTCGGGCTCCCAGATCGGCAACTCGGTGGCGAGTTTGCGCTTCTCGATGCGAGCCGTACCGGAGGGGAAGGTGCCGTCGACGGGGAACGCCGACACCGGCAGCAGATCCCCTTCACCGGCGATCATCCGGGCCGTGACCCGCCGCACGAAGTCGTCGTCCTGGCCGGCCGCCACCGCCAGCGCGTCGTGGACGCCGGTGCCGGCACCGGTCGCGTCCTCCGGGGGCACGGTGACGAACTGCATCGCAGCGATCGCGGCGTCGACAGCCGCCTGGTTGCGATCGACGACGAGTTGTCCACGCCGGCCGTAGGCGTGCTCGATCGATCGGCGGATCGCTTCCAGCGCCTCGTCGATCGGGATCACGTCGATGAGCGCGAAGAAACATGGCTGCATCACCGTGTTGATGCGTCCTGGCAGGCCGAGCTGTTGCGCGAGGTGGTTCGCGTCGATGGTGACGAGGCGGATGCCGCGGGCACGGATCGAGCGACGAGTGGCGACCGGCAGGTGGTCCCAGAGCTCATCGGCCGGATGCGGCGCGTTCAGCAGCAGCGTGCCGCCAGGCGCCACACGTTCGGCGATGTCGAACTTCTCCAGGAGACCGAAGTGGTGACATGCCACGAACTCGGCCTGATCGATGAGATAGGTCGAGCGGATCGGCTCGGGGCCGAAGCGCAGGTGCGACACGGTCATCGAGCCGGACTTCTTCGAGTCGTAGACGAAGTAGCCCTGGGCGTGGAACCCGGGGCGGTCGCCGAGGATCTTCACGGACTCCTTGTTGGCTCCGACGGTGCCGTCGCTGCCGAGCGCGTAGAACACGGCCGTCCGGGACGTGGACGGGACCGCGAACGAGTCGTCGACGTTCAGGCTGAGATGTGTCACGTCGTCGTGGATCCCGACCGTGAACCGCTGTCGCGGCGTGTCGCGGCCGAGCTCGTCATACACGGCGGCGGCCATTGCCGGCGTGAACTCCTTCGAGCCCAGTCCGTACCGTCCGCCGATCACGTCGACGTGTCGACGTCCCCCATCGGACGCCGGGGCGTCGAAGAGCGTGGTCACGACGTCCTGGTACAGCGGCTCGCCGACCGAACCCGGCTCCTTCGTGCGATCGAGCACGGCGATGCGCCGCACCGTGGGCGGAAGTGCGGCGAGGAACGCCTCGGTCGGAAAGGGGCGGAACAGCCGCACCGTCAGGACACCGACCCGCTCACCGTCCGCGACCAGCTGGTCGACCGCCTCGCCCACGGCGCCCGTACCGGAACCCATGATCACGATGACGCGTTCGGCGTCGGCGGCCCCGGCGTAGTCGACGAGCCCGTAGCTCCGTCCGGTACGCGTCGCCAGGTCCTCGAACAGCCCCGCCACGACCGAGGGGACCGCATCGTGGTACCGGTTGGCGGCTTCGCGCCCTTGGAAGAACACGTCCGGGTTCTGGGCGGTGCCCCGGATGACCGGCGATGTCGGCCGCAGACGCCTGGCCCGGTGTTGCGCGATGTCCGCCTCGTCGATCAGCGCGCGAACGTCGTCGTCGGTCAGCAGTTGGATGGTGTTCACCTCGTGCGAGGTGCGGAACCCGTCGAAGAAGTGGAGGAACGGCACACGTGAACGCAGGGTGGCGGCGTGGGCGACCAGCGCGAAGTCGTGCGCTTCCTGCACGGAGCTCGCCGACAGCATGGCGAAACCGGTCGTGCGTGCCGCCATCACGTCGCTGTGATCGCCGAAGATGGACAACGCATGGGTGGCGATGGCGCGGGCCGCCACGTGGATCACGACGGGCGTCAGCTCGCCGGCGATCTTGAACATGTTGGGCAGCATCAGCAGCAGCCCTTGTGACGCGGTGAACGTGGTCGCCAGCGCTCCCGACTGGAGGGCGCCGTGCAGCGTTCCCGCCGCACCGGCCTCCGACTGCATCTCGACGACCTCCGGGACCGCCCCCCACAGGTTCGTGCGACCAGCACCTGACCAGGTGTCGGCCAGCTCCCCCATCGTCGACGCCGGCGTGATCGGATAGATCGCGATCACCTCGGACAGTGCGTAGGCGACCGCCACTGCGGCCTCGTTGCCGTCGATGCAGGCTCGATTCGCGGTCACGGCAGGCTTCGACTCGGCGGGGGCCAACTCCATCAGACTCATGATTCGATCCTGACTGGCAGCGCCGACCGCGACGAGGGCCGAACGTCACCATTCGCGCCGGCGGAGGGCCGTTCGGCCGGTGCCGTCGGCACGGATGTGCTCTTCGGCCCTGGCGCCGGACGTGCGGTCGCGCGCCCCATGTCGACAGGACGTTTCGACGTCGGAACGTCGTTCAGCGAAGGAGCGAGATCATGAAGGCAATCGTGTATCACGGCCCCGGGAACAAGGCGTGGGAGGAGGTGAGCAAGCCCACCCTGATCGACGACACGGACGCGATCGTGCGCGTCGACGCGACGACCATCTGCGGCACCGACCTGCACATCCTGAAAGGTGACGTGCCCGCCGTGACCGAGGGACGGGTCCTCGGCCACGAGGCGGTCGGCACGATCGAGAGCGTCGGCGCGGCGGTCAAGAACCGTTCCGTCGGCGACAAGGTCCTGGTGTCGTGCATCACCGCCTGCGGTTCCTGTCGCTACTGCCGCGACGGCCAGTACGGCCAATGCCTCGGCGGCGGTGGGTGGATCCTCGGCCACAAGATCGACGGCACCCAGGCCGAGTTCGTGCGCGTGCCGTTCGCCGACACCTCGACCCACCTCGCGCCCGCGGGCGTCAGCGACGAGGAACTGTTGATGCTGTCCGACATCGTGCCGACCGGCTACGAGGTCGGTGTGCTCAACGGATCGGTCCAGCCCGGTGACGTCGTTGCCGTCGTCGGCGCCGGCCCGATCGGACTCGCCGCCATCCTGGCCGCACGCCTGTTCAGCCCCGGCCACGTGGTGGCCATCGACAAGGCCGAGAGTCGTCTCGAGGCTGCCAAGGTGTTCGGCGCCGACGTCGTCGTGAACAACACCCACGAGGACCCACTCGAGGTCGTTCGGGGCCTGACCGATGGTCTCGGTGCCGATGTCGCGATCGAAGCCGTCGGCGTGCCCGAGACATTCGAGTTGGCAGCCGCGTTGATCCGACCCGGCGGCCACGTCGCGAACATCGGCGTCCACGGCAAGCCCGCCACTCTGCACCTCGAGGACCTCTGGATCAAGAACGTCACCATCACCACCGGGCTGGTCGACACCTACTCCACCCCGACCCTGTTGAAACTCATCGCCGCGAGTCAGGTCGCCACCGGCAAGTTCGTGACCCACCACTTCGCGTTCGAACAGTTCATGGAGGCATACGACGTCTTCGCCAAGGCCGGCGACACCGGCGCACTCAAGGTCGTCATCAGCCGCTGAGGGGAGCGGTCGACGAGCGACAGAGCCGAACGTCCCCGGATGCGCAATCCTGAAGTGCGAGCAAGATCGCAGATCCTGACTTAGGACCCTGGTCGCGACGTCGCCGGCGTCGGAGAGTGGAGTCATGGACACGACGACATCGGGTACCCGCTGGAACCCTGCCGTGGATGCGCCGACGATCACGGTGGGCTACGACGGATCGGATGCCTCGTGCGCCGCACTCCGCTGGGCGACGAGCGAATCCATGCACCGGGGCGGGTTCCTGCGCGTGGTCACGTGTGGCACCGACTCACACGCCAGCGCAGCGACGGGCCGATTGCTGCCCGACCCGCGACCCGTCTACGAGATGGCCGAATGGCTCCTGCAGTCGCAGTCGGGACGCGAGCCCCGCGCCCAGTCCGAATTCGACCTGGCGGTCGTGCACGGGCCGGCCGAGGAGCGACTGGCGGCCGAGACCACACGAACCGATCTGCTCGTAATCGGGTCCGCCGGCCACCTGGTGCTCGGCGCGTGGCGCCTGGGGTCGATCACCCACGAGATACTTCGCCACGCCACGTGCCCGGTCGTCCTCGTGCCGGCGGGCCACATTCCCGCCGCCCACGGCCGGGTCGTCGTCGGCGTCGAAGACCTCACGTCTCGGGCGGCACTCGTGTGGGCCGCGGGCGAGGCCAGCCGGCGACAAGCCGAACTCGTGATCGCACATGCCCGACCGGCCGACCGGGACGATGACGCACCCACCGATCACTCGACCGACGTGGCCACCCAGATCGTCGACGAGGCAGCCCAATTCGCTGCCGAGTACCACGACGGACGAATCAGTACGAGGATCGTCACCGGTCCGCCTGCAACGTGCCTGCTCGAGTTGGCCTTCGACGCCGACGTGCTCGTCGTCGGTGTACGGACGACCGGACACGGGGACGGCAAGCCCGGCTCGGTCGCCCGTGCGATCGGCGCCTGTGCCACCAGCCCGACGGCGATCGTCCAACCCGCTCCGTCGTCGACCGAACACGACGCGGCAGCGGATGCGTCGTGAGCATCCGATCACCCATGAATCCCGACCACGTCAAGGAGAAAACACTCATGTCCCATGTCCACGCCATCGTGTGGCTCGATCATCTCAACGCTCGAATCATCGAGTTCTCGGAGGGCGAGGGTGAGACGATCCCGATCGAGAGTGCGAGCAACCATCGTCAGCTCCATCGGAAGTCCGGCAAGCCCGGTTCCGGACATGCTCCCGATGACCACGCCTTCTTCGGCGACATTGCCGCCGCCGTGTCCGACGTCCGAGAGGTCCTGATCACCGGACCGTGGACCGCCAAGGTCGCGTTCAAGAAGTACGTCGACGATCGCCACCACGACCTCGCACGCCGCATCGTCGGCGTCGAGACGGTCGACCACCCGAGCGACGGCGAACTGCTCGCATACGGTCGCCGCTACTTCCGGCGTGTCGACCAGCTCGGGACCTTTCGAGATGGCTGATGGAGGCGTCTGACATCGTGACCGGACACCCGGCTCGCACGCGTCCCGACCGGCGGCGGCGCGTGTGGCTGGTGCTCTTCGTGGCGCTCCTGGCGATCGTCATCGCCGCGTGACGGTCACCGATCGGGCTGGAGACGCTCCACGACTCGCCCACAGAGGTGCTCGACGGGGTGAGCGGTGTCGAGGGGCATCGCCGCCGGCCACGCATCCCGCGACCGCCCGATGAGGTCGGTCGTGGCGTCCGATGCCCCACGGCCGGTTCGCTGACGAGAGCGGATTCGCTCCCGAGCAAGATCGGGGTCGAGATCGCACTGGATCTCGATCAGCTGGGCACCGTGGCGGTGAGCGGCGAGCCTGGCCGCTTCGCGGTGCGCCTCGCGTGCCCAGCTGGCGTCGACGATGACGGACTCCCCTGCGTCGAGGAGGCTCGACGCGTGGTCGATCAGCTGGCGGTACATGTCATCCGTGGCCGATTCTCCGTAGAGGTCGGGATGCAACGCGACCCGATGGTCGTGGTGGGCGATCCCGCGCATGTCCTTCCTGAGCGTGTCGCTGTCGACCGTCGCCCATCCGAGCACGTCGCTGAGAGAGTCGGCGAGGGTCGTCTTGCCGGTCCCCGGGCCCCCACCCAGGAGCAGCATCGAGACCCGGGAGCGGCGCAGGTGATCGCAGGCCTGCCGGTGGTGACGGCGGGCTTCGGCCGCTGCTGACCGGTCTCCCTGTTGGAATCGGAGCGCCGCCACCTTGGCTCGAACGTGGGCGCGATACGCGACGTAGTGATGGGCCAACGAGGGCGGATGGTGCTCGTTCGTGAACTCGCAGTACCAGCGCAGCAGGCTTCGAGCGGCCGTCTGACCCGCGAGTCGCTCGACGTCCATCACGAGGAACGCGATGTCGGCGAGGACATCACAGATGCGGTACTCATCGGCGAATGCGAGGCAGTCGAGGATGCGCGGCCCGCCGTCGAGCATGAAGATGTCGTCGGCGATCAGATCACCGTGACCGTCACGGACGAAGCCGGCCTCACGCCGCGCGTCGAACAACTGTGTGCGATGGGCCAGATAGTCGAAGGCCAGCCTCGCCACTTCCGTGTACTCGTCGGGGTCGAACAGCGACCCGACGAATGGCGCCATCTCGTCGATGCTCGAACGCCAGAAGCCGGCGAGCCCGTCAGCGGTGGCGAGTGGCATCGGCTCCGATACCGGCGGCAGGCCTGCGTGGAACGAAGCGACGACCCGGGCGACACGACGGAGATCGTCGTCGAACGTGGGCGATGTCACCCGTGCGGACAACCGCTGCGCGTCGGGGAGCCGTCGCATGACGATGAGGCGATCGACGAGCTGATCCCGTTCCCGTACATCGGCCGTACCGAGGTACACGTCCGGCGACAAGCGCCGATTGAGTGTCAGTTCGGTGGTCGCGTCTGCGATGCGTCGGGCGGGGTCGGTGTGGTCGAGGAACCCGGTGCGAATCGGCTTCAGCGCCTTGTAGACGCGGTCCGGGGTGAAGAAGAGCGTCGAGATGTGCGTCTCGATCACACCGCAGGAGACGGCCGACGAATCGGGCGGAGATGGGACGACACTCGGTTGCGCTTCCATCACTCGGGCGACGCTCGTCAGGCCTGTTCGGCGCCGACGCTGATCAACGAACGACGAGCACGGCGCACGCCGCGGTGGAACCGATGCACCCCTCGCACCGGGTCGAGGAACATCAGCGGACACGCCCCGTTCACCAGGCCGATGCCCGCGTCGCGGCATGTCCGTGCCGCCGTTTCGCTGCACGCGCCCTGCCCGACTCCTCTGAAGAGCCAGACCTGTGTCACGCCGGCGGCGATGCAGTCCCGCACCGCCTGGTCGGCTGCACTCGCCGGGACCATGACGATCGCTCCATCGACGGTTCCCTCGATCGCGCCGACCGATGCCCGACTCGAGCGCCCGTCGATCACGGGCAGTCGTGGATTGACGGGAACGACCTCGTATCCGTGCTGCTCGAGCGCCTTCATCACGGTCCGCGAGAAGGACTTCGAGTCGTCGCTGGCGCCGATCAACGCGAATCGGTGCCCACGTAGGAATTCGTCGACCGTGCGCTGATCGACGGGTTGATGTGAACTGCTCATCACGTCTCACTCCCTGAACTGTTCGGACCTGGAACGGTCCTCGATGTCATCGAACCTCGCAGATGGCCGGCGTCCCAGAGGCGAAGTGCTCCGATTGTCGCGATTTACCGCCCGCTCTGCCGGCGGCCATCTGCCGAACTCTGCCGAACTGTGCCGAAGTCCCCTAGGAGCGAGCTCGCCGCCGCCCCACGATGGGGGTATGAGCAAGGACATCATCGTCGGGTTCGACGCGAGTCCGGAGGCCCGCGACGCTGTCGCGTGGGCCGCCAACGAGGCCGACGCGCGCAGCAGCCGACTCGCGATCGTGTCGTGTTGCAGGACGTCGGCGGCGAGCGAGGTCTACTCGGGGTGGGATGCGACCGAGGCGTACGGCGGCCAGATGGAATCGGCGAACATCGAGATCCACGATGTTCGCAGTGCGGTCCTTGCCGCCCATACCGATCTCGACATCCGTACCGAGGTGCGCGCCGGAAGTGCCGGCGAGGTGCTCGCCGCCGCTGCCGGAGACGATGTCGAACTCATCGTGCTGGGTGCGAGCAGCCACAAGGGCTCGTCCGCGTTCTGGCTCGGCAGCACGCCTCGGACCGTCGTGCATGGAGCCCGATGTCCGGTGGTCGTCGTGCGCGGCCGGGCGGGTGCCGCGCGCCCGGCGCGCATCGTGGTGGGCACCGACGGCTCCGACCAGGCGACCGACGCCGTCCGGTGGGCAGCTGGTGAAGCGGATCTCCACGGTGTGCCACTCCTCGTCGTGCACGCGTGGGACTATCCGTACGACGTGACCCCCAGATCTGGGCCACAGGCCCGTGAGCTGATCGAACTCGAGGCGAATCTCCTGCTGAGATCTGCTGTCGGAATGGCACAGCGGTCGAGTGCCGCGGAGGTGTCCGGCGAACTGATCGAGGGCACCCCGAGGGCGGGCCTGCTCGGTGTCGCCCGCGAGGGAGACCTGCTCGTGCTCGGTTCTCGTGGACGGGGTCTCCTGACCGCCGGCCTGTTCGGGTCGACGGTCAACAGCGTCCTGGATCGTGCGCACGTGCCCGTCGCCGTGATTCCCGCTGCGGACGAGAGCTGAACGCGATGAATCGGTCGATCGTCATCATCGCGACCTCCTCGATGATCGTGTTGGCGTCGGCCTGCGGTGCCAGCGATGCGTCATCGGACAGCGCGCCGCCCGTCGCGGAATCAGCGTCACCGACGGCAAGCACGACGGTGCCAGCGGTGGCCACGAACTCGACCGACACCGCCCCGGCCACCACGACAACGACGGCGACGGCGACGAAGCCCACCCCCACCACGAGCACCGTGGTCGTCACGACCGCCGCGCCCCAGCTCGAACAGCCGGCGATCTGGCCAGCGCCAGACGTCGTGTTCGACACACCGGAGGCGGCAGCGGCCGACTTCGTCACTGCGGTCCTACGGGTTCCCGCCACACTCGGCACGTTCCGGCAAGGCGACCAGCGCAGCGGTGAGATCGACGTGCTGTCACCTGGCGAGGGGGCGGGGACCACTCCTGTGGTGCGCGGCACCCTCGCCCTCCGGCGCCTCGGCGCCGACGACGGCTGGTTCGTGCTCGGCGCCCCGAACGACAACGCATCGATCACCAGTCTCGACGTTTCGAGTGCAGTCGCTGCCGGGTTGCAGACGGTGGCCGGACGGGCACGTGGATTCGAGGCGAGTGTCGTCGTGTCGGCGTTCGAAGCCGGCAACGTCGACAACCAGTTCGATCAGGTGGTGACGATGGCGGGTTCCGGGTTGTCACCCGAGCCGTACGAGGTCTCACTCGACCTCGGTGGCGCACTTCCGGGGCAAACCGTCGTGCTGCTGGTGCAGGGCGGTGCCGGACTCGAGACCGATCCAGGCGACTTCGGTGCGATCGCCGTCACGATCAGCACCGATCGAGGTGAGTGACATGACCGTGGTCGAGGTGTTCGCCGACATGGGCTGCCCGTTCACGCACGTCGGGCTCCGACGCTTCGTCGAGCGGCGTGCCGAACTCGGACGCGACGACGTCGCCGTGTGGGTGCGGGCGTGGCCGCTCGAGATCGTCAACGGCACGCCGCTCGACCCCGCCTTCATCGCCGAGGAGGTCGACGACATCCGAACACAGGTCGCGCCGGAGCTTTTCGCAGAGTTCGACGAAGGGTCGTTTCCCGCGAGTTCGATGTCGGCACTCGAGCTCGTCGCGGCCTCGTACGAGAAGGACCTCGTCACCGGCGAGCGAGCGAGCCTCGCCCTCCGCGACCTGCTCTTCGAGCAAGGCGTCGACATCGGAGACCTCGATGTGCTCGCGCTGGTGGCCGCGGATCTCGGCGTGGAAGTCGATCTCACCGACACGCGTCGCGTTCTGCAGGAACGCGCGGCCGGGCTTGCTCGGGGGGTCATCGGCTCGCCCCACTTCTTCACTCCGTCCGGCGAATTCTTCTGCCCGGCGCTCGACGTGGGACGTGACGCAGCGGGTCACCTGCGGATCACCCGTGACCGCGTCGGCTTCGAGCGGTTCATCAGCGCTTGCTTCGGTGACGAGCCGACCGTCCCCGACTGACGACGCCATGGCATGTCTTGTCGACGGGCTCCCGTGTCGCAGACCCGCCGCGTCGCCGAACGCTGGGCCCCGTCAGGTCTCCGGCGGGGGGTAGTGGACGCCAGGGATGCCAGCGGCCAGTGCTTCGAACTGTTCCGGGCGTGGGACGAGGCCGTCGTAGCCACCGCCCACCCGCGGGAGGGTGTCGGCGTTCCACACGTGATGGATCGGTGGGATCTGGTAGTACCCGTTCGACGCGTTCGTCCCGCCGTCGACAGCAAGGTCGTGACCGGTGATGTAGCCGGCGAGGTCCGACGCGAGGAACATGACGGGGCCGACGATCTCGTCGAGCTCACCGACGCGCCGCATCGGCGTGCGGCTCGCGATCCAGGTGGTCATACCGAGACCTTCGAGCGCAGGCCGCGTCATCTCGGTCACGATGAAGCCGGGGGACACCGCGTTCACCCGCACCCCCCGGTCGGCCCACTCGCAACCGAGTTGCATGGTCAGGTTGCGCAGCGCCCCCTTGGCGGCGGTGTAGGCGATGACGTTGAGTTCGTTCGCTCCGCTGCCCATGATCGAGCAGATGTTGACGATCGACCCGCCGCCCTGCTCGAGCATGTGCCGGCCGACTTCGCGCAGGTAGAGGAACGCACCGTTGAGGTCGACCGCGATGAT
>JANNNB010000168.1:0-10149 GCA_031398325.1 Actinomycetes bacterium
CATGCCGGTGGTGACCGGGCTGTACACGATCCTGCTGCCGGTGCTCGTGTTCGCCGTGCTCGGCTCGTCGCGTCATCTGGTCGTCGGGGCTGATTCTGCGACCGCAGCGGTGATGGCCGCCGGCCTCGCCGGACTCGCCACTGCGCGATCCAGCGACTATGTCGCGCTCGCAGGGACGCTGGCGCTGATCGCCGGCGTGATGCTGTTCGTTGCCCGCGTCGTCCGGCTCGGGTTTCTCGCCGACTTCCTGTCTCGCACCGTCCTGATCGGATTCCTCACCGGCGTCGGCATCCAGGTCGCCTGTGGCCAGGTCGGCGGCATGCTGGGCGTCGACGCAGCGTCGACGTTCACTGTCGCCGGGCACGAGTTCTCCGGCACGTTCGCCGAGCTCGCATCGACGTTCGGCGCCATCGATGAAGTCAGTTGGACCACGGTCGGGGTGAGCGCCGGGGTGCTGATCACGATCATCGGACTGGGGCGGATCGCCCGGCGGATCCCCGGCGCGCTGATCGCGGTGGTCGGGGCGATCGCCGTCAGCTGGGCGTGGGATCTCTCCTCGCATGGCGTCGCGACGGTGGGCCTGCTGCCGAGCGGTCTGCCGACCTTCGGCTTCCCGGACGTGGCGTGGTCCGAGGTTCCAGCGCTGTTCACGACCGCGGTCTCGATCTTCATCCTGATCCTCGCCCAGAGCGCGGCGACGTCGCGCTCGTACGCCGGCAAGTACGACGAGCGGTTCGACGAGAACGTCGACCTGGTCGGGCTTGGCGCGGCGAACGTGGCGACAGCGTTGTCCGGCGCCTTCGTGGTCAACGGCAGCCCGACCAAGACCCAGATGGTCGACGACGCCGGTGGGAAGAGCCAGCTCGCCCAGCTCACGACCGGGGCCATCGTGCTGATCGTGCTGCTCTTCCTGACCGAGCCGATCCAGTACACGCCGAAAGCGGTACTGGCCGCGATCGTGTTCCTCATCGGCCTCGAACTGGTCGACATCGCTGGAATGCGCAGAGTGCTGTCTGCTCGACGTGACGAGTTCGTCGTGGCCGTCGTCGTCGCGATCACCGTCGTCTGCATCGGGGTCACGGAGGGAATCGTCGTCGCGATCGTCGTTTCGGTCATCGCCCACATGCGCCGCAGCTACCGCCCGGCGACCAACGTGATGGTGCCGATGGGTGGTGAGGTGTGGGCCTCGTCGCCGGTGACCCCCGACGCCAGGAGCCTGCCAGGCCTCGTCGTGTATCGATTCGCCGGCAGCCTCTACTACGCAAACGCGAACCTCTTCCTCGAGGAGCTGTCCGCCTTCGCGGAGAGCACCGACCCGCCACGCTGGATCTGCATCGACGCCGCAGCGATCCCCGACATCGACTTCAGTGGTGGCGAGACCATCCGCCAACTCAATGGTGAACTCCACGCGCACGGCGTCACGCTGACGATCGCCGGAGCGATGGGTCCCGTGCGACGGGCGCTCGAGAGGTACGGCATCACCGAGCTCCTCGACGAACGAGCGATGTTCGCGACGATGAGTGACGCTGTCGCCCGATATCGCGACGTCGTGGCCGCCGAGGGCCAGACGCCGTCGACCCCGGCTGGGTAGCGTGCGCTCGTGATCCTTTCCGATCGAACGCTGCGCGAGCAGCTCGCCACCGGCCGCATCGTCATCGAGCCACTCGACGAGTCGCTCATCCAGCCGTCGTCGATCGACGTGCGGATCTCCAACCTCTTCCGGGTGTTCCGCAACCACACCCACGGGGTCATCGACGTGAAGCAGGACATGGAAGGGCTCACCGAACTCGTCGAGATCCCCGCGGAATCGGACCAGCCGTTCATGCTCCACCCCGGTGAATTCGTGCTGGGCTCCACGCTCGAGCGCATCGGGGTACCCGACGATCTCGTCGGACGCGTCGAAGGGAAGAGTTCGCTCGGCCGCCTCGGGCTGTTGATCCACTCGACCGCAGGTTTCATCGATGCGGGCTTCGACGGCCACATCACGCTCGAACTCGCGAACGTCGCGAGCCTGCCGATCACCCTGTACCCAGGCATGAAGATCGGCCAGGTCAGCTTCATGACGATGACCACACCGGCCGACAAGCCGTACGGCGCTGGAGCCTCAGGGTCGAAGTACCAGGGCCAGCACGGGCCCACGCCGAGCCGGTATTTCGAGAACTTCCGATAGCGGGGTCATCGAGTCGGCGGGTGCTCCACTCCGGAGGCCGCCGGCCGCGAGCACTACCGTTGGTGCATGCATGATCTCGTGATTCGCGGAGGCATCGTCGTCGATGGGACGGGCGGCCCGAGCCGGCCGGCCGACGTGGCGATCGACGCTGAGACCATCACCGAGGTGGGGGAGCCGGGCTCGATCGGTGCCGGTCGCCGCGAGATCGACGCAGCGGGCCTGATCGTCACACCGGGCTGGGTCGACATCCACACGCACTACGATGGCCAGGTCACCTGGGACCCCGACCTCGCGCCGTCATCGATCAACGGCGTCACGTCGGTGCTGCTCGGTAACTGCGGGGTGGGATTCGCTCCTGTCGCTCCGGATCGTCACGAATGGCTCATCGGTCTGCTCGAAGGCGTCGAGGACATTCCGGGCACAGCACTCACCGAGGGCATGTCGTGGGGATGGGAGTCCTTCCCCGAGTACCTGGACGTGCTCGACTCGATGCGCTGGACCATCGACGTCGGCACGCAGGTTCCGCACGCTGCGCTCCGCACTTATGTGATGGGCGACCGCGGTGCCGACGTGAACGCGGCCGCATCTCTCGAGGAGATCGAGCGGATGTCGCAGCTCTGCGAGGAGGCCGTCCGCGCCGGGGCGATGGGGTTCACCACGTCGCGTACCTTCGTACACCGGTCGTCGCGAGGCGAGCAGATCGGAACGCTCAAGGCGAGCGCCGACGAGGTGCTCGGCATCGCTGCTGCGCTGCAACGCGTCGGCACCGGCGTCGTGCAGTTGATCTCCGACGCCTACCAGTCCACCGACGACGGGCTCGTCGCGCAGGAGATCGAGCTGCTCGGACGGATCGCGGCCGAGGTCGGGCGTCCGCTCAGCTTCACCGTCCAGCAGAACGACGAGACGCCCGACCGCTTCCGGGAACTGCTCGCCGCGATCGGTGCGTGGAACGCGGCGGGAGCAGATGTCAAGGCCCAGGTGGCGGTACGGCCGATCGGGGTGCTCGTCGGTCTGCAAGCGACGGTGAACCCGTTCCTGTTCTGCGCCTCGTACCGGCCGCTGCACTCGTTGACGCACGAGGAGCGACTCGACCGGTTGCGAGACCCCGAACTCCGGGGCCGCCTGCTCGCGGAGCACGCGTCGTCGGTCCCGTCGGGTTTCGTCGGGATCCTCCACTCGGGCTACGACCGGATGTATCCGCTCGGCGCCCGACCCGACTACGAGCCGACGCCCTCCGACAGCGTCGCGGGGCGGGCCGCGGGCTTGGGGGTGTCACCCGACGAGCTGTTGTACGACCTGCTCACCGAGGGCGACGGGAGTCGGCTGCTGTACATCCCGCTGATGAACTACGCCCGCGGCGACCTCGACGACGTGCGCGAGATGCTGACGTCGCCGTACGCCATGTTCGGATTGTCCGACGCAGGCGCGCACTGCAACTCGATCTGCGATGGGACGTTTCCGACCTCAGCGATCACGCACTGGACGCGAGACCGCACCCGAGGCGAGCGTCTCCCGCTCGAGACGGTCGTGCATCATCAGACGCAGCGAACGGCCCGCCACGTCGGATGGAACGACCGCGGGGTCGTGGCGCCCGGCTACCTTGCCGACCTCAACGTGATCGACCTCGAGCGGCTCTCGTTGCGAGCGCCGCACCTGGTCGCCGATCTACCTGCCGGCGGCACCCGCCTGATGCAGGTCGCCGATGGTTACGTTGCGACGATCAAGCGCGGTGAGGTGATCGCGGAGGACGGCGCGCTCACCGGCGCTCGGCCCGGAGGCTTGCAGCGAAGTCGCGTCGCCGGGTGAAGCCGGTAGCGACGTCGCTCCTGCTCAGCCCGTGCCCCACTTCTCCTGCGCCGCGGCGTAGACGCCCTGGTCGTACGAGTACTCGACCCGGTTGCCGTCGGGGTCCTCGAGCATGCACACGTAGCCGACCGGCGGCGGCATCTGTTGTGGAGGCATCGCGAGGCAGCCGGCGGCTCGACCGCGCTCAGCCGTCTCGTCGAGCGCCTCTCGCGTCGGCAGTTCGATGCCGAGGTGGGCGAACGGCGTGAGGCTCTGGAACGGGTGACCGGCGAACGGGTCGGTCGCCTCGATGAACTCGGCGAGCACGAGCACGAACGGGTTGTCGGACTGATCCGGATGCGCCAGCCACACCCCACGCCCCATCGCGTCCTGGTTGTTGGCGAGCACTTCGAGGGTCGTGAACTCGGTGTAGAACTCGATCGATGCGTCGAGGTCGCGGACTCGGAGCGCGACGTGCGTCCAGCGCGGTGCGGTCGGGCGGAGGTCGTACAGCGCGTCACTCACTGAATCACTCACTGGTGAATCCTTCGGGGATCTGCGGCGACTCGCCGGCCTTGCCCCACAGGATCAGCGTGTTGCCCCACGGGTCCTTGAACGCCGAGTTGAAGCCGTTGAACTCGGCCCAGTAGTGGTCGCGCCACAGGATGGTGGCGCCACGTGACTCGGCTTCACCGAGGATGCGGTCCATCGAATCGTCGTCGGAGACGAGGATCCACGTGCGCACGGTGTGTCCGTCGGTCGCCACCGCTCGCGGGTCGACGCCGGCCGGATCGGGATGCGGGCGAGCGTTCGCCACGTCGAAGATTCCCATGTGCAGGTTCCCGGTCGGGCCCTCGGAGCCGTCGTCCACCTGGAAGTTCCGGCCTGGCACGATCCGGTGGAACACGCCTTCGGGCCGCCCCTCCACCTCCCAGCCGAAGACGGCGGCATAGAACTCTGCGGAGGCGACAGGATCGGTCGACGGGAAGTCGACGAAGATCAGCGTGTTCGGATAGCCCATGTTCGGGAAGCTAGCAAACGAAGTGCCCTGACGGTCCAATGGTCAGACCATCGATCCGAAGTCCGCCCTCGGCGGGGCATCACGGCTACGATCCGCTCACCCATGACAGTCCAGGAAGCGCCGGTGCTCGCCCCCTTCGAACCGATCACCCGGGAAACGCTCAGCGCGCTGATCCGCGATCGACTGCTCGAGCGGATCACGTCGGGTGACCTCGAGCCGGGGTCGCAGATGCCATCGGAGCGAGCGCTGTCGGAGCAGTTCCAGGTGGCCCGCACGTCCGTGCGCGAAGCGATCCAAGGCCTGCTGTCGCTCGGTGTCATCGAACGGCGCGGCAACCGGTCGTACGTAGCGGAGCACCTGCCCGACGTGCGCGTCGCCGTCGGTGACGACCGCAAGGAGTTCGTCCGCCAACTGTTCGAAACCCGCCGGGCCCTCGAATTGCCGATCATCGAGCTCGCCGCCCGTCGTGCATCCACCGCCGATCGGGCGCAGATCCAAGCCGTCGCCGATCGGTTCCATCCCGGCATTGAACTCGCCGAGTTCCGCCGTCTCGTCCGCGAATTCCACTCGCTGATCGCCCGGGCGTGTGGGAACCCGCTGCTGGTCGAGCTCTACGGCAAGGTGCTCGCCCGACTCTTCCGTTCGGAGGATTTCGACGAGATGCTGTCGGCGGAGGCGAACAAGACCGCGGTCGAGCGCATCGTCGACGACTCGACCGCGCACCACGCGATGATCGCCCGGGCTGTGGCGTCCGGCGACGTCGGCGTGGCCGTGGCGGAAGGCTCGCGCCATCTCGACTCGGTCGAGCAGGGCATCCTCGATCGCCTCGTCTGACCGGCGTTCCCGCGGGTGCGCTATGGTCTGACCATCAGACCTGTTCAGAGTCTCTGGCGAGTGTGTTCGCGCGGGGACAGACCCCGAACGAACATGCTCCCGACGAAGGAGTGGTGACGTGATCATCGGAATGAACCACGCGGTGCTGTACGTCCGCGACGCCCGTAGACATCAGGCGTTCTACGCCGATGTGCTCGGGTTCGAGACTGTCATCGAGGAGCCGAACGGGCAGTTCGTGTTCATGCGCGCAGGCGCCTCACAGAATCACCACGACATCGCCTTCTTCACGATCGGATCGGCGGCAGCGCCGTCGCAGGCCGGGCGCACCACCGTCGGGATGTACCACATCGCCTGGGAAGTGGCGGAGCTCGCCGAACTCGAGACGATGCGGGAACGTCTCTCCGCGGCCGGTGCGTTGGTCGGTGCATCCGACCACGGCGCCAACAAGAGTCTGTACGCACACGACCCCGACGGTCTGGAGTTCGAGGTGATGTGGCTCGTGCCGGCCGACAAGTGGGGCGACGAGGAGCACGAAGCGATCGTGCGGCCACTCGACCTCGCCGGCGATCTCGTCCGCTTCGGCGCAGTCTCCGGGAGCGGCTCGTGACGATCAACGGCCTCGACGAGCAGTACTGCCACTTCTACGACGATGCGGCGTTCGCCGAGACCGGCCGCGACGGATTCCGACGGCGCGTGATCACCGGGGAACACCTGCAGCTCTGCTTCTGGCGGATCCACGGAGGCGCCACCGGGTCGTTCCTCCATCACCACACCGACAACGAACAGCTCGGGATCATCGTTCGGGGCGCTCTTGACTTCCGTATCGGCGACCCTGACGATCCGACACGAAAGGTGCTCAACGAGGGCGACGTCTACCTGGCCCCGACCAACGTCTGGCACGGCGACTCGATCTTCATCGGCGACGACGAGTACGGCGAATGCTGGATCCTCGACGTGTTCGCTCCGCCACGGCCCGACCTCGCCGACGGGACGGCACCGTGAGTGCCGAACCGAACGGCGCCGACTGGCGTCTCGCGGTCGACATCGGTGGCACGTTCACCGACGTCGTCCTGCTCGATGCGTCGACGGGAACCGTCGTGGTCGACAAGACCCTGACCACACCGTCGAACCCGCTCGACGGCGTGCGCACCGGCGTCGGATCGTTGCTCGCCCGCGCCGGCGTGCGACCGGTCGACATCACCGCTCCGATCGTCCATGCCACGACGCTGATCACCAACGCGCTCATCGAGGGCAAGACGGGACGCGCCGGGTTGGTCACGACCGCCGGGTTCGGCGACACGCTGCTCATCCGCGACGAGCACCGGTACGACATGTACGACCTGCAGATCGAGTTCCCGGCGCCGCCGATCTCCCGCGCCCTCACGTTCGAACTCGACGAGCGCACCGGCGCCGAGGGTGTCGTGCTGCGGACGCCTGACGCCACAGCGCTGGCCACACTCACCGCGTCCCTGCAGGCGGCAGAGGTCGAGGCGGTGGCGATCTGCTTCCTCAACTCCTACGTCAACGCCGACAACGAACGGCTGGTCGCCGAGCATCTCCGGCGCGAACTCGGCGTGCCGGTGTGCATCTCGGCCGAGGTCTCGCCGCAGATCCGCGAGTACCCGCGCATGATCACCACCGCCTGCAACGCGGCGACCATGCCGGTGATCGGGCCGTACCTCGACGAACTCCAGAAGTGGCTCGCCGGCGAGGGCTTCGGCGGCTCGGTGTTGATGATGCTCTCGAACGGCGGCGTCGTGTCGGCCGACGACGCGGCGCGCAACCCGATCCGGCTCGTCGAATCGGGTCCGGCCGCCGGTGCGCTCGCCGGTCAGTGGTTCGCCGACCGGCTCGGCGAGGACCGCCTCCTCTGCTTCGACATGGGCGGCACGACGGCCAAGGCCTGTCTCATCGAACACGGCGAGCCCGACCTCACGAACACGTTCGAGGTCGCCCGCGTGTACCGGTTCAAGAAGGGCTCGGGCTTCCCGGTGTCGGTGCCGTCGGTCGATCTCGTCGAGATCGGTGCCGGCGGCGGATCGATCGCGCACACCGACCACTTCGGTCTGCTGAAGGTCGGGCCCGAATCGGCCGGTGCGGAACCCGGCCCGGCGTCGTACGGGCGTGGCGGCACCAAGCCATCGGTGACCGATGCCGACCTCGCCCTCGGACTGCTCGACGCTGCGGGCTTCCTCGGTGGCGACATGCCCCTCGACCTCGCTGCGGCGCACACGGCGCTCGAGGCAGTCGGCCAAGCGCTGGGCCTCGATGCGCTCGACACCGCCGCCGGCATCCACGAGATCGTCAACCAGAACATGGCCGCGGCTGCTCGCATGCACAGCGTCGAACAAGGAGTCGACCTGCGCGGCGTCACCCTCCTGGCCTTCGGCGGCGCCGGTCCGGTGCATGCGTGCGGCGTGGCCGAGTTGCTCGAATCCGACCGGGTCGTCTTCCCGGTCAACGCCAGCGTCCTCTCGGCGTTCGGCACATTGGTCTCGCCGGTTCGGATCGACCTCGCACGGTCATGGCCGCGCCGGCTCGACGCGATCGACGCAGCCGGACGTGACGCGCTGCTCGACGACCTGCGCGCCGAGGGTCGACGGGTCCTCGGCGCGGCAGGTGCGAGCGCCGCCGACGTGCGGTTCCGCTACGGGATCGACGCCCGCTACTCGGGACAGGGCAACGAGGTCACCGTGTGGCTCGGTGAGAGCTCGGGCGACGCCGACGTGTTCCCCGCCGACGACACCGCGGTGCTCGCCGCGTTCGAGGCCGAGTACCGGCGCATCTACGGGCTGACCATTCCCGACATCGGCATCGAGGTCGTCACCTGGCGCCTCGCCGTCGTGGCCGATGCGGAGCGGGTCGATCCCGGCCTCGTCGCTGCCGCGGACCCCTCGACGGCAGCGCCGTCGTTGCGACCCGTCGTGTTCGGTCGCGGCGGTGTCGCCGTCGACACACCGGTCTACCAACGAGTGAATCTCGGCGCAGGCAGTCGGATCGAGGGGCCGGCGATCGTCGAGGAACGGGAGACGACGGCGGTCATCCGACCCGGTTGGAACGCCGAGGTCGGCCCGGACGGCAGCGTCGTCGCCACTCGCACCCGCAGCACCACGACCGGAGGCCAGTCATGACCCGCACGTTCGACCCGATCGAGCTCGAGATCTGCTGGCAGAGCCTCATCGCCACCGTCAACGAACAGGCACGAGCACTCCAGCGGGCCGCGTTCAGCCCGATCGTGCGGGAGGCCGGCGACCTCGCCAACGCCGTGTTCGACCAGCGTGGCCGCATGGTCGCCCAGGCCGTCACCGGCACGCCGGGACACATCAACAGCCTGGCGATGGCCGTCGTGAACATCCTCGAGGAGTACCCGATCGACGGGCTGGAGCCCGGCGACGTCATCGTCACGAACGACCCGTACAAGACCGCTGGTCAGTTGCTCGACGTGACGGTGCTCGTGCCGGTGTGGCGAAACGAGCAGGTGATCGCACTGTTCGGTTCGACGATCCATCACACCGACGTCGGCGGCTACGGCATCGGTGCCGGCGGGCGCGACGTGTTCGAGGAGGGTCTGTGGATCCCGATCGTCAAGCTCATGAAGCGTGGCGAACGCAACGCCGACGTCTGGAAGTTCATCCTCTCCAACGTCCGCCAGCCCGACCACATGGCCGGCGACCTCCACGCCCAGATGGCGTCCGGCGAAGTCGGTGCGCAACGACTCGCCGCCCTGTGTGATCAGCACGGACTCGACGACATCGAGGACCTCGCGGACGAGATCATCGGCCGCTCCGAAGCAGCAACACGTGCCGGCATCAAGGAGCTCCCGTCCGGCACGTACCACTCCAGTGCGCTGCTCGACCTCGCTGACGGCAGCCGCATCGACATCGTGTGCGCGCTCACCGTCGACACCGACCTCGGCGAGATCACGGTCGACTACACCGGCTCGTCCGAGGCGAGTCCGTGGGGGATCAACGTCGTCAAGAACTACACCCACGCCTATACGACGTTCACCGTACGGTCCGTGTTGAGCCCTGAGATCCCGAACAACCACGGCAGCCTCGCGCCGATCAAGATGATCGCTCCCGAGGGCACGATCGTGAACGCCGTGTCGCCGCACCCGTGCACCGCCCGCCACGTCGTCGGGATGTTCCTGCCGAATGCGCTGCTCAAGGCGCTCGCCCAGGTCCGCCCGCTGCAGGCCATGGCCGAGGGTTCCGGTGCGGTCTGGACGATGCAGGTGAGCGGCAATCACGACGACGGCAGCCCCTTCATCACGGCGATGTTCACCTACGCCGGGGGTGTCGGTGCCCGGGCCTCGAAGTCGGGCCTCGACGCCTGCTCG
>JANNNB010000172.1:0-27348 GCA_031398325.1 Actinomycetes bacterium
GGCGGTTCGATCGTCGTCGCCCCGCTGCATCGCGGCTGCACGCTGCCGAACGCGAAGGTGTCGATCGTCGCCGAGAGCGACCTCACCGGCCGTCGCCGGGCCCACCGCACCGCCCGCCCGCGCAAGCGCGCCGACGGCGCGAGCACGTTCGAAGACCTGAAAGCCGGCAACTACGTCGTGCACCACCAGCACGGCGTGGGCAAGTACGAGGGCATGGTGAAGCGGGCGATCGGTGGGGTCGAACGCGACTACCTACTCATCTCCTACAAGGGCGGCGACAAGCTCTACGTGCCGAGCGACCAGATCGACACGCTGCGCCAGTACGTCGGCGGCGAGGCTCCGTCCCTGCACCGTCTGGGCGGCTCGGACTTCGCCAAGACGAAGAGCAAGGTCCGTTCAGCGGTACGTGAGATCGCGCAGGAACTCGTCGTGCTCTACCAGAAGCGGGTCAACGCCGAGGGCCATGCGTTCGCACAGGACACGCCATGGCAGGCCGAGATGGAAGAGGCGTTCCCCTACGTCGAGACGCCCGACCAGCGCACGGCCATCGACGACATCAAGCGCGACATGGAACTCGCGCATCCGATGGACCGGCTGGTGTGCGGCGATGTCGGCTTCGGCAAGACCGAGGTCGCCATCCGTGCCGCCTTCAAGGCGATCCAGGACGGCAAGCAGGTTGCCGTGCTCGCGCCCACGACCCTGCTCGCGACGCAGCACGGCAACACCTTCGCCGACCGCTTCTCCGGCTTCCCGATCCGCGTGGAGGTGCTCTCGCGGTTCCTGACCACGGCACAGGCGAGGAAGGTCATCGAAGGGGTGAAGTCGGGCGAAGTCGACTGCATCATCGGCACGCACCGCCTGCTCGGCAACGACGTGAAGTTCAAGGATCTCGGTCTGCTGATCGTCGACGAGGAACAACGGTTCGGCGTGCAGCACAAGGAGACGATGAAGAAGATGAAGACGAACGTCGACGTCCTCACGCTCTCCGCGACCCCGATCCCCCGCACGCTCGAGATGTCGCTCGTCGGCATCCGCGACCTGTCGCTCCTCCAGACCCCGCCGGCCGACCGTCAACCGATCCTCACCTACGTCGGCGAGTACGACGAGCGGGTGGCGATCGAGGCCATCCGTCGCGAACTGCTTCGCGAGGGTCAGGTGTTCTGGGTCCACAACCGGGTGCAGTCGATCGAGACCGCCGCCCGCCGGCTGCGCGAACTGGTCCCCGAGGCCCGTATCTGCATCGCGCACGGACAGATGGACGAAGGCAGCCTCGAATCGATCGTCCAGGACTTCTGGGACGGCGAGTACGACGTGCTCGTGTGCACGACGATCATCGAGTCGGGTATCGACATGCCGACCGTGAACACGCTCGTGGTCGAGCGCTCCGATCTGCTCGGACTGGGCCAGATGCACCAGCTGCGAGGACGGGTCGGACGTTCGGGATCACGGGCCTACGCCTACCTCTTCCACCCGCGCGACAAGGTGCTCACCGAGGAGGCCTACGAACGCCTCCGCACGATCGGCGAGTCCACCGAACTCGGCTCGGGCTTCAAGATCGCGATGCGCGACCTCGAGATCCGCGGCGCCGGCAACCTGCTCGGCGAATCGCAGTCCGGCCACATCGCGGCGGTCGGCTACGACCTGTACTGCCAGATGGTGACCGAAGCCGTCAGCGAGATGAAGGGTGAGCCGCAACCCGACAAGCCGGTCGAGATCAAGCTCGACGTGCCGACCGACTCGTTCCTGCCGACCGACTACGTCGCGAAGGAGGAGCTGCGGCTCGAGGCCTACCGCCGCCTCGCGTCGGTCACCAGCGCCGCCGAGGTCGACGACATCCGCACCGAGTGGGAGGACCGCTACGGCCCGCTGCCCGATCCCGCCGCCGCGCTCCTCCAGGTCGGCTACCTGCGGGCGGAGTGCCACCGCCTCGGGATCACCGACATCCAGATCGCCTTCGGGCCGAACACCACCAACACGGCGAAGCTCGCACCGCTCACCTTGAAGCTCAGCGAGGCGATGCGCCTGCGCCGGATCGCCAAACTGGCCAAGTACAAGGAAGACTTCGACAGCCGGGGCGGCCAGCTGGTCGTGCCGCTCCCGAAGGGCAGCGAGCCGTCGGCATACCTGGTGCGGTTCCTCGACGAGCTGATGCCTTCCTAGTGGCGGGCTTGTCGTCCGCTTCGCTTCCTCCTCGCGCCGCATCCGGCTCGTCGCTGGCGCTTCCCTCGCCGGCGACCTCAACTCTTCTCGGGGCTCGGCATTGGCCGGTAACCTCGCCCCGTGCATCGCCGTCCACTGACGATCCTGTTCCCTGCGCTTGTGATTCTCGCGACGTCCGCGCTCAGTGCTTGCTCGACCGTCGACGACGACGCTGCCGCACGGGTCAACGACACCGAGCTGAGCCCTGACGACCTGAGCGATCTCGTCGCCGTGCTCGCCGCCGGCGAGGAGACGAACGCCGATGCCGTCCGCAGCACGATCCAGACCTGGGTGCTCGTGGAGGTCGCCGGTGCTCAGCTCGAAGCCGATGGCACCGATCTCACCGACGATGAACTGGCTGCCGCGAACACGGTGCTCACCGACGGCCTTCCCGGATTCGCCGAACTCTCCGACGCCACGCGCGACACCCTGGTGAATGCGCAGGCGACACTGGAGGTGATCAACGGGCTGACCGACGGTGCCGCGTTCATCGAACTCGCCACGTCCAATGCCGACATCTACATCGCCCCACGCTTCGGGCAATTCGATCCCGAGCTCGGAGTGCTGGCGCTGGCCGTCCCGCCACCGGCAGACGACGCGCCAGTCGCCGCCGGGTGAGCGGTTCGAGTCGATCGGTCCTCCACCGACCATGACCGGTACGCCGTGATCAGCAAGCTGGTCGTCGTCGGTCTCGGACCCGGCGGTCTCGACCACGTGACGGTCGAGACGATCACCGCCATCGAGCGGATCGCCACTCGTTTCCTCCGAACCGTTCGCCACCCGTCGGCCTCGCTCGTGCCCGATGCGACCACTTTCGACCACCTGTACGAAGTCGCCGACACGTTCGACGACGTGTATCTCGAGATCGCCGACGCGCTGCTGGCCTCCGCCCGAGAGCACGGAGAGGTCCTGTATGCGGTCCCCGGTTCTCCACTCGTGCTCGAACGAACCGTGCGCTACCTGCGGGAGCGTTGCAGCGCTGCCGGACCTGATCACGATGTCGAACTGGAGGTGCTCCCCGCGATGTCGTTCCTCGACGTCGCATACGCCCGCCTCGGCGTCGACCCCGTCGAAGCAGGGGTCAGGCTGGTCGATGGTCACGAGTTCGCCATCGCCGCAGCGGGTGAACGGGGTCCGTTGCTCGTCGCTCACGCTCACGCCAATTGGGTGCTGTCCGACATCAAGCTGGCCGTGGAGGGAGCCACCGGCGACGAGTCGGTCACGATCCTGCGGGCGCTCGGCTCACCCGACGAGTTGATCGTCACCACCACGTGGGCGGAACTCGATCAGACGATCGACGCCGATCATCTCACGTCGCTGTGGATCCCGGAACTGGCTGCCCCGGTCGGGTTGGAGTACGTACGGTTCCACCAGCTCACCCGGACGCTGCGCGAGCAGTGCCCTTGGGACATCGAGCAGACGCACGACTCCCTCGTGCCCTATCTGTTGGAGGAGACCTACGAGGTGGTCGACGCCGTTCACGCGCTCGACCCCGACGATCCGACGACCGACGACGACCTCATCGAGGAGCTCGGTGACCTGCTGTACCAGATCGAGTTCCATGCGACGATCGCCGAGCAGGAGGGTCGGTTCACCATCGCCGACGTGACCGCCGGCGTGCACGACAAGCTCGTCCGGCGGCACCCGCACGTCTTCGCCCGCGATGGCGAGCTGGTTGAGGTGGACGGCGTCGATGCGGTGCTGTCGAACTGGGACGACATCAAACGCGAGGAAAAGCAGCGCACTTCGGTGTTCGACGGGATCCCCCGCTCGATGCCGTCGCTGTCCTACGCCGCCAAGGTCGGAGCGAAGGCGTCGAAGGTCGGTTTCGACTGGCCGGACGTGGAGGGCGCGTTTCCGAAGGTCGTCGAGGAGGCCGGCGAGCTGCGGACCACGATCGACGACGACGACGGCGATGCCCAGCGCGACGAGCTCGGTGACCTGCTCTTCGCGGTCGTCAACGTCGCCCGCCATCTCGACATCGATCCCGAGCTCGCACTGCGCGCTGCGACCGACAAGTTCCGAGCCCGGTTCGAGGGTGTCGAACGACTGGCGGGCGAGCGTGGCATCGACCTCCGCGCCGCTGATCTCGCCACCCTCGACACACTCTGGGACGAGGTGAAGTCGGCAGACCGCTGAGCGCTGCCGGTTCAGTCGTCGCGGCGCTGATCGGCGAGTTCGGGGCCGGGGGCGGGCTGCGTGGCGAGTGCGAGCAGCGTCATTTCCCACTCGGTCCGCCACCGCCGCCAACGGATGTCGATCACCTCGTCGAACACCGTGGTCGCCCGCCAGGTCGACAGGGCGAACACGAACGCCGGAACGCCGTAGATCACTGCGGTCTGGACCGCTCGCTCGAGCGCTGTCACCCCAGCGTCCTCGAGCAGTTCGTTCAGACCCAGAATGACGATCGCTGCCGAGCCGACCGCCGCCAGCAGGGACCCGAAGAACCACAACACCACCACCCGACGCGGTGCGCCGATGCGTCGGGCTTGGCCGGCGAGGTAGCCGAACGGCAGCCAGACCAGAACGAGTGCGAACACGCCGGCACCGATCGCGATCGACACCGCCTGGAGTTCGCCATCCGCCTGGTCGAATCGAGTCCGTGCACGCGAGAGCACGGCGACGAAGCCGATCGGCGCGGCGAAGGCTCCGATCCAGGTCGACGCTGCGACGGTGCACGACGAGCCACGGTGGTAGCGGGTCGCCGGCACGAGACGATCGGCGTCGAACATCGCGCAGACGCTCCACGCGACCAGGAGCACGGCTGCCAGGACGTGTGACGCGATCACCAGTGGGGCCTCGGCCACACCGCCTGGGCCGATCGCATACTCGGTCATCACGACGACGGCGATGCAGACCGTCATGGTGAGTAGGAGCAGGTATCGCAGCCACCATGTGGCGAGCAGACGCGGCGGCGGATCGCTACGGAGCGGGACGAAGGCGCCGGAATGATCCGCGACGTGCGAGACGGCGCCGATGTCCGCGTTGACGTCGGAGTCGTTCGATGGCCGGTCCGGCACGACCGGTGCGCCCGAGGTTGGCGGTGGGGGCGGCGTTGGTGACAGGGGCGTCGGGGCCGGCTGCGGTGAGAGTGGTGGCGGCGGCGCGCCAGCGATCGGGAGCACCGGAACGGAACCGGGCGCGACCGTCGAAGCGGCCACCGGGAACGGCAGGGTCGAACCGGACGGCTCAGGCAGTGCCGTCGCTTCACCGTTGTTCGACGAGGCCTCGCCGGACATCGTGACGTCCGCCTTCAGCCCGACGAGGCCTCGGCGTGGAGCCCTGCTCGTTGCTCGACGAGCCGGCGCTGTTCGACGAGTCCGTTGTGATGTTCGGACTCGTACTTCGCGGCGTTGCCGATCGAACGGCACGCCTCGGTCACAGCGAGTGTGGAGAGCAGCAGGACGACCGATCCGAGACCGAGGTAGCCCGCCAGTCGACCGAATTCGAAACTCGTCGCGGTCTCCGTCGAGTCCGAGAGCGTCACGAGGCCCTGCGCGTAGACGAGGAGCACGACGGCGTACACGTAGCTCATCCGGATCGGGGTGCGCCGCGCCCCGGCGGAGTCGGCGACTCGTTCGAGCAGGAAGAAGGGCACGTACAACACGGCGGCTTGAGCGGCGAAGGACAGCAGGATCCGCTCGACGGTCGAGTCGCGATCGAGGTGCCCTGCCAGGATCCACACGCCGACGCAGGCGGCGGGCCACGCCACGGCTGCGAGCACCGGATTCCGTCGCCGACCGGTCGCCATCCGAACGTTGAGCACTGCGACGAAGGTCCAGAGCGATGCGAGAGCGACGGTCACGATCCCGACCCAACGGGCTGCGTCACGCAGGGCGTCCAGTGTGTCCCCGGCGCGATCGCGTTGGCTCGGCAGCACGATCGAGTCACGGGTATCCATCCAGAAGAGCACCATGACGGCCGCACCGACGGTGCTCAGCAGTGCGAGACCAGCGAGCGCGGTCACGATGGCGAATCGCAGCGCATCAGAGCCGGGAACCTGGGAAATCTCGCCGCGTACTTCGGCGCCCGGACGGACGCGGCGACGTTGGCCGGTCACCGTCCGACCCTTGCCTGCGGGCGTGGCATCGTGATGCGGGCCACTTCGCCGCTTGGCAGCGAATGCCACCGCCTCCTCGACCGACTCGCCGGCACGCCAACCCAGCAGAAGCACGATGATACACGGGGCGATCGCAACGATGGCGACCACCCACATCGGTGCCAGTTCATCGCTGCTGTCGACGGCCCCACCGGCGCGCAGCCCCGCAACGGTCGCAGCTCCGACGACTGCCAACATGACCGGCACCCACATCCAACGCCCGAGGTCGGCCGAGCGTCCTCCGATCTGGCGAACGACTCTCGACAGATACTGGAACGGCCAGAACGCGAGTGGGACGGCGATCAGGATCGACATCACCGCGATCGCGAGCGGGACGGACGACGGGTCCTCCTGCGGCGTGTTCAGCTCGCTCGACAGGACGACGACGACCGCAGCGGCTGCGGTCAGGAAGACGAACATCGGCGCCCACGTCGCCATGGCACGTCGAGGGTCAGGCGGGTCGGCAGTGGTTGCCGGCGCGACCAGCCGGCGGGCGTTCTCGGTTGCCGAGTACGTCCACACCAGGAGGGCGATCGCCGCGACGATTCCTGCGACGACCGAACCGGTGACGAGGAGCCCTGAACGTGTCCGACCCTCCAGGATTCGTTGCACCTGCAGCCCCGACATGACGAACAGGGCGGCGATCGCGGCGGCAGTGGCCAGTCGCCAGACGAACATCGAGCGGAGGACGACCTGCGGAATCGTCGCGGGTCGGTGGCCGGGGGTCGAGGGATCCGGTGAAGGGGCGAACTGCGGCAACGCCGAGGTGACCGCGATCGTCGATCCCGGCATGGGATGGGTGGGCGGCAGGAGTGGCGAGCGTGGCGCCGGCCGCAGCGGCGGCGCCGGCGGAAGTGGTGGTGGAGGCGGTGGAGGCGCGCTCGACGTCGGTGTGCCCACCACCACGTCGCCGGACGGACCCAAGGGTTCCATGTCGCCACCATCGGCACCCCCAGCGAGACACTTGAGGAAAAGTTCATGATCGCAACCGGGCCAGACTGTGTGCATGCGGCTCCAGATCGCCAATCCGTCGGCGCACGCCGAGCTCGCGAGTCTGCCGTTTCGCGATCGCCTCGAGGACTGGGATCTCGACGGGATGCACGGCGTACTCGGGCTCCACCGCCACGTCGTGCGGCTGATCGAACTGGACGACGTCAGCTACGTGATCAAGGAGCTGCCCGATGCGCTCGTGGAACGCGAGTACCGGCTGCTGCGCGAACTCGCCGACGATGGGCTGCCCACCGCCGAGGTCGTCGCGGCCCTCACCGGCAAACCCGACCAGGTCGACGGCATGCTGATCACCCGTCACCTCGACTACTCGCTGCCGTACCGCACACTCCTCGCCGGACGCGGCCTCACCATCCCGTACCTCGGCGAACGCATGCTCGACGCACTCGTCGGGTTGCTCGTGCGGCTGCATCTCGCCGGCTTCTACTGGGGCGACTGCTCGTTGTCGAACACCCTGTTCCGACGCGACGCCGGCGCATTGGCGGCCTACGTGATCGATCTGGAGACCGGCGAGCGCTACCCGACCCTCACGAACGGCCAACGTCAACTCGATCTCAACATCGCGACCGAGAACGTCGCCGGTGGCCTGCTCGACCTCCAGATGGGTGGTCGTCTGGCCGCCGACATCGACCCGTGGGAGGTGTCGGCCCAGATCGAGGAGCGGTATGCGTCCCTGTGGACCGAGCTCACGGCGCCGGACGAGTTCGCGTCCGGCGAGACGTTCCGCATCGAGCAGCGGCTCCAACGCCTGCATCAATTGGGCTACGACGTCGAGGAGATGGAGATCATCGGGTCGCCCGACGGCGAACGACTTCGGTTCATACCGCGGGTCGTCGAACACGGATTCCATTCCGAGCGGCTGAAGAGCTTGACGGGCCTCGAGACCACCGAGAACCAGGCCCGCCGCCTGCTCGGCGACATCAGGGCGTTCGGCACCGAACTCCAACAGCAGCGAACGCAGGAGGGCGCTCAGTCGGGAAATCCGCTGCGTCCACTGCCGGAGAACGTGATCGCCGTGCGCTGGCTCGATCAGCGATTCGAGCCGCTCATGGCTCAGATTCCGCCCGAGCTGCAGTCCAAACTCGAAGCGGCCGAGATCTTCCACCAACTCCTGGAACACCGATGGTTCCTGTCCGAGGCGGCCGACGCAGACATCCCGCTCGACCGAGCGCTCGAGACCTACATCGCGGATGTGCTCGCAGATGCCCCCGACGAACTCCGCTATCTCGGCGAAGTCACGGCCGAGCTGCCCATCATCACGGTCGACCCGCCGAGTGACGAGCCGGTCGCCACTTCAGTTTTCGAGACGCCGGTGCCGGGCTCCACTACCTTGCAGCCATGAGTGAAATCCTGAGTGTCGTCGGACGCGAGATCCTCGATTCGCGTGGAAATCCCACCGTCGAAGTGGAAGTGCTGCTCGACTCGGGATCGCTCGGCCTCGCCGCCGTGCCGTCGGGGGCGTCGACCGGCGAGTTCGAGGCGGTCGAGCTGCGTGACGGTGGCGACCGGTACGGGGGCAAGGGCGTCCGCAAGGCCGTCGCCAACATCAACGACGAGATCGCCGACGTCCTCGAGGGCATGGACGCGCTCGACCAGCGCGGCATCGACCAACTGATGCTCGACCTCGACGGCACCGACAACAAGGCGAAGTTGGGCGCCAACGCGATCTTGGGCGTGAGCCTTGCAGTGGCCAAGGCCGCGGCCATCGAACTCGAGATCCCCCTCTATCGCTACGTCGGTGGACCGAACGCGCACGTGCTCCCGGTGCCGATGATGAACGTGATCAACGGCGGCGTGCATGCGGACAACTCGATCGACATGCAGGAGTTCATGATCATGCCGGTCGGCGCGCCGAGCTTCTCCGAGGCGTTGCGTTGGGGTACCGAGACGTACCACGTGTTGAAGGGCATCCTGCACGATCGGGGCCTGTCGACGGCGGTCGGCGACGAGGGTGGGTTTGCGCCGAACCTCGACTCGAACGAGGCCGCCATCCAGATGTTGGTCGAGGCGATCGAGAAGGCGGGCTTCGCGCTCGGCGACGAGATCGCGATCGCGATGGATCCGGCCACCAGCGAGTTGTTCAAGGACGGCGCGTACCACCTGACCGGCGAGGGCAAGGTGTTGTCGCCGCGTGAGATGGCCGGCTACTGGGAGCGGCTCGTCGACACGTATCCGATCGTGTCGATCGAAGATGCGATGGACGAGAACGACTGGGACGGCTGGGCCACCCTCACGGAGGCGATCGGTTCGAAGGTGCAACTCGTCGGCGACGACCTGTTCGTCACGAACACCCGACGCCTGCAGACCGGCATCGACAAGGGCGTCGCCAACTCGATCCTGATCAAGGTCAACCAGATCGGTTCGCTGACAGAGACGTTGAACACCGTCGACCTCGCGACCCGCCACGGCTACACGTCGGTCATGAGCCACCGCTCGGGCGAGACCGAGGACTCCACGATCGCCGACCTCGCGGTCGCCACCAACTGCGGCCAGATCAAGACCGGTGCCCCGTGCCGCAGCGATCGCGTCGCCAAGTACAACCAGCTGCTCCGGATCGAAGCGAACCTCGGCGAGAACGCCGCGTACCGCGGCCGCGCCGCCCTCGCCCCCCTCCACTGACGAGCAACTTCCCGAAAGACGGGGTCGGAGATGACGTGGGGATGTGGGGTCGGCCTGCGACAATGAGCGCGTGAGCCGGTCACAGACGACATCGATCAAGCGTCCGCCCGCCGCGGCTGCCGACGAAGGTCGTTCACGGCTCGGCGACTTCACCCGCCCGATCCCGGTCGAGAAGCGGATCTCGCGTCGCCCGAAGGTGGCGCTCGCCGCGGTGCTGCTCGTGCTCGCCGTCTTCGCCGTCCTCGGCGCCGCGATCTTCGTGCTGCCGATCCAGACCTGGCGGGATCAGGGCGACGACCTGGCACAGCGGCAGGCGCAGCTCGACGAGTTGGAGAAGGTCAACGTCGAACTGGCCGCCGAGGTCGAGCGGTTGCAGACCGACGACGGGATCCGTGAGGCGGCGCGCGAAGAGATCGGCTTTGTCGAAGCGGGTGAGGAACGGTCATCGATCCTCCCCTTGCCGCCGCTGCCCACCGATCTGCCCGACGGCTGGCCGTACAACGTGGTCACCAGCATCATCGCTGCACGCCAGGCTGGGCCCGCGCCCACCACCGCCGACTAGGTTGGGCGTTCGGGTCCGAGCATCGGCCCGATCGATGGGGGCGCCGCCGCCATCGCAGCAAGATCAATTCGGTCGAACGGCCGACGACGAACGAGGGGTAATTCGTGGCTGGCAGCATTTTGGGCGAGCGGGTCCTGCGCAAGGAAGATCCGAAGTTCTTGACGACGGGCGGCGTGTACGTCGGCGATCTCGACGAGGAGCTGCTGGCGAACGCGGCACACGTCGTGTACGTCCGCTCGTCGGCCGCGCACGGCACGATCCTGTCGATCGACACGGCCGACGCCGCGTCGATGCCTGGCGTCATCGCGATCTACACCGCGGCCGATCTCGAGCTGCAGCCCGTGCCGTCGAACTTCAACCCGATGGTCGCTCGAACGCCGCTCGCGAGCGACAAGGTCCGCTACGTGGGCGAGCCCGTGGCCGTCGTGGTCGCGGAGAGCCAGACCGAGGCCACCGACGCCGCCGAGACGGTGTTCGTCGACATCGACTTCTTGCCGGCCCTCGTCGACATCGAGGCGGCGATGACATCCACGACGTTGATCTACGAAGCCGCCGGGTCGAACGTCGTGTTCGACACGACCGTGCTCGGCATGCCGGAGAACGCGCCCGCCGACACGTATTTCGCCGATTGCGAAGTGACCGTGACCGGCCGCTTCGTCAACCAGCGTGTCGCACCCTGTCCGCTCGAGGTACGAGGCGCGGCTGCCACCTGGGTCGACGGACGGGTCTACCAATGGCTGTCGACCCAGCACGCCCAGGGCGGCAAGGCGTCGATCGCCGCCGTCAATGGCGTCGACGGCGATGCCGTGCGCATCATCACCCCCGACGTCGGCGGCGGGTTCGGCGCCAAGATCGGCACGTACGCCGAGGAGATCCTCCTCGGTCCGATCTCCAAGCGGATCGGGCGGCCGGTTCGCTGGACCGAAACGCGCAGTGAATCGATGATGGGCCTGGGCCACGGTCGTGCGCAGGTGCAGTACGTCACCCTCGGCGGCACCCGCGACGGCAAGGTCACGCACTACCAACTGCACGTCATCCAGGACTCGGGCGCCTTCGTCGACATGGGTGCGATCCTCGCTCCGTTCATGACACGGCCGATGGCATCGGGCGTGTACGACATCCCGAACATCGAGGTGCGCACCACGTCGGTCGTCACGAACACCACACCGACCGTCGCGTACCGCGGTGCCGGTCGGCCCGAGGCGACGGCCGCCATCGAACGAGCGATGGACATCTTCGCTGCGGAGATCGGCAAGGATGCGGCTGAGGTGCGTCGGATCAACCTGATCCCGAAGTTCATGGAGTCGCACACGACGTCGATCGGCCAGACCTACGACGTCGGCGACTACGAGACCGCGCTCGACAAGGCACTCGACGCCGCCGGCTACGCCGACCTGCGCGCAGAGCAAGCGGCCCGTCGCGCGTCCGGTGACGACAAGCAACTCGGCATCGGTGTGAGCGTCTACGTCGAGATCACCGGCGGCGTACCACCGGCCGGCGACAACGCGAAGATCGAGGTGCACGACGACGGCTCGGCCACCGTCTACACCGGCACGTCACCGCACGGCCAGGGCCATGACACCGCATGGTCGATGATCACGACCGAGCAGACCGGCATCCCCATGGACCGCATCACGCTCGTGTGGGGCGATACCGACCTCGTGCCCGAGGGCGGCGGCACGATGGGTTCCCGCTCGCTCCAACACGGTGGCTCCGCAGTGAACAAGGCTGCCATCGAACTCGTCGAGAAGGCCCAGAAGCTCGCCGCCTCACTCCTCGAAGCCGACGAGGCCGATGTCGTGCTCGACAAGGACGCCGGTGCGTTCCACGTCGCAGGTACCCCCGCCGTGTCGAAGACGTGGGCCGATCTGGCAGCGGCGTCCGCCGCCGACGATCCGCTCACGATCGACACCGTCTACAGCGGAAGCGGCGCCTCGTTCCCGTTCGGCGCACACGTGTCGGTGGTCGAGGTCGACACCGCGACCGGCCAGGTGAAGCACCTCCGTCAGGTCGCCTGTGACGACGCCGGACGGGTGCTCAACCCGATGCTGCTCGAAGGCCAGATCCACGGTGGTATCGCCCAGGGAACCGCGCAGGCGCTGCTCGAAGAGGTCCGCTACGACGACGACGGCAACCCCGTCACGTCGAACCTCGCCGACTACGGCATGATCTCGGCGGCCGAACTGCCCAGCTTCGAGGTGGTCCACATGGAGACGCCGACCTTCCTGAACCCGCTCGGCGCCAAGGGCATCGGCGAGTCCGGCACCATCGGTTCCACGCCGGCCGTGCAGTCGGCCGTTGTCGACGCGGTCAGCCACCTCGGCGTTCGACACATCGACATGCCCGCCACCGCCGAACGGGTCTGGCGAGCCATCCGCGCCGCCGGCTGAACCGGAGCTCAGCCACCGCGCACCACGCCGCAGCGAGAACGGCGACCGCGGCCGATTATGGTGGAGTTGGTGCGCGGTGCCTGACCCCACGCACCAACCGGAGGAGCAGCAATGACCGACACGATCGAGCAACAGAACACCGATCAACAGATCGAGCATCCGCGAGCGCGATTCAAATCGTTCGAGGAGTCGACCGCGGAAGACTGGGCGATCATCACCCCGCAGCTCAACGTCACCCAGTCGTTCGTCGCCGACCGCGTGATCGAGTTGATGCGTGACCTCGAGATCGACCACGGCGGGTTTCCGGTGAACCGCCTCGAGCACAGCCTGCAGACCGCGACGCGCGCCGAGCGCGACGGGCGCGACGACGAGTACGTCCTGTGCGCTCTGCTGCACGACATCGGCGACACGCTGAGCCCGTTCAATCACCCCGAGATCGCTGCGTCGATCCTCAAGCCGTTCGTTTCCGAGGCCAACTACTTCATGGTGAAGAACCACGGGGCGTTCCAGGGCTACTACTTCTGGCACTACATCGGCCTCGACCAGAACGCTCGCGAGGAGTTCCGCGATTCGCCGTTCTTCGACCACACCGAAGAGTTCTGCGCCAAGTACGACCAGACCGCCTTCGACGCCGACTACACGAGCAACCCGCTCGAACACTACGAGCCGCTGATCCGCGAGATTCTCCGCGGTCGCTGACACCCGACGCCCCGCCGACACCGATCGGCGAGGTCCCGATTCAGTCCCGATGGGCCTGATCGTGTTGTCGCGCCCGGTTCGCAGGTTCATGATGTGACCAGCGGGGAACGGTCATGTATCCCGGCGCCGTGCGCATGCTCATGACACGGGATCACCAGCGTGAACACACGAACAACCAGACAAGGACCAACACCATGATCAAGTCACTCCGCAACAAGCCGCTCCGCATCGTCGCGATCGCCGTGCTGCCGCTGGCGCTCCTCGGGACCGCCTGCGGCTCCGACAGCGACGACGATTCCCCCGCCGACACCGGGGCCGAGGCTCCGGACGGCACCGAAGCATCCGACGATTCGGATTCCGAAGGTTCGGAGGGCAACCCCGAGGTCGAGGCGTTCTGTTCGCAGGTCGACGAGTTCGTGACCGCGATGGACGAGATCCTCGCCGACCCCACGAGCGGCGACGCAGCAGCGATCGCCGCTCAGGGCCAGGAGCTCTCCGCGTCAGCGGCCGAGTTGGCGGGCAACGTCGACAGTTCCGACTCGGACCGTCTCCAGGAGTGCACCGAGGAACTGAGCTCGATCGGGAGCTGATCGGGCTTCGGCACCAACGTCGCTGCCGACCCCAGATGCTCCAACCGCTACCAGTCCGGTAGTGATCCAGTAGCGGCGGAACGATCCGCCCAACGGCTGCCGAACACGGCCGGAGGGCGGATTTCCGCGTTACGTTTCACCGCAATGTCTGACGGGTCCTCATCGATTGGCAGAACGCACGTGTTGCTCGACCTCGATGGCACCATCTCGGATTCCTCGCTCGGCATCGGGCGGTCGTTGCAGCATGCGTTCTCGGCCTGCGGCTACGAACCCCCGACCCACGAACAGGTGCGTTCCGTGATCGGGCCTCCGTTCGAACTCTCCCTGCCGACACTCGGCGTCCCGCCCGGCGACGTCGAACGGGTGGTCGAGACGTATCGAGTCCGGTACGAAGACATCGGGCTCTTCGAGAACGAGGTGTACGCGGGCGTCGCAGAGATGCTCACCGATCTCGTCGACCGCGGCTACGTCCTGGCGCTCGCCACCGCCAAGCCCCAACACACGGCGATCCGCATCATCGAGCACTTCGGGTTCACCGATGCATTTGCGTTGCAGGCCGGCGCCACCGCTCATGTCGGCTCCACTCGTCGCACGAAGGCCGACGTCATCACCTATGCCCTTGGCCAGCTCGGGGTCGACGCCGGCCCGCACGTCGTGATGGTCGGCGACCGCGATCATGATGTCGAAGGTGCGCTGCTGAACGGGATCGACTGCATCGGGGTCACCTGGGGGTTCGGCGACCGGGACGAACTCGTCGGTGCTGGTGCGGTGACCGCCGTCGACGTCCCCCACGAAGTTGTGCCGGCCGTCGACGCGACGTACCGTCGTGTCCGTCCATGAGCACCGAGATCGCACCCTCTGGCAACTCGGCTGGCAATCCTGCCGGCAGTCCGGCTTCCAGCTCGACCTCCGCGGTCGTTCCTGCGTCGTCGGCCGACCGATTCATGCGCACGCTGCTCCGGCTCCCCGAGGGCAAGACGGCGACCGCCGAGGAAGCCCGCTCGGCATTCCAGACGTCGATCTTCATCAGCGCTGCACGATGCGTCCTGATGTACATCTTCTTCCCGTTCGTGCTGCCCCTGATCGGCGTCGCGAAGGGCGTCGGCCCCGTGATCGGTCTGATCATCGGCATGCTGGCGATCGTGTCGATCGTCTTCAGCGTCCGCCGATTCTGGCGAGCGAACCACTCCAAGCGGTGGCACTACACGATCTTCGGTCTCGTGGTCATCGGGTTCCTGGTCGTGCTCGCAGTCAAGGATTTCAGCACCATCACCTCCTGACGTCGTCAACGGACCGGCCGCATTCATCGTCCGGTGCGCGAATGAGGCATGATGAGGACAACCAATCCGAGCCACTTGGGGGATTCCGTGGAAGTCACCGTCAGCATCAACGGAACGTCGCACACGCACGACGTCGAGCCGCGCACGCTGCTCGTCCACTACATCCGTGAACAGGCCGGCCTGACCGGCACCAACGTCGGTTGCGACACCTCGTCGTGCGGCGCCTGCTCCGTGCACATCGACGGCGAAGCGGTCAAGAGCTGCACGGTGCTCGCCGTCCAGGCCGACGGCTGCGAGATCCGCACGATCGAAGGCATGGCGGCCGCTGACGGGACGCTGCACCCGATGCAACAGGCGTTCATGGAGAATCACGGCCTCCAGTGCGGCTACTGCACGCCGGGGATGGTCATGGCCGCGAGCAGCCTGCTGCTCGAGAACCCGAATCCGACCGAAGAAGAGGTCCGGCTCGGGCTCGAAGGAAACCTGTGCCGGTGCACGGGCTACCACAACATCGTCAAGTCGGTGCTCGCTGCAGCATCGGCCGGCGCCTGAGCACACGCCGTACGAGCGGCATCGGTCCGCTCGCACGACCGTGCGCTGAATTCCGGGGGAACTGAACGTCAACTGGATGGGGGTCCAGCCACATGACAGTCATCGACGAAACCATCACCGACGGATCGATCGGCGGCGGTAACCGCGTCATCGGCCAACGGATGCTGCGCAAGGAGGATCCTGCGCTGCTCACCGGTGAGGCCGTGTTCACCAACGACATGAAGGTGCCGGGTGCACTGCATCTCGCGGTCCTGCGGAGCCCGTACGCCCACGCCCGCATCCTGTCGGTCGACGGGTCCGCAGCAGCCGCGATGGACGGTGTACGCGCCGTCTACAGCGGCGCCGATCTGCAATCGCTCTGGGCGGCACCCATGCCGTGTGCGTGGCCGGTCACCGACGACATGAAGAACCCGACGCACTATCCGCTCGCGGTCGACACGGTTCACTACGTCGGCGACGGGGTTGCAGTCGTGCTGGCCGACAGCGACGCGATCGCTCGCGACGCGATCGAGGCGATCGACGTGCAGTACGACCCGCTCGAGGCGGTGATCGATCTGGAGGACGCCCTGTCCGATCGCGTGATCGTGCACGAGGAACTCGGCACCAACTCGTCGTACACGTGGAACCTGCTCGTCGAGGAACAGGAGGGCGACGTCCAGCGGGCGTTCGACGCGGCGGCGTACACCGTCAGCGAACGATACGTCCAGCAGCGGCTCATCCCGATGGCGATGGAGCCACGAGCGGTCGTGGCGATGCCGCAACCGTTCGGCGGGGACATGACGCTGTATTCGTCCACCCAGGTGCCCCACATCCTGAAGGTGATGACGGCGATCACGCTCGGCATCCCCGAACACCAGATGCGCGTCGTCGCACCGGCGGTCGGCGGCGGGTTCGGCGCCAAGCTGAACGTGTATGCCGAAGAACTGCTCTGCGTCGCGCTGGCGCGCAAGCACGGCACGCCGGTCAGGTGGAACGAGGAGCGCTCGGAGAACGCCGTGGCCACCATTCACGGGCGCGGGCAGATCCAACACATGGAACTCGCCGCCGACAGCGACGGGCGTCTCACGGCGGTCCGTGTCCGGCTGATCGGCGACATGGGCGCGTACCTGCAGCTGGTCACGCCCGGCATCCCGATCCTCGGCGCGTTCCTGTACGCCGGCGTGTACGAGCTCCCGAAGGCGTACGACTTCTCGTGCACCTCGGTGTTCACCACGATGACCCCCACCGACGCGTATCGAGGTGCAGGACGGCCCGAAGCGACCTACGCGATCGAGCGGGCGATGGACTCGCTGGCGGCGCAGATCGGCATCGATCCGCTCGAGCTGCGTCGTCGCAACTTCATCCCGACCGCCAGCTACCCGTACGAGGCGTTCACGGGGCTCACCTACGACTCCGGCGATCACGATGCGGCAGCGACGATGGCCGAGGGACTGCTCGACTACGCAGGTCTCCGTGCCCGCCAGGCCACCCAGAACGTCGAGGGTGCGACGAAACGCCTCGGCATCGGTGTGGCGAGCTACTTCGAGATGTGCGGGCTGGCGCCCTCACGCGTGCTCGCCTCGCTGAACTACTCGGCCGGCGGGTGGGAGGCAGCGACGGTTCGCATCCTGCCGACGGCCAAGGTCCAGGTCGTCACCGGCACCGCCCCTCACGGACAGGGCCACGAGACCGCATGGTCGATGATCGCTGCCGAACGCCTCGGCATCGACCCCGCCGACATCGACGTGTTGCACTCCGACACGGCGATCGCCCCGCTCGGGCTCGACACGTACGGTTCACGGTCGCTGCCGGTCGGCGGCGTCGCGGTCGCGATGGCCTGCGACAAGGTGATCGACAAGGCCAAGCAGATCGCCGCCCACCAGATGGAAGCCAGCCCCGACGATCTCGAGTTCGTCGGCGGCGTGTTCCGCGTCGTCGGCTCGCCCGACAAGGAAATGCCCCTTGCGGCAATCGCGTTCGAGGCGTTCACCGCACACAACCTGCCCGACGGTCTGGAACCGAATCTCGAAGCGCAGGTCACCTACGACCCACCGAACTTCTCGTGGCCCTTCGGCACACACATGTGCGCCGTCGAAGTCGACGTCGAGACCGGCGACGTCGAGGTCCTGAAGTACGTGGCCGTCGACGACTGTGGCGTGCAGGTCAACCCGAACATCGTCGACGGTCAAGTGCACGGTGGCGTGGTGCAGGGAATGGCCCAAGCCCTCTACGAAGGAGTCACCTACGACTCCGACGGCAACCTGCAGACCTCCACGCTCGCCGAGTATCTGGTGCCGGCGGCCAGCGATGTCCCACCGATCACACTCGGCCACACGTGTACCCCGTCGCCCACCAATTCGCTCGGAGTGAAGGGCGTCGGCGAAGCTGGCACAATCGGCGCCGCACCCACCATCATGAACGCAGTCGTCGACGCGTTGTCAGGTCTCGGCGTCCACGACGTCCCGATGCCGGCCAGCCCGCTCAACGTCTGGAATGCCATCAACCGCGCTCGAGACAACAACGCCAATCCCACTGCCCAGAACAACCATGGAGGCAACCCGTGATCCCCGCCGCTTTCGACTATGTCCGTGCCGAATCGGCCGAGCAGGCCATCAGCCTCATCGGCGAACACGGCGACGAGTCGAAGTTCATCGCCGGCGGCCACAGCCTGTTGCCGATGATGAAGCTTCGTCTCGCCCAGCCGTCGGTACTCATCGACATCGGTCGGCTGAGCGATCTGTCGTACATCCGGGACGGAGGCGACCACATCGCGATCGGGGCGTTGACGCGCCACATGGACGTCGAGACATCGGCGTTGCTCAAGGAGCACGTTCCGTTGCTCGCCCACGCTGCGGGCGAAGTCGGCGACCCGCAGGTGCGCCATCGCGGCACGATCGGCGGCTCGCTCGCTCATGCCGATCCGGCGTCCGACCTCCCGGCCACCACCTTGGCCCTCGGGGCCACCTACGTTGCGCAAGGCCCCAACGGAACCCGTGAGATCGCCGCCGCCGACTTCTACCAGACGTTCTTCGAGTCGGCGTTGAACGCCGACGAAATGCTCACGGAGATCCGCGTGCCGAAGATGAACGGCGCCGGCTGGAGCTTCCAGAAGTTCAACCGGCGCGCCCAGGACTGGGCCATCGTCGGGGTGGCGGCATGGCGTGGCAACGGCAACTCGGGCGTCGGACTGGTGAACATGGGCTCGGTTCCGATCCTCGCCTCCAGCGTGTCGGAGGCGCTGTCGAGTGGGGCGTCGATCGAAGACGCTGCCGCGCTGGCTGTCGCCGATGCCGAGCCACAGGCCGACCTGAACGCCAGCGTCGAGTACCGCACCCACCTGGCCAAGGTTCTCACACGCCGCGCGCTCGAAGCCGCGACCATCTGACCGCGAGCAACTGAACACGAGAATCTGACCGCGGTCATCTGACTGCGGTCAGTTGAACGTCCCCACGCTCGTGTCGGTGAGATAGACGCAAGGTGGACGCCAGGTAACGTCTCGGCGATGTCGTCCGCCATTCCCGACGCCGACATCGATCTCGACGCCCCGCGAGCGGACCCTGAGCCGCTGCCATCGCGCGCCCTCGGGAGCTTGAGCGAGGCGACGTGGCACCAGATCCGTCTGGCTGCCATCGCTGCGTACGTCGTCGCCTACGTGTGGTGGTTCGTCCAGAACGGGATCATCATCGACCGGATCTCGGTGCTGTTGTCGGTCGTGCTGTTCCTCGTGGTCGGCACGATCGGCCGGCCGTGGCAGGACTGGCTCCGGCTCCTACGCGACGCCGGGCTGTTCGTGCTGATGTGGGTCGCGTACGACGAGAGCCGGGGGATCGCCGACCGCGTCGGAATGCCGATCCAGATCGAGTCGGTGCGCAACATCGATCGCGTCATCTTCCTCGGCACCGACGCGACCGTCTGGCTCCAGCGCCATTTCCTCGAGGGGCCCGACAGCGTTCGTTGGTACGACGTCGTCGGATCGATCGTCTACTACTCGCACTTCCTCGTCCCACCGGTCGTAATCGCGACGCTGTACATCGTCAACCGCACCCAGTGGGTGCGCTACATGCGCCGCTTCGCGACCGTGTTGTTCATCGCCTGCACCATGTTCGTGCTGCTGCCGACCGTGCCACCGTGGATGGCCGCCGGCGGGCGAAACAACCTCGGGCTCGAACTCGACGTCCTCGCACCGCTGGAACGCCCCACGGGTCGCGGCTGGCGCCACATCGGCCTCGGCTCGTTCGTCAAGGCCTGGGACACCGGCCGGGACTGGGCGAACCAGGTTGCGGCGATGCCCTCGCTCCACTCGGCGTTCGCCCTCTTCGTCGTGGTCTTCTTCTTCCCGTGGGTCACGAACTGGTGGCTGCGAGCGCTCATGCTGCTGTACCCGCTGACCATGGCCGTCACGTTGATGTACTTCGGTGAGCACTACTTCGTCGATGCACTCGCCGGATGGGCGGTCGTCGGGTTGTCGTTCCTGATGTGGAACCGGATCGAGACCGGCTGGGCCCGCGGTCGCACGTATGGCCGCTCCGATTCAGAGCAGGCCGGCGTAGGCGCCACCGTCGACGTGTAGCTGAACGCCTGTGGTGAACTTCGCCTGCTCGCTGCACAGGAACGTCACGATGGCTCCGAAGTCGTCGGCATCGCCCATCGTCATCGCCGCAACGGTGTCGCCGCCGTAGAGCTGCTCGACTCGTGCCGTTCGATGCAGCCCCGGCTGCACGCTGTTGACGGTGACGCCGTCGGCCGCGACCTCCAGCGCGAGCGTCTTGAGGAAGCCGGTGACCCCGGCCCGCGCGGTGTTGGACAGGATGAGGTTGGCCATCGGCTGGCGCACGGACAGCGATGTGATCGCGACGACGCGACCCCACCCCTGTGCCTGCATCGCCGGTACGGCGGCCTTGCACATCGCCACGACGGCGAGCAGGTTGGCGTCGAGCGCAGTGGGATATGCCTCTACAGGTGTCGACGCGAAATTTCCGGCGGGCGGCCCACCGCCGTTCGGCACGAGGATGTCGAGCCCGCCGAGCGCCACGGTCGCCTCCTCCACGAATGCGGCAGCGCCGTCGGCGGTACCGACGTCCGCGACGATCGGGATGCATCCGTGGCCGACCTTGCGTGCCGCCTCGTCGAGCCGCTCGGCGTCACGTCCGCAGATCACGACACGCGCCCCCTCTGCAGCCAATGCCACGGCCGACGCGAGTCCGAGCCCGGATGACGCCGCAGCGACCGCAGCCCGACGACCGGTCAAACCAAGTTCCATGTGGGAACCGTAGACAGTTGGTGCGGGGGATTACGATCGGGGCCAGTGAGATCATGAGCGACCAGTACGACGCCGACGACCTGCCAGACCCCCGCCGAGCGCTCGATGCGATTGCCGATGCCGAGCCGGTGCCCTACTGGCTGGAGAGCGCCGACATCCCGGAGTCGAACCCGACGCTCGTGCGCGACGAACACTGTGACCTGTGCGTCGTGGGCGGTGGGTACACCGGGCTCTGGACCGCCGTGATCGCCAAGGAACGCGACCCGTCGCGAGACGTGGTGCTGATCGACAAAGGTGAAGTCGGCGGCGCCGCGAGCGGTCGCAACGGCGGGTTCATGGAGTCCACGCTCACCCACGGGGTCTTCAACGGGATGCATCGTCACGCCGACGAGCTCGACCTGCTCGAAGACCTCGGACTCCAGAACCTCAACGACATCGAGCGGGCGATCGAGCGGTACGAAATCCAATGCGACTACGAGCGCAACGGGGTGATCGACGTGGCGACCACCAGCCATCCCCCGTCGTACATCGACGAGCTGCGCGAGGAGCACGACCTGCTCCGATCGCTCGGCCAGAGCGTCACCTGGCTGGAACAGGACGCAATGCGGGGCGAAGTGAACTCGCCGACCTACGTCGGCGGTCTCTACCGCACGAACCGAGCTGCAACCGTCGATCCGGCCAAGCTGGCGTGGGAGCTCAAGCGCGTCGCCGAGCAACTCGGGGTGCGCATCTACGAGCACTCGAAGGCGACGTCGATCGAAAAGGACGGTGCGGGGATGCTCGTCACCACGCCGCTCGGCAACGTACGTTGCGCGAAGGTCGTCCTCGGCACGAACGCCGATCGGCCGCTCCTCAAGCGCCTTCGTCAGTACATGATCCCGGTCTACGACTACTGCCTGGTCACCGAGCCCCTCACACCGGCCCAATTGGCATCCGTCGGCTGGACGAACCGCCAGGGACTGTCCGACATCACCAACCAGTTCCACTACTACCGACTCACGCCGGACAACCGGATCCTGTGGGGCGGGTACGACGCCATCTACTACTGGGGCTCGAAGGTGTCGTCCGATCTCGAGAGCCGGCCGGAGACGTGGGCCAAGCTGTCGTCGCACTTCTTCGAGACGTTCCCACAACTCGAGGACGTGAAGTTCTCCCACGTGTGGGGTGGGGCGATCGACACGAGCACCCGGTTCTCGGTCTTCTTCGGAACGGCGATGTCCAATCGGGTGGCATATGCGCTCGGCTACACCGGGCTCGGCGTCGCTGCGACGCGGTTCGCCGGCGCGGTGATGCTCGATCTGCTGAGCGGACGGCGATCGATCGCGACCCAGACCGACTTCGTCAGGAACAAGCCCTTGCCGTTCCCACCCGAACCGTTCCGATTCGCCGGCATCCAGGCGACCCGCTGGTCGATGGACCGGGAGGACAAGACCGGCAAACGCAACGCCTGGCTGCGCTCGCTCGACAAGCTCGGCCTCGGCTTCGATTCCTGACTGCGATTCTCCGACCGTGATGCGGCCCGACCTGGCCCCCTCGGGATCGGGTCCGGAGGGGGCCAGGTCGCGGTCAGGACGCCGGGACGAGGACGACGACGCTTCGCGGCTCGAGCGTGATCGTGGAGTTGGTGCGCGGTGCCTGACCCCGCGCACCAACTGGATCGACGAAGCCGTCGGGCGACGCGGTGTCGATCACCAATTGCCAATCACCGGGCGCTTGCACCTGGAACGCGAGCGGTTCCCACCACATGTTCACCATCACGTAGAGACCCGGCAGATGGAACGCGATCGACCGTGATTCGAACGACATGTCGGGCGGCCCCGCGACGCCGAACCACTCGACACGATCCCCCCACCAGTTCGTGTGATCCGACAGGACGTCGTGGTCGCTGCGGAAGTCCACGAGCCGTGCGACGAACCGCTCGAGATCGGCAAACTCGACCTGTCGGCCCCAGTCCACCCACGACGTCAGATTGTCCTGGTTGTACGGGTTGTTGTTGCCGAGCTGCGTCCGGGCGAACTCGTCGCCGGCGACGAACATCGGCACGCCCCGGCTGAGCAGCAGCAGGCACATGGCATTGCGCAGCTGACGCCGACGAAGGACCATCACCTCGTCGGGGACGCCCTCGTCACCCTCCCATCCGCTGTTCCACGAACGGTTGTTGTCGGTGCCGTCGTGGTTGCCCCACCCGTTCGCGTCGTTGTGCTTCACGTCGTACGCGACCAGGTCGTACATCGTGAACCCGTCGTGCGCAGTCAGGAAGTTCACCGTCTGCTCGGCCCGGTCGAAGAGATCTGGGCTTCCCTGGAACCGCTGCATCACCGATGGCACCAGCCCGGGTTCTGCGCGCAGGAACCCTCGCATGTCATCTCGGAATCGATCGTTCCACTGCATCCATCGCGCGTCCGGAAACCCGCGACCGACGAGGTAGCGGGCGATGTCCCAGGGTTCGGCGACGAGGCGAACCCCTCGCTCCTGTGCCCAATCGCCGATCGAGCGCACGAAGTCCGGATCGCGGGCCAACACGCTCGCGAGATCGAAGCGGAACCCGTCGACGCCGAGATCGGCGAAACGGTCGAGCGCCTCCATCACCAGCTCCTTCGCCGGAGGTGAGGAGGCATCGATGATGTTCCCGGTTCCTGCCTCGTCGACGTAGGAACCGTCGTCGTTGACGACGTAGTAGTTGCGATCGGCGAGCGCGCGCAGGTTGTACGTGGGGCCGAGCTCGTCCTCCTCGGTGGTGTGGTTGAAGACGACATCGACCCACACCTCGATGTCGTGGTCATGGGCCGCGGTCACCAGCTCGGCCAGCTCGGCCGCCGCGCTCGGCCCAGCGGCGTACTGCCGGTGCACCGCGCCGAACACGAGCGCCATGTAGCCCCAGTAGTTGGCCTCGTCGGGATCGAACTGGTGGACCGGCAGCAGCTCGATCACGCTCACCCCCAACGCCCGCAGCCGAGGCAGCTCCGCGATGGCTGCCACGAACGTTCCGCCGTCGTCGCGCTGACGGAGTTTCGTGAGGCCTCGTACGTGCGCCTCGTAGACGACGAGCGGCCGCTCGGTGCGCTGCGCCGATCGGGGCTCGGGCCACGACGAGGCAACGGCGAGCGGACTCGAGCCCTCGGCGGCATAACGGCCAGGACGGGCATCGTCTCGACAGTGATCGTCGGCGAACCACACCTCGGTCGCGTGCGGATCCACCAGGATGCGCCGTCGATCGAATCGGGCCGCCTCGGGGCCGCTCGCGCGAATCCCGTAGTGCGTGCCCTCCACAACACTGCCCCGCCACACCGAACCGGTCTTGACCAATGGCGTGTCGATCCCGTCGATCACCACCCACACCTGATCGGCCTCGGGTGCGTGGATTCGAATCTCCGTCACGGCCGACATCATGCCCGCCACGTTGACATCGTGCTGGCAGTGGTCGAGCTGCAACGTCCTTGCCTGACCCCGGGCGTTGCAGGTTGCTGCAAGGATTGAACGATGGGGTACAACTCGACGGGTCTGATCGTCCACGATGCCGACGCGCACATCATGGAGACACCGAACTGGCTGCGCGACCACGCCGACCCGGCGCTTCGCGAACGGCTCGCACCGCTGCGGTACCCGGGTGGCAACGAGCTCCGCCAGACCGAGGATCTCCAACAGGTCCAAGACGTCGACCACGATCTCGACGCAGCATTCGACCGACTCGTCTCACGCCTGCATTCCGAGGAGCAGATGGCAGCCGAGGCGGAGGAGATCATGCTCCGCAAGAACTTCGCCGCCACGGGAGCGTTCGTCGCCGACGACCGGCCGCGAGCGCTCGACCTGCTCGGATTCGCGAGCCAGCTCATGTTCAACACGTTCCACAACCGACGCCTTCGCGACTGGGAGCACTCCGGCGACCACGAGCTGGCATTCGGCGCGATCCGCGCCCACAACCGTGGAATGGCGGAGTTCTGTTCGGTCGACGATCGATTGCTGTCGACCCTGTACGTCCCATTGTTCGACCTTGACCGTGCCGCCCCCATGGCCTCCGAGGCGATCGAGATGGGCGCGGCGGCGTTGCTGATCGCCTCCGGTTGCCCACCTGGCCACTCACCGAGCCACCGCGGGCTGGACGGCGTGTGGGCGGCGGCGGCCGAGGCCGGCATCCCGATCGTCTTCCACGTCGGGGGCACGGGCGACCTGATCGACCCCAGCTACTTCGACAACGGGCTGCCCGTCCCACCGGACTTCCACGGCGGCGAGGAGAACTTCCGGTCGGTCGACTACATGGGCATCCCAGGGCCACCCGCGCAGACCCTGGCCACCATGATCTTCGACGGGGTCCTCGAACGGTTTCCGTCGCTCAAGTTCGGCGTGATCGAGCAAGGAGCGATCTGGTTGCCGTCCTGGATGCGCCAGATGGAGTCCGCATTCGACGCATTCGTCCGCCACGAGGACCGGCTCCAGCAGTTGACGATGCGGCCCAGCGAGTACGTCCGTCGCCAGATCCGCGCCACCCCCTATCCGACCGAGGACGTCGGCTGGATCATCGAACAGGCCGGGCCGGACGTCTGCCTCTTCTCGTCCGACTACCCGCACGTCGAGGGTGGACGCCGACCGATCGAGCGCTTCGAGGCGTCCCTGGCAGGTACCGACATGGCGGCGCGTCACGCGTTCTACCACGACAACTTCGTCGACCTGATGGGCAGCACCCTGGATATCGTCGCCGTATGACGCCGCCCGTTGTCGCGACCCCGTCCGACGTGGCGGCGGCGCTCACCGGTCAGGGGTACCTGCCCGACGAAGGCATCGCCACGGCCGTCTTTCTCGCGATCTCACTCCAGCGGCCCTTGCTCCTCGAAGGTGAAGCAGGGGTGGGCAAGACCGAGGTCGCGAAGGCATTGGCGGCGATGACCGGCGGTGAGCTGATCCGTCTGCAGTGCTACGAGGGCATCGACGCATCGCAGGCGGTCTACGACTGGGACTACGCACGCCAGCTCCTGCACTTGCGCGCCACGGAGGCGACCGGGGAGTCCGCCACACGATCCGCCGACGAGCTCGAGGCCGAGCTCTACGGCGAGCGGTTCCTGATCAAGCGTGCGCTGCTCAGGGCGATCGAGCCGATCGAGGGCCCGCCGCCCGTGTTGCTGATCGACGAGATCGATCGAGCCGACGACGAGTTCGAGGCGTACCTCCTGGAGGTCCTCTCCGACTACCAGATCACCGTGCCCGAGATCGGCGTCTTCCGGGCGAGTCGCCCGCCGCTGGTGGTGCTCACCTCGAACCGCACGCGTGACGTGCACGACGCGCTCAAGCGACGATGCTTGTACCACTGGGTCGAACACCCCGATTTCGAACGCGAGGTGGCGATCGTCAAACTCCGCGTGCCCGACGTCGACGACGTACTCGCCCGGCAGGTCGCCGGTGCCGTCGAAGCGCTACGCGAACTCAACCTGTACAAGCCGCCAGGTGTCGCGGAGACCATCGACTGGGCGATGGCGCTCGGACGGCTCGGAGCGACGCAGCTCGACCAGGCCATGGTGGCGAACACGCTCGGCGCGGTGGTCAAGTATCGCGAGGACGGCCAGCGGATCGAGCAGCACGGCATCGCCGACATCGTGAAGCAGGCACTCGAGAAGGGCCTGCTCCACGGGTGATCCTTCCGCCCCCTGCGCCCGGAACCGTACGAACTCCGAGACCAGCCCATACCGAAGCCGCTCACGCGGACCCGGCAGAGATCGCTGTGGCGTTCACACAGATCCTCCGTGGCATCGGTCTCGCGGTGCCGGCGAGCTCGACGCATGCGTTCGCCGAGGCGCTCGGCGCCGTCGGGCTCGCAACCAGAGATGGCGTCTACTGGGCCGGTCGAACGACGCTCGTACGGCGCCCTGAGGACATCGACCCGTTCGATCGAGCGTTCGCCGTCTTCTTCGAGGGGCGCACCGGATCGGGCATGCCAGCAGAGGAACCGCCGCTGCACGTCACGATCGCGATCGACACCGACGACGACTCGGACGACGACTCGGACGACGAACACGACTCGAACGACGACGAGACCATCGAGCTGCGGTTCTCGGCCGCCGAGGTGCTGCGCCACAAGGACTTCGCGGCCTACACCGATGAGGAGATCCAGCTGGCGCAGAC